>CAJLCG010000007.1 GCA_905205085.1 uncultured Oscillospiraceae bacterium
CCAACCCGCGCACAAGCCATTCCGCCGGGAGGCGGGGGCAGTGATCTGCCTGCTGCTGGCCATCTTCTCTGCCTTTGGCTATTTTCATATGGATGCCCTGTTCATTAACTTTTTCTGTGGGCTGGTCAAGGGGCTGTTTGGCTACGGCTTTTGGCTGGTGCCGCCTGCCCTGCTTCTGGGCAGCTACATTCTGGCCTTCCACCGGGGACGCCCGGTGGCCCTACGCCTGACCTGCGCCCTGTCTCTGCCGGGCGTCTTTGCCTGCACCGTCCACGGCCTGCTTAACGGCGTGCTTCCCTGGAACGGAACCCTGCTCCAGACTCTGTGGACCAGCGGACAAGCTATGACCAGTGGCGGCGCCCTGTCCGGTACCGTGGCCCAGGCCTTTGTCCAGGTGTTCAGCAGCATTGGAGCCACCGTGGTCTTTGTGCTGGCCTTCCTGCTCTTAGCTCTGGGCGCCTTTAATCGTACCATCGTGGATGTGGCCGACTGGATCTTCAACCGCCCGGAGTACGAGCCCCAGGAGATCCCGGAGCGGCCCCGCCGTCAGGCTCCCGCCCCGGCCTCCAGAGTGGAGACCAAGTCTGCCCGGGGCCGGGCCGCTGACATCGATATCCCGGTAGAGGATGGCCCCCTGGTGGGCAAGGAGCCCGCCCCGGCGGCAAGCCCGACTTTGGAAAAACACAAGGGCAGTTTCTTTAATAGGAAGTCCCGCGTGCCGTCCCCGGATCAGCTGCTCACCGCTGCCGCGGCCAGTCCGGCCCCGAGCGAGGCGGAGCCCGCTGTGGAACCGGTCAAGCCTCAGCCCAAGCCCGAGCCGGCGGCCGATCCTATCTTTACCACTCCGCCGCCTCCCGTCCAGCCGGACCCCATCTTTGCCCCGGAGGCTGAGATAACAGAGCCTGTAAAGGAAGTTCCTTTCACACCGGAACCGGTCCCGGTCACACCGCCTGCCCCCGCGCCCATGGCCATGCCGGAGATCGTCCGGGAGCCTGCCGTGTCCAAAATGACTCAGCAGGAGAGCCAGCAGGCCGCCCAGGAGGTGTCGGCCCATATCCAGCAGGGACTCTCTCAGCAGACGCCGCCTTACCAATACCCGCCTCTGGAGCTGCTCCAGGAGGGGAAAGGGGAGCTGGGTGGCGAGGCCCTGGGCGAACTGAGTGCCAACCGCCAGCGGCTCAGCGACACCATCCACTCCTTTGGCATCGACGCCAACATCGTCAACGTGGTACGCGGCCCCTCGGTCACCCGGTATGAGCTGGAGCTGGACCAGGGCGTGCGCCTCAACAAGCTGACCAACCTGGCCGACGACATTGCCCTGGCTCTGGGTGCCACCGGTGTGCGTATCGCTCCTATCCCGGACAAGATCTCCGTGGTGGGCATCGAGGTGCCCAACAAGGTGGTCTCGCCTGTGTCCATCCACTCGGTCATTGCCTCCCAGGCCTTTACCGGCAGCAAGTCCAAGGTATCCTTTGCCGTAGGCAAGGACATCAGCGGACAGGCCATTGTGGGGGACATTGGCAAGCTTCCTCACTTGCTTATCGCTGGTACCACTGGCTCCGGTAAGTCGGTGTGTACCAACTCGCTGATCATTTCCCTCCTCTATAAGGCCAGCCCTGAGGAGGTCCGCCTCATCATGGTGGACCCCAAAATGGTGGAGCTGGGCATCTACAACGGCATTCCCCACCTGCTCATTCCTGTGGTTACCGACCCCAAGAAGGCGGCCGGTGCCCTGCAGTGGGCGGTCACTGAAATGATGAAGCGCTACCGCACTTTCTCTGAGGTAGGGGTACGTAAGCTGGAGGAGTACAACGCTTTGGCTGCACGCACCGAGGGTATGGAGAAGATGCCCTCCATCGTAGTTGTCATCGACGAGCTGGCCGACCTGATGCTGGTGGCCGCCAAAGAGGTGGAGGAATCCATCTGCCGGGTGGCCCAGATGGGCCGTGCCGCCGGGATGCACCTGGTCATCGCCACCCAGCGTCCCTCTGCCGACGTGATTACCGGCCTGATGAAGGCCAACATCCCCAGCCGTATCGCCTTCGCTGTGGCCTCCGCCATGGAGTCCCGCATCATTCTGGATACCCAGGGCGCCGAGAAGCTGGTGGGCCGGGGCGACATGCTCTTTGCCCCGCTGGGCAGCGGCAAGCCCACCCGTGTCCAGGGCTGCTTCATCTCCGACGGCGAAGTGGCCTCCGTGGTGGACTTTGTCAAGAAGAACAGCGGTGCGGCCCAGTATGACGATCAGGTCATGCAGGAGATCGAGCACCACGCCGCCGAGAAGGAGAAGGGCTCCAAGGGCGTGGGCGGCTCCAATCCCATGGAAAGCGGGGACGAGGAGTACGACGAGCTCATCAACGCCGCCGCCGAGGTGGTAGTGGAGACCGGCCAGGCCTCCGTGTCCATGCTCCAGCGGCGGCTCAAGCTGGGCTATGCCCGGGCTGCCAGACTGGTGGACCAGCTGGAGGAGAAGGGCATCGTGGGTCCCTTTGAGGGCTCCAAGGCCCGGCAGCTGCTCATCACCAAGGAGCAGTGGCAGGAGATGAAGTACCGCCAGGGCATTGTCTCCGATGCCCCCGGCGCTGCCCCAGAACCACCTGCCTCTGCGCCTGCTGCACCCACACCAGCCCAG
The DNA here is from genome assembly GCA_905205085.1 of uncultured Oscillospiraceae bacterium. Classification (GTDB taxonomy): domain Bacteria; phylum Bacillota; class Clostridia; order Oscillospirales; family Oscillospiraceae; genus Lawsonibacter. The sequence goes on from CAJLCG010000007.1 coordinate 2,633, forward strand.
GATGCTCCGCCCTTTGACTTGGACGATGGAGTAGACCGGGCCCAGGAGGATACCTTTTAGTATCAACAAAGTGGAAATACCACTTTGTTGAGTGGAGCTGCACCCAAGATGAGCCTCGATTCCTAGTGGAAAAGTCGGCGCATCTTGGGTGAGAAGTGTCATTTCCGACGCGCATGTCGCCGGAAATGACGGATTTCATTTTATTCCGCCGCATTCGGCGGCGGAACTCCTTGCAGGAGGGCCTTACCCATGACCCGTCACATTCCACGCCTTCTGCTGGCCGCCCCGGCCAGCGGCAGCGGAAAGACCACCCTCACCTGCGCCCTGCTGCGGGTGCTGGAGCGCCGGGGACTTTCTCCCTGCGCCTTCAAGTGCGGGCCGGACTACATCGACCCCATGTTCCACCGCAGCGTGCTGGGCCTGCCCAGCCGGAATTTGGACCTGTTTTTCAGCACGCCCGCTGAGGTGCGGCACAATCTGGCTCGGGGAGCCCGAGGCCAGGGCGCGGCAGTCATTGAGGGCGTCATGGGCTATTACGACGGGGTAGGAGGAGGAGAGCGGGCCAGCAGTTGGCACCTGGCCCAGGTCACCCAGACCCCAACCATTTTGGTGGCGGAGCCGAAAGGCTCCGCCCTTACCCTGGCAGCGGTGCTTCAGGGCCTGGCCCAGTTCCGAGAGCCCAGCCAGGTGCGGGGCGTACTGCTCAACGGCACGACCCCCGCCATGGCCGCCCGGCTCAGCCGGGACATTGAGCGGGAGACCGGCCTGCCCGTACTGGGCTGTCTGCCCCGGATGCCGGAGTGCGCCATCCCCAGCCGCCACCTGGGGCTCTACACCCCGGGGGAGATTGCAGATCTGGGGGCGCGGGTGGACAAGCTGGCCGATGCGTTGGAGCAGTATGCCGACGTGGACGGTCTGCTGGCCATCGCCCGGTCTGCCCCGTACCTGGAGGTCCCGGAGGAGCCGGAAGAGACCGTCGCCTCCGCAGGAGTATTGGCGGTGGCCTGGGACGAGGCCTTCTGCTTCTACTACCAGGAGAGCCTGGAGCTTCTGGAGCGTTGCGGCCTAAAACTAGTCAAGTTCACTCCCTTGACAGATCAAAAACTCCCGGATGGGACCTGTGGGCTCTATCTGGGAGGTGGTTATCCGGAGCTGTACGCCAAACAGCTCAGCGGGAATGCCCCTATGCTTGCCGCCCTGCGGGAAGCCGCAGCGGTAGATCTGCCCATCCTGGCCGAGTGCGGAGGGTTTCTTTACCTCCAGCAAAGTCTGGAGGACCCGGAGGGTACCCCCTGGCCCATGGCGGGGGTGCTGGAGGGTTCTGGATTTCAGGCCGGGCGGCTCCAGCGCTTTGGCTATGTGACGCTGTCCCCCAGAGAGGACAGTGCCTATCTGCGGACAGGGGAGACCCTGGCCGCCCACGAATTTCACCGCTGGGACTGTACCCAAAATGGAGAATCCTGCTTGGCACAGAAACCAGAGAGCGAAAAATCATGGAATTGCATGCTGTGTAAGGGAAATCTCCTTGCGGGATTTCCTCATCTGTATCTGCCGTCCTGCCCCCAAGTGGCCCGGCGGTTTGCCGACGCCTGCCGCCGGTGGAAGGAGAGATTGTAATGGAACTGGAAGAACTGCTGGCCGCCATCACCCCGGCGGACAAGGAGGCCATGGAGGGCTGCCGGAAAAATTGGGACGCCATCGCAAAGCCTATCAACGGCCTGGGCAACCTGGAGGAGATGCTGGTGCAGGTGGCGGGAGCCACCGGAAAAACCGACTTGTCTCTGGGAGCCAAGGCGGTGGCGGTGTTCTGCGCCGACAACGGAGTAGTGGCCCAGGGGGTAACCCAGACTGGGCAGGAGGTCACCCTGGCGGTGGCCCAGGCCCTGGGCGAGGGCCGCTCCTCGGTGTGCCACATGGCCCGAGTAGCCGGAGCTCAGGTGGTGCCGGTGGATGTTGGCATGCTGGCCCATGCTCCGGTGCCGGGCGTGCGGGATCTGTCCGTCCGCCCCGGCACGGCTGATATGACCAAGGGGCCTGCCATGAGTCGGGAGGAGGCTCAGACTGCTCTGATGGCCGGGGCCCAGATCGCCATGGAGCTGGCCGACCAGGGCGTGGCCCTGCTGGCCGCGGGGGAGATGGGCATCGGCAACACCACTACCGCCGCGGCGGTGACCAGTGTGCTGCTGGACCTACCTGCCTCGGTGACCGCCGGGCGGGGAGCCGGTCTATCTGACGCCGGACTGGTGCGGAAGGTGACCGTAATTCAACGCGCTCTTATGCTGAATCGTCCCGACCGGAAAGATCCGTTGGACGTAGTTAGTAAAGTGGGCGGGCTTGACATTGCGGCTATGACAGGCTTCTACCTGGGAACAGCGGCCCGGAAACGGCCGGTGCTGCTGGACGGAGCTATCTCCTGTGCGGCCGCCCTGCTTGCGGTGCGGCTATGCCCCAACGCCCGAAAGGCCATGCTGGCCAGCCACCGACCCTCGGAGCCCTGCGGGCAGCTGCTGCTCCAGGAGCTGGGGCTGAAACCTGTGCTGGACGCCGGGCTCCATCTGGGGGAGGGCACCGGCGCGGTGGCCGCTATGCCTCTGCTGGATATGGCCCTGTCGGTATACCAGAATATGACCACCTTTGACCACATGGGAATCCAGGCTTACCAGCCCGATGGCCGGGCAGTGTCCGGGCCTGCCCTGACGGGGGTGGCCCCCTGAGGGCCCTGGTGCTGGGGGGCTCCGCCTGCGGGAAGAGCGGCTGGGCGGAGGATCTGGCCTGCCGCCTGGGCGGCCCCCTCATCTATCTGGCCACTATGGAGCCCTGGGGGCAGGAGGGGGCGGAGCGCATCGCCCGCCACCGAAAGGCCCGGGCGGGCAAGGGGTTTTCTACTTTGGAGCAGTCCCGGCACCTGGAGGCCTGCTCCATCCCGCCCCACGCTACCGTCCTTCTGGAAGACCTGGGCAATTTAGTGGCCAACGAGGTGTTTTTTGGAAAAAACTTGGACAAAGCCGCCGCTTTGGCAAACCTGAATCGCGGGCTCACCGCTCTGGAGGCCAAGGCGGAGCACCTGGTGGTGGTGGGCAACGACCTGTTCCGGGACGGAGAGCACTATCCTCCGGAGACCATGGCCTACCTGGAGGTGCTCGCCCAGGTGCAGACAGACCTGTCCAGGCGCTATGACCTGGTGGCCGAATTGGTATGCGGCATTCCGGTATTGTGGAAGGGGGAAGAGGTATGAAGTGGCTGCGGGCCGTAGGCATGGCCTTTGCCCTCTACTCCCGGGTGCCCATGCCGCCCTTGGACTGGGAGAGCGAAAGCCGCCGCCTCACTCTGTATGTCTTTCCCCTGGTGGGGCTGGCGGTCAGCGGGGCCTGGTGTCTCTGGTTGGGCCTGTGCTGGGCGCTGGAGCTGGGGAACGTCCTGCGGGCGGTGGGGATGACCCTGTTGCCCATCCTAGTCACTGGGGGCATCCACATGGACGGCTTCTGCGACGTGTGCGACGCCCTGGCCTCCCACCAGAGTCGGGAGCGGAAGCTGGAGATCTTAAAGGACTCCCGGGTGGGGGCCTTTGCCGTGCTGGGGTGCATGTGTTACCTTTTGGCCTTGTTTGGCCTGTGGTGTGAAGTGAAATTCCCTGACGCAAAAACCCTGGCGGCGGTGCTGCTGCTGCCCCTGTACAGCCGGTGTTTGTCAGGCTGGGGGGCACTGCGCCTGCCCAATGCCCGAGGTGAGGGCATGCTCTCGGCGGTGACTGGGAGAGGCTTTCCCTGGATCCTGGTGCTAGGCGGACTGCTTTGCGTAGCAGCGCTGGGGGCGTTGAACCCCTGGTATCTGCTCCCGGCGGCGGCGGGTTTGGCCGTCTACTTTTACTACAAGCACACCGCGCTCAAGGAGTTCGGCGGAGTGACCGGCGATTTGGCCGGGTGGTTTTTGCAGCTGTGCGAGCTGGGCTGTCTGGCCGGGCTAGTGCTGGCCCAGCGTCTGGAGGCGGTATTATGATTCTGATTATCGGCGGCCGTGGGGCGGGAAAACGGGAGTTTGCCCGGGAAACACTGGGCTGCACCCCCAAAAACACTCTGCCTGCCCTCCACGAGCTGGACCCACTGCCTTCCCTGGAGGAGCTGTTGGGCTACGAGGCCGTGATCTGCGACGAGGTGGGCTGCGGAGTGGTCCCCCTGGAGCAAGCAGACCGGGAACGCCGTGAGACCATCGGGCGGCTGTGCTGCCAATTGGCCAAGCAGGCTCAGGCGGTGTACCGCCTCCAGTGCGGTCTGGCCATGCGATTAAAATAAGCAAAGACAAAGGAGCAACCATGGAATTACTTCTCATCCGGCATAGCTTGACGCCGGGCAATTTGAAAAAACAGTATGTAGGTTCCACCGACCAGCCTCTTGCCCCGGAAGGAGAGGCCCTGGCCCGGGAGCGCCGGGGAGCTATGCCCTCCATCGATGGCCTGTGGGTGTCTCCGCTGATGCGCTGCCGCCAGACGGCGGAGCTTCTCTTTCCCAATATGGAGCAGCACATCATTCCCGATCTCCAGGAGTGCGATTTCGGCGACTTTGAGGGCAAGACTTGGGAGGAATTAAAGGACGAGCCTATCTACCGTGCCTGGATTGGCGGGGACATGACCATTACCTTTCCTCACGGGGAGGCGATGGAACACTTCATCACTCGCTGCCGCCGTGGTATCCAGACCGTGGTCCAGGAGGCCAAGGAGCTGGGACTGGAGCGAGCAGCTGTGGTGGCCCACGGGGGCACCTGGCTGGTGGGGATGGCCTCCTTTGGCCGCCCGGAGCGTAAACTCTATGAGTGGCAGCTGAAGAACTGCGGGGGCTTCCGGGTATCTGTCCAGGAAAATCCCTTTACGTTCACTCTGCTGGAGGAATTTTAAGGATGTCTCACTACTTCTGGACCGTTCTGCTGCCCGCCGTGGTTCTGGACCTTCTGCTGGGTGACCCCCACTGGATGCCACACCCGGTACGGTGGATGGGACAGACCATCTCCGGCCTGGAAACGCTGCTGCGCCGCCTGTTTCCCAAAGCCCCAGGGGGTGAGCGGGGCGCGGGCATCGTCCTGGCGCTGGTTCTGCCCGTCCTGTTTGGAGGAGCTAGCGCCCTGATCTTATGGGGACTGGGTCAAATATCTCCGTGGCTCAGCTGGGTGGTACAGTTATGGTTTACCTACCAGCTGCTGGCCGCCCGGTCTTTGCAGAAGGAGAGTATGGCGGTCTATTACCCCCTGAAAGCCCACGACCTGGAGGGGGCCCGGCGGGCGGTGTCCCGCATTGTGGGCCGGGATACCCAAGCCTTGGACGAGACAGGCGTGGCTAAGGCGGCGGTGGAGACGGTAGCAGAGAACACCTGCGACGGAGTGACCGCGCCGCTGATCTTCCTCTTTCTGGGCGGCCTGCCCGCTGGGATGGCCTACAAAGCGGTGAGCACTTTGGATTCCATGGTGGGCTATAAAAATGATAAGTACCGCTTTTTCGGCTGGGCCTCCGCCCGGCTGGACGATATTTTGAACTTTATCCCCGCCCGGCTGTCCGGGCTGCTCCTGTGCCTGGGGGCGGCCCTGCTGCCTGGCTGCTCTGGCCGCCGGGCCTGGACCATCTTCTGGCGGGACCGGCGGAAACATGCCTCTCCCAACTCCGCCCATACCGAGGCCGCCTGCGCCGGGGCCCTGGGGGTGCGGCTGGCGGGGGATGCCAGCTACTTTGGCAAAGTGGTCCATAAACCCACCTTGGGAGACCCGGTGCGTCCGGTGGAGCCGGAGGACATCCCCCGGGCCTGCTGTCTCATGTACGCCGGGGCGGGGCTGTTATTGCTGCTCTTTGCCGGTCTGGCCGTATGGTTATAAGGGGTGAACACATGGAACGAATCGCGCATGGAGGGGACGTCTACGGCGATAATGCCGGGCTGCTGGACTTCTCCGTCTGCTTGAACCCCGCCGGAGCGCCACAGGCGGTCCTGGAGGCCGCCCAGGAGGGGGTGCTGCGCCAGGGCTACCCCGACCCCCAGTGTCGGGGATTGGTCCGGGCCGCCGCCCAGCGGGATGGGGTGGAGGAGAATATGGTCCTGTGGGGCAACGGCTGTGCCGACCTTATTGACCGCTTTGCCCTGAGCTTGAGACCTGGGAAAGCCCTTCTCCTTGCCCCTACATTTGGGGAGTACCGCCGGGCCCTGGAGGGAGTGAGCTGCCAGATCGAGGAATGTTTCCTCTCCCAAGAGAATGGTTTTCTCCCCGATGAGACCCTTCTGGAGGCCATTGTTCCCGGGGTAGACCTAGTGTTTCTCTGCGACCCTAACAACCCCACCGGACAGCTGATGGACGAGAGGCTGCTGTACCGCGTGTTGGCGCGGTGCCGGCAGGTGGGGGCCATGCTGGCGGTAGACCAGTGCTTTCTGGAGCTCACCGCTGCCCGGCCCGACCGTTTGACCGATCAGTTGGCAGGGGGGAGCCTCATCCTGTTCCGGGCACTGACCAAGAACTACGCCCTGGCGGGGATTCGCCTGGGCTACTGTCTGTGCGGAGATCGGGCCCTGCTGGAGAAGATGGTCCATATCTTGCAGCCCTGGCCGGTGTCTATCCCGGCTCAGATGGCAGGGGAACGCGCTTTACAATCCTTCCCCCGCTGGCCCTTTGACCAGTTTCCAAGTATAGCAGGGGAGCGAGAGGAACTGAAAGCTACTCTGGAGAAACTGGGGCTGTGGGTGTGCCCGTCGGAGAGCTGTTTTCTGCTCTTCCGCGGTCCCGAGAACCTGGGAGCGCGCTTGCGGGAAAAAGGTATTTTAGTGCGGGAGTTTTCCAATTACTCCGGCCTGGGGCCGGGGTGGTACCGGGTGGGGCTGCGGGCCCCGAAGGAAAACGGGCGGCTGATGGCCGCACTCCAGACGCTGCTGAGAGGAGAATGACATGCCGGCAAAATCTATTATGATCCAGGGCACCATGTCCAACGCAGGCAAGAGCGTGCTGGCGGCGGGGCTGTGCCGCATCTTCCGCCAGGATGGCTACAAGGTGGCCCCCTTCAAAAGTCAGAACATGGCCCTCAACAGCTTTATTACCGCCCAGGGCCTGGAGATGGGCCGGGCCCAGGTGATGCAGGCGGAGGCGGCAGGGGTGGAGCCCTCTGTGGAGATGAACCCCATCCTGTTAAAACCTACCAGTGACGTGGGGAGCCAGGTCATTGTAAATGGACGGGCGGTGGGCAATCTCACCGCCTCGGAGTACTTTCGGCAAAAAAGTCAGCTCATTCCCCAGGTGATGGAGGCCTACCGAGCCCTGGAGGCACAGTACGACATCATCGTGCTGGAGGGGGCGGGCAGCCCGGCGGAAATCAACTTGAAATCCCAGGACATCGTCAACATGGGACTGGCCCGGATGGTGGGAGCTCCGGTTCTGCTGGCGGGGGACATTGACCGGGGCGGAGTGTTTGCCGCCCTGTACGGCACGATGGCCCTGTTGGCGGCGGAGGAGCGCCCCTATGTGAAGGGGACCATCATCAATAAATTCCGGGGAGACGTGGAGTTGCTCCGCCCCGGCCTGACTCAATTGGAGGAACTGTGCCAGGTGCCTGTGGTGGGGGTGGTTCCCTGGATGGAGCTGGATTTGGACGAGGAGGACAGCCTCTCGTCCCGGCTGGATGCCCGGGGCGGCAAGGCCCCACTGGACGTGGCAGTCATCCGCCTGCCCCGCATCTCCAACTTCACCGATTTTGACCCTCTCCAGCGCCACCCGGCGGTGGGCCTGCGGTACATAGACCGGGCCGAGGAGCTGGGGCGGCCCGATCTGGTGATTCTGCCGGGCACTAAGAGCACTCTGGCCGATCTCCGGTGGCTGCGCCAGAGCGGCCTGGAGGCGGCCATCCTCAAGCTGGCCAACCGGGGCACCCCGGTGATGGGCATCTGCGGAGGCTATCAGATGCTGGGCCGGAATCTCTCTGACCCCTTAGGGGTGGAAGGGGGAGGCTCTTTGGACGGCATGGGCCTGCTAGACACCACCACCGTCTTTTCCCCGGAAAAGACCACCACCCGCACCGCATGTTCCTTCCCGGAGTGCAGAGGGTTGTTTGCCCCCCTGTCCGGCTGCCCCCTGGAGGGGTACGAGATCCACATGGGCCAGAGCGAGGGACTGTTCACTGTGTCCGGGCACATCCTGGGCACCTACCTCCACGGCCTGCTGGATTCCCCCCAGCTGGTGGAGCATCTGGTAGAACTGCTGATGGAGGAGAAGGGGCTCCACTGGACCGGGGAGACCCCCAAGGAGACCCTGTGGGACTACAAGCAGCGCCAATATGACAAGCTGGCCCAGACCCTACGGGAGAGTCTGGACCTGAAAAAGATTTATGAAATCGTAGAGCGAGGGGTGTGAGCCATGATCTACTGCTGTACCAATGAGGAGTGCCTGTGGTTTGGGGAGGGGGATACTCTGCCCCAGGCCTGCCCCCGCTGCGGTCAGGCCCTGGAGGTGCACCGGGAGGAGGAGCTGACCGGCGATGAGTGGTGCCGCCTGGGGCTCTATTGGACGGAGTTGGAGCCTGCCGACGAGGAAAAGGCTCTGGCCTGCTTCCGCCGCTCTGCCGGACTGGGCAGCGGCTGGGGCACCTGCAACCTGGGGCTGTGCATGGAGCAGGGCATCGGCACCCAGGCCGACCCACGACAGGCAGTTTGGCTTTACAAACAGGCGGTGGAGATGGGCAGCGTAGCCGCCCTGTGCAATCTGGGCGTCTGTCTGGAACAGGGGATCGGAACCCCTGAGGACCCGGCGGGAGCGGCGGCTTTGTATCTGGCGGCGGCGGAGCAGGGCTCCGCCCGGGGCCAGCGGCTGCTGGCCCACTGTTTGGAGGAGGGGTTCGGGGTTAACCAGGACCAGGCCAAGGCGGTGGAGTGGCTGCGCACCGCCGCCCTCCAAGGAGAGACCGCTGCCCAGACCTCTCTGGCCAAGCACTACGAGTTTGGCGTGGGGACCGAGCAAGACAAAGAGCTGGCCGTGCGCTGGTATGAGAAAGCCGTCCAGGGTGGCGACCCGGAGGGGATGTGCTGCCTGGGTTGGCTCAAGCAGACGGGCAAGTGGGTGGAGGCCGACCCGGAGGGCGCGGTGGAGCTCTACCGCCAGGCGGCCCAGATGGGGTCTGTCCGGGGCATGGTCCAGCTGGGCGACTGCCTGATGGAGGGGATCGGCGTGGCCGCCGACCCGGAGATGGCCGTGGCCTGGTACCGGAAAGGTGCAAACGAAGGAGACCGGGAGGCCATGTTTTCCCTGGGGCTGAGCTATGAGCTGGGCCAGGGCGTGGAGCAGGACGATGTCAAAGCGGCCATCTGGTATGAGCAGTCCGCCCAGCTGGGCAGCGGCGCGGGGATGAACAACTTTGCCGAGCTGCTGGCTAAGGGCCGGGGCGTGCCCAAGGACCTGGGCAAGGCGTTGGAATGGTACCGCAAGGCCGCGGACCTGGGAAACGTGTATGCTCTGTATAACATGGGCTGGTACCTGGAGAAGGCGGGAAACCTGAAAAAGGCCCGGGCCTGCTACGAGCAGGCCAAGGCGGAGAACATGGACAGCGCCTACTGGTCTCTGGGCCGCATGTACGAGGAGGGCCTGGGCCTGGACCGGGACCTGGAGCGGGCCTATACCCTGTACCGGGATGGGGCCAAGCGGGGCAATGTGAACTGCATCTGCCGCCTGGTGCGGTGTCTGGCCCAGGGAATTGGTACCCGCCAGAACCTGTCCCGGGCCCGGAAGCTGGGGGCCGAGCTGCTGGCCGAGGAGCTGCCTCCCCAGGTGCTGGACAACTACGGCTGCCGGGAGGAGATGCTTATGCTCCTGGACGTGATGAATGAAATGAAGGAATAAAAAAATTCCGTGAGCGCTCTGCTCACGGAATTTTTGTCTGTAGGGAAAGCCCTCCTGCAAGGAGTTCCGTCGCCCGCAGGCGGCGGAATAAAATGCAATCTCGTCATTTCCGGCGACATGTGCGTCGGAAATGACACTTCTCACGAAAGATTTGCCGACAATTTCGGAAGAAATCGAGGCAAAGATTTCGTGCACCCATTGTCGAACCAGTGACATAGTCACTGGTTCGAGTTATCTTGCCAGGCCTTGCACACGTCGATCCAGCCCTTGCTGTGGGAGTACTCCGCCAGCTCATCACAGGTGAGCTCAATGGCGGAATTGGAGCTACCCGCGGCGGGGAACACGGTGTCAAACCGCTGGAGAGACACGTCCAGATAGGTCTCCACCCCCTCCGGATTGGCGAAGGGACATACGCCGCCCACGGCGTGGCCGGTCATCTCCACCGCCTGCTCGGGGGTGAGCATCTTTGCCTTGGTGTGGAACAGACCCTTATACTTGCTGTTGTCCACCTTGGCGTCTCCGGCGGCTACAATGAGCACGCACTTGCCCTCCACCAGAAAGGACAGGGTCTTGGCGATGCGGGCGGGGATCACCCCCACCGCCTGGGCAGCCAGCTCCACCGTGGCGCTGGAGACGGGAAATTCCAGAATATCTCCTTCCCGGCCTAACTCTTTAAAGTAGGCCCGTACCCGCTCAATGGACATCCCTCAGCCCTCCAGCTTCTTGGCGGTCTTGGCCAGGAAGCGCTCGTCGGTGACGATGAAGCGCTGGTGGGTGCCGTGGCCGATCATGCCCTTCTCGTCATAGGCGGCGACCTTCAGCTCGATGCGCTTGCCGTCCACCTCGGTGACCTCGCTCTCGGCCCACACCTTGATGCCGATGGGGGAGGCGGAGTCGTGGCTCACGTCCAGCTTGGTGCCCACGGTGCTCTCACCGGGAGCCAGGTAGGGGGCGATGGAGGTCCAGGCGGCCTTTTCCATCAGGGCAGTCATAAAGGGGGTGCCGAACACGGGCAGAGCGCCGGAGCAGGCGGCCTGGGCGGTATTCTTCTCGCTGACCACGTCTTCTGCGCGGCCCTTGATTCCAACTTCCACGGACATAATTCTCAGTTCTCCTTTGTGGGGAAATTTTTACTCCGCCATTTTACTCCATGTTCGTAGAAAAATCCAGTCCTAGTCTTGGATTTCGTAGAGGGTGGTGAGCAACACCCAGTTCTGGGGGAAGGGGCGCATGAGATTCCAGTAGCTCACCCCGTACAGTCCCCGACTGTGAGCCAGCTCCAACTTGGCGCGCACGCTCCGGGCATCCTCAAACCACACCTCGTGCTCCTGGCCGTTTCCGTCCACATACCGAAACCATGGGGACTGGGCGGCCTCGTCAAAGCGGATGGCGGCATAGTGCTTCTGGGCCAGGGCAATGGCCTGCTGGTTGGAGATGGACCGGGCCATGGTGTCTGGTTGATAAGGTACCTTCCAGTCGTAGCCGTAGTTGGGCATGCCCATCCAGATCTTCTCCTTAGGGATTTCGCTCAAAGCGTAGTCCACCACCCGGGTGACCTGATTGAGTGGAGCCACCGCCATAGGAGGCCCATAGGTATAGCCCCACTCGTAGGTCATGAGGAACACATAGTCTGCCGCCTGGCCCAACAGGCGGTAGTTGTGGCCCTGGTAGAAGTCCCCTTTCTGGTCTGCGCGGGTCTTAGGCACCAGGGCTACCATCACCGGGATACCCAGGGGAGCCAAGCTCTCCCGTAGGTTGGCAATAAATTCCGGGTAGCGGGCGGCATCCTCCGGGAGGATGAACTCAAAATCCACGTCCACCCCCTGATAACCCTTGCGCTGTACTGTTTTTACCAGGGCATCAATCAGTCGGTTTTGAGCCTGACCATTGGCCAGAACGGCGTGGGCAAGCTGGTTGGAGAAGGTCCCGGCGGCGGTGAGGGTAGACAGATGAAGCCAGGGGCGCACCCCAACGGACTTGGCGGCGGAGAGCAGGGCGGTGTCATTTAAGGGGATCAGCTCCCCCTGGGTGGTAAAGCCGTAGGTGAAGGGAGCCAGGTCGGAGAGGTTAGGCAGGGTGGCGCGGAGCAAACCCGGGTCGATGTCCGGTTCGGCATAACCCCCCGCCGCCAGCTTACCCAGAAGGGCTTGACGGTAGGAGAGGACCAGCTCCTGGCCGGGATAGATAGTGTCGCCGCCGCCCAGGCCGGGGTTTCGCTGCCACAGCTGCCTCAGGGTCAGGCCATGGGCCTGGGCGATGGACCACAGGGTATCGCCGGGTCGCACTCGGTAAACCTTCTTGGGGTAGCGCACCACCAGGGTCTGCCCCACGGATAACCGGGCAGGGTCGGGGGGATCGTTGTCCTCCAGCAGCCGGGCCATGGATACGCCGTACTGCTGGGCAATGGAGTAGAGGGTATCCCCAGGACGGACCACATGGATATCCATAGGAACGCCTCCTTAATTCAGGGTGACAAAGTCGTCTTTGGCGTACCCGATGGTGCCCGCATAGTTCACCAGATACCAGCCTCCAGACTGGTTCAGGATGGTGAGGGGGGCGCCGTCGGGGGCCTGGGCCAGGATGGGGGCATCCAGGTCGGGGCGGGCGCGGATGTTCAGCACCCCCCAGTCCACATCTACCCGGCCCGAGCGGCTGGTGGAGGGGTCCAGGAAGGGGATGTCAAAGTAGTCGCACAGAGACATGACCAGGTTCTTAGCCACCGCGTCCAGATTCTGTTTGATCCAGGCGGCGTCCTCCGGGTTGTCGTGATAGCCCAGCTCCAAAAAAGCCGCCGGCGCCCGCACCAGCCGTACCTCGCCGATGGAGGTGGTGGCCTCGGCCCGTACCAGATTGGGCAGCGGGTAGATGCTCTTTAAATTGTTGGCAATGATGGTGGCCGCCCGCTGACCTTTCTGGCTGCCGGGGTAATAGAATACGATGATGCCCCGGACACTGCCGTACTTGCCCTCCGGGGCGGCGTTGGAGTGGAGGGCCAGGTGCAGGTCGTAATTGCCCGAGTTGGATGCGGCGATGGAGGACGCGGCAGTCATCTCCGGGGTGTTGCGGGAATAGCGGATGCCTGAGGCGTTGAGATAGGGCACCATTTTGTCGGCCAGCAGATTCATGTACTGCTCCTCGGTGCCGCCGTTGACATAGTAGTTTTTCTCCTGGGTGGAGGGGGAGAGATAGATAATGGGCATAGGGATTACCTCCTGTTTTTCTCATGCTATGTGAGCAAAAGGGGAGAGGTTCCCCCAAAAATTTTTCTTCTCTGCCCCGAACCTCCCACTAGAAAATCCGTCTAAATAGGTAGAGAGACCCAACAAGAACGGGAGGGATTTTACATGAAACGAATGCTTGCTTTGTTGATGACCCTGATGCTCCTGCTGGGACTGTGCGCCTGCGGCGCCGGCAGCAGCGGTGCCAGCGGAGACACCGCCGCCTCGTCCAGCGGCGGGGCCTCCAACGAGATGAACAGTACAGACTCCGGTTGGGATAACGGGAGTACCCAGGATGCCCAAGAGGAGTCGGAGGGCCAGAGCAGCGCCTCGGTCTACCAGGACGCCAAGCTCATCCGCCGGGCTTATCTTCAGATCCAGACGGAGACCTTTGACCAGGCGGTGGAGGCACTGGAGAAGATGGTCCAGGAGTGCGGCGGCTACTTCCAGAACGCCAGCGTGGAGGGCGGGAGCCTGCGCAACCAGAGCGCTTCCCGATGGGGCAACTATACCATCCGCCTGCCCCAGGAGCAGTTTGATACCTTCCTGGGCCGCACCGGGGAGCTGGGCTACGTGACCAGCCAGAGCGAGAGCAGCGAAAACGTGAGCCAGCAGTACTACGACACCGAAGCCCGCCTGAAGGCCCAGCGCACCAAGCAGGAGCGGCTGCTCTCTCTGTTGGAGAAGGCGGACTCCATGGAGACCATCGTAGCCCTGGAGGATGCCCTGAGCGAGGTGGAGTATGAAATTGAGAGCCTTACCACCTCTCTCAATGAGTACGACCGCCTCATCAGCTACTCCACCATTGAGCTTACCCTGGATGAGGTGGGTAGCATCACCCAGACTCCCGGGGAGCGGGATAGCCTGGGTGCGCGGATGGCGGCCGGGGTGCAGTCCAGCTTCCGGGGCCTGATAAACGGGGGACGGGAACTGCTGGTGTGGCTGTCCTACAACCTGGTGCTGGTCCTTGTGGTGGCAGCAGTCGCCGTGGTTGCGGTGGTGGTCATGCGGAAAAAGGGGATGCTCTCCTGGAAAAAGCGGGGGCCAGGCGATGGGCCCGGTACGCCCATTGGATAACAGAGCTTGGATTTTGGCCCGCCGGACGGTTCCGGCGGGCCATTTTTCAGGAGAAAGGGAAAAATAGGGGTTGACAAAGAGAGGGTACAGTTGTAACCTGTATGTAGGTTACAGCTGTACCCTGTTTGTTAGGAGGTCATATTGGATGAAAGAGTTAGCGGCAAAGATCTCGTCTTCCGAGCTGGAGGTGCTGGAGGTGCTGTGGCGCTCGGAGGGCCCCATGCCCATTGCGGCCATCCGCAACGCCCTGGAGGAGACCCACAGCTGGGACGCCTCCACGGTGAAGACCCTGCTGCGCCGGCTGCGGGAGAAGGGGGCGGTGGACTGTGAAAAGCGGGATGTGTTCTACTACTGGCCCCTGCTGAGCCGGAAGGAGTACCAGCGCTGGTCTACCCAGTCCTTTGTGCAGCGGGTCTATCAGGGCAGCGCCCGGGACCTGGTGGCGGGTCTGGTGGAGTGCTGTCCCCTCAGTGCGGAGGATCTGAGCGAGCTGCGGGGCATCCTGTACCCCGACGAGAGCCGTGGATAAGCTGTTGGTGCTGGGCAGCGTGTCCCTGTCTGGGACCCTGCTAGCGGGTGTGACTGTGCTTCTCTGCCGGGTTTTACGGGGAAAAATCTCCGCCCGGGCAGTCTATGGGCTTTGGATTTTGGTGCTGCTACGCTTTCTGTGCCCCTGGACCACCCCTCACAGCCTGCTCAGTCAGGGAGTGGAGGGCCCCCAGGAGTCGTGGACCCTGTCCGTCCCGGAGCAGTCCAGCGTTCCAAGCCAAGCGCCAGTCCAGCCGGAGCAGCATCCGGCTTCGGTTCCCGCGGAGCCCCTGTTGTGGGCGGTGTGGGGGACGGGAGCTGGTGTGATGCTGGTGGTGCGCGGGGTGAGCTATGTCCGGTTTTCCCGGAGCATCCTGCGCCGTAGCCGGCCCGCCCCAAAGGAGGCCCAGGCGGTCTATGGGGTCCTTACCGCCTCAGATCGCCGTCCGCCCAAGCTGGTATGCAGCCCGGAGGCAGCCACCCCCATGCTGATGGGGCTGGTACGGCCTGTTCTTGTGCTGCCCTGCCGCTCTCTGGAGGAAGAGGCCCTGGAGGGGCTGCTCTCCCATGAGCTGACTCACTGGCGGCGGCACGATTTAGCTGTCAAGTGGCTTTCCGTGACAGTGACTGTGCTGCATTGGTTTAACCCGGCTGCCTGGTGGTTGCTGGAGCGGCTGGACCAGGCCTGCGAGTTGGCATGCGACGAAACCGTGTGCCGGGGCTGGGACCGGGAGCACCGGGCCCGATACGGCCAGATGCTGCTGGAGCTGTGTGCCGTCCCCGCCCCAGGCTTTGCCGCCTGCCTTTCCAAGAAGCAGTGTTTAAAAGAAAGGTTGATACACATTATGGATCACAAGCGCAAACCCTTTGCCGGGGTGCTGGCGGCGGGGGCCTGCATGGCCGTGCTGCTCACCTCGGTGGCCCTGGGTGCCTACGCCGCTCCGGAGGAGCCCAAGGCGGATGTCTCCGCCCAGACGGCCCAGGGGGAGACCACCCTCCAGTGGCCCATGGAAACCGGGGGCAGCGTCACCCTGTCCGTCCCCTTCGGCAGCCGGGTCCATCCCATCACCGGCCAGACCACGAACCACAGCGGCATTGACATCGTGCTGGACGCGGGCACGCCGGTGCTGGCGGCAGCGGCCGGGACGGTGACCGAGACCGATTTCGCCCCTGTGGATGGTCAGTACATCGTATTGGACCACGGCAGTCTCACCACCAAGTACTGCCACCTGTTGGAGATCCAGGTGGAGGTGGGGGAGACGGTATTCGCCGGTCAGACCATCGGTGCGGTGGGCCAGACGGGCCAGAGCACCGGGCCTCACCTCCACTTTGAGGTCGCTCAGAACGGCAGCCTGGTGGACCCCCTGTCCCTGCTGCCTCAGACGGCGGTGGAATCCCAGTCCTGAATCTTGTCAAAATCCGGGGAACCAAACGGTTTCCCGGATTTTTGCGTCCCTGCGTGGGAAACTCTTTGACAAAGGGGAGCCTGGCAGGGTACAATATGCCAGGACAACCCAGAGTTTGTAAAGGAGGAGACAAACTTGAAACGATCTTTGACAAAGCGTTTGGCCGCGCTGGCCCTGGCCGCCTTGCTGGCGGTGTCGGCCGCCGGATGCAGCGGTGGGAACAGCTCTGGTTCCAACACCGGCAGCCAGAGTGAAAGCCAAAGCGGCTCCCAGAGCCAGCAGAGCTCCACCATCGTTCTCACCGACCAGGCAGGCCGGGAAGTGACCCTGGAGGGCCCCGCCCAGACCCTGGTGAGCTGCTACTACATCACCACCTACGCCACCATCGCCCTGGGCGTGGACGACCGGGTGGTGGGCCTGGAAAATAAGCCTGAGAGCCGTCCCATCTACCAGATGGCCGCCCCGGAGCTGCTGGAGCAGGCCTCGGTAGGCAGCCTGAAGGAGTTCAACGTGGAGGCCGCTGCCGCCCTGGAGCCTGATCTGGTCATCATGCCCCTGAAGCTTCAGGACTACGCGGGTGCCCTGGAGGAGTTGGGCATCCCTGTGCTGATGGTCAACCCGGAGAGCCACGAGTTGCTGGTGGAGATGCTCACCCTCATCGGACAGGCCTGCGGTGTGGAGGACCGGGCCAAGGAGCTCACCGACTACTACGAGAAGCAGATCGCCCGCATGGAGGAGCTCACCGAAGGCTGTGAGGAGCCGGTGGTGTACATGGGCGCTAACTCCACCTACCTGAATACCGCCCCCAAAGATATGTACCAGAGCACCCTCATCGACATCGCCGGGGGCGTGAACGCCGCCGGGGAGATGGAGGGGGACTACTGGACTCAGGTCTCCTACGAGACCTTGCTGGCCATGGAGCCTGACGTGTTCATCATCCCCACCGCCGCGGAGTATACCGTGGACGACGTGAAGAACGATCCCCAGCTGTCCCAGCTGCCCGCCGTGGTCAACGACGCGGTGTACGCCATGCCCAAGGGCATTGAGGAGTGGGATTCTCCCATTCCCTCCGGCATTCTGGGCACCATGTGGCTGACCAGCGTGCTCCATCCTGACGTCTATCCCTTCGAGACCTTCGTCTCTGACGCCCAGGACTTCTACCAGACCTTCTACGGCTTCGAGATCGATACCAGCCTGATCACCAAGTAAAAAATCAAGCAGGGGGGAGGAGTACTCCTCCCCCCATTTTTTCTGTTTTTTTGGTCTGCCCATCTCCAAGAGGCGGGCAGACCAAAAAAACTGAAGTTGGATTGGAAAGGGGGAACACCACCATGAAAAAATATACCCGGGAGTTTACCGCCGTGCTGGCCGTGGCGCTGGTGCTGGCCGTGTTGGCGGTGGTTTCCCTGTTTGTGGGCAGCTACCCCCTTTCCATCGGGGAAATCGGGGCGATTCTGACCGGTCAGCTAAAAAACGGCATGGCCGTCCGGGTATTTTGGCAGCTGCGGCTACCCCGGATGTGCATGGGTCTCATCTCCGGGCTATCCCTGGGGGTGGCAGGAGGGGTGTACCAGACCATCTTCCGAAACCCCTTGGCCTCGCCCGACCTCACCGGCGTGGCCTCTGGGGCGTCCCTGGGAGCCGCCTGCGTTATCGTGCTGGGAGCCGGGGCCAGCGGGGAGATCATGGCCGGTGCCTTCCTGATGGGGATGCTGGCCCTGGGACTAGTGCTGTTTCTGGTGCGGGCCGCCCGGCTGGAGCGCACGGGCAGCTATATCCTGGCCGGCGTGGTGGTCTCCGCCCTGGCGGAGGCGGGTCTGATGTCCCTGAAGGTGATGGCCGACCCAGAGCGGGAGCTGGCCGCCCTGGAGGTTTGGACCATGGGCAGCCTGGCTGCTATCACGGCTGGTAAAGTGGTTTTGCCTGCCATTACGGTGGCGGTCTGCCTGGGGCTGTTGCTCCTGTTCCGCCGGGAGGTGCTGATGCTGTCCCTGGGGGAGGAGAGCGCCCGGAGCATGGGGCTGGACCCGGTGCTGTGGCGGGCCCTGCTGCTGGGAGTGACCACCCTGATGGTGGCGGCGGTGGTGTCGGTGACGGGGGTCATCTCCTTTGTGGGACTGATCGCCCCCCACATCGCCTTTTTGCTCTTAGGCCGCCGGGGCGGGCCCTATCTGCCTATGTGCGGGCTGGTAGGCGGGGCGGTACTACTGTGCGCCGACCTGCTAGCCCGGTCGATTTCCCAGGGGGGAGCCGAGCTGCCTCTAAGCATTTTTACGGTGCTGTTTGCCGCCCCGGTGCTGGTGGCGCTTTTGTGCCGGAAGGGGGATCGATATGGCAGCGATGCTTGAGGTAGAACACCTGTGTGCTGGTTACGGCACGCCGGTGGTAAAGGATATTTCCTTTTCAGTAGAAGGTGGGGAGCTGGTGGGCCTGCTGGGCCGCAACGGCAGCGGAAAGACCACCCTGCTGCGTTCCCTCACCGGCTCGGCCAAGGTAACGGGGGGCCGAGTGCTGCTGGACGGGGAGGACTGGGGACGGCTTAGTCACCGCCAGCGGGCCTGCCGTGTGGCTCTGATGCCTCAGCGGCCCCAGCTGCTGCCCGGCCTGCGGGCCCGGGAGGTGCTGGAGATGGGCCGCTACCCATGGACGGGCCCCCTGCGCCCGGCGGGTGAGGAAGGCCGAAAGCGGGTGGCCCAGGCCGCCCGGCAGTTTGGTTTGGAGGAGCTGCTGGACACCGACTGCGCCGCCCTCAGCGAGGGCCAGCGGCAGATGGTCCACCTGGGCCGGGCCGTGGTTCAGGATGCCCCGGTCCTGCTGCTGGACGAGCCTAACAGCGCCCTGGACTTCTACAACACCCAGCTTCTCTTCCAGACGGTAGGGGAGCTCATCCGCACCCAGCGCAAGGCTGGTCTTGTGGTGCTCCACGACCCGGCTCTGGCCCTCACCTGGTGCCGCCGCCTGCTGCTACTGCGCCAAGGAGAATTGGTGGGGGAGGTATGCCCCGCCCAGGCCGGGGAGGCGGAGATCCAGGCGGTTTTGCGCCGCATTTACCCGGATATTTGTGTCAAACGGGACAAAGACAGCGGAGCCTACTGGTGCGGTCTTGCGGAAAATGGAGAAAAATAAAAAAATTTGTGAATACACTGTGAACGCCAGAGAAATCTGATATAATATAGGTCTCACACTACAAAAAAAGATCAGGGAGGAAGATCATGGAGCGTTCCGGACAGTATGTGACGCCCTTCGATTTCTTTGGGCGTCTTCCCCTGCGTCAGGCCATTCCCCTGGGGCTTCAGCATGTGCTGGCCATGTTTGTGGGTAACCTGACTCCTATCCTTATCATCACCAACCTGTGCGCCGCCACCAGCGGGGCGGAGGACTTTGCCGCCATCCAGGTGGTGCTGCTGCAAAATGCCATGCTGGTGGCCGGTCTGGTCACCCTGGTGCAGCTGTTTGCCATCGGCCCGGTGGGCGGCAAGGTGCCCATCATCATGGGCACCAGCTCCGGCTTTATCGGCGTGTTCCAGAGTGTAGTCAACGTAATGGGCGGCGGCATCGTGGCCTACGGTGCCATTATGGGCGCTTCCATTTTGGGCGGCTTGTTTGAAACCGTTCTGGGCGCCTTCCTGAAGCCCCTGCGCCGCTTTTTCCCCGCCGTGGTCACCGGCACCGTGGTGCTGTCCATCGGCCTGTCCCTCATCAGCGTGGGCGTGGGCTCCTTCGGCGGCGGTACCAGCGCCAAGGACTACGGCTCCGTGGAGAACCTGCTCATCGCCCTGGTGGTGATGATCATTGTCCTGGCCCTCAAGCACGGGGCCAAGGGGCTGGCCAGCTCCTCCTGTATCCTCATCGGCATCATCTGCGGCTACATCATCTGTGCCATTTTGCCCCTGTTCCTGTCCACCACCGGCGTCACTGCCGACGGCGTCGAGTACACCAAGGCCTGGGTGCTCAACTGGGACAAGGTGGCTCAGGCCAGCTGGGTGTCCATCCCCGCGCTGATGCCTGTCAAGCCGGTATTTGATCTGCGGGCCATCCTGCCTGTGATGATCATGTTCATCGTCACCGCTGTGGAGACGGTGGGCGACATCTCCGGCGTGATGGAGGGCGGTATGGGCCGGGAGGCCACCGACAAGGAACTGGCCGGCGGCGTCATCTGTGACGGCCTGGGTTCCTCCTTCGCCGCCCTGTTCGGAGTGCTGCCCAACACCTCCTTCAGCCAGAACGTGGGTCTGGTCACCATGACCAAGATCGTCAACCGCACCGCTCTGGCCTGCGGCGCCGTGTTCCTGGTGCTGTGCGGCCTGCTGCCCAAGCTGGCGGCCATCGTGTCCATCATGCCCCAGAGCGTGCTGGGCGGCGCGGCGGTTATTATGTTCTCCTCCATCGTGATGAGCGGTATCCAGCTCATCACCAAGGAGCCCCTCACCGCCCGGAACATGTCCATTGTCTCCGTGGCTCTGGGCCTGGGCTACGGCCTGGGTGCCAACAGCGCGGTGCTCTCCGGCCTGCCCCAGTGGATTCAGCTGGTCTTCGGCGGTTCCGGCATCGTGCCCGCCGCCTTCGTGGCCATCATCATGAACATCCTGCTGCCCAAGGAGAAGGCGTAAATTTCAACTTGATACGATCAATTTTTCCGGGCGGAACCGATTTTTGTCGGGTCCGCCCGGATTTTGGTTTGTCAGGGTGGAAATAATATGGTATAATAATATGCTTTTAAAAAGATACACAGCATGCCGCGATGGGGAGGAAATACTGTGCTGAAAATCAAAAACTATGTGCGGGTCCAGAGCCTGGAAGAGGCCTATGACCTGTGCCAGAAGAAAAACAACGTGGTGCTGGGAGGAATGCTCTGGCTGAAGATGCAGCGGCGTTCCATCGGCACCGCCATCGACCTGAGCGATCTGGGTCTGGATCAGATTGAGGAAGATGGAGACTTCTACCGTCTGGGGGCCATGGTGTCTCTGCGCACGATGGAGCGCCACCACGGTCTCAATGAGCTGACCCAGGGGGCCATGGAGGAGAGCCTGCGCCACATTGTGGGCGTGCAGTTCCGCAATCTGGCTACTGTGGGCGGAAGCCTGTGGGGCCGCTTCGGTTTCTCTGATGTGCTCACCCTGCTGCTGGCCCTGGATGCCCAGGTGGAGCTGTACCACGCCGGACGCATGTCCCTGGAGGCGTTCACCCAGCTGCCCCGGCAGCAGCATGACATTTTGACCCACGTGCTCATCCCCAAGGGGGTGCGTCAGGTGGTCTACCAGTCCCAGCGGAATATCTCCACCGACTTCCCGACCCTCACCTGCGCCCTGTCTGAGAAAGACGGGGAGTATACCTGCGTCATCGGCGCCCGGCCCCAGATGGCCCAGGTGTACCGGGACAAGAAGGGGCTGCTCTCCGGAGGCGTGACCGAGGAGACCGCCCGGGCCTTTGGCGAGGACGTGGCCCAGCGGGCCAAGTTTGGCAGCAGCCTGCGGGCGGGGGAGGACTACCGCCGGGAGATTTGCGCCGTGCTGGTGCGCCGTGGCCTGCTGGCCACGGAGAAGGAGGGCTAACATGGAACTGAAACTGACCTTAAACGGCCGGGCGGTGGCCGCGTCCGTGGAAGCGGCCACCCTGCTCATCGATTTTCTCCGTGCCCAGGGCTGCCTGAGCGTGAAGCGGGGCTGCGAGACCGCAAACTGCGGCCTTTGTACCGTTTTGATGGACGGCACTCCCGTGCTGTCCTGCTCCGTGCTGGCTCTGCGAGCCGCGGGCCATCACGTCCAGACTCTGGAGGGACTCCAGGAGGAGGCCGCCGACTTTGCCGCTTTCATTGCCGACCAGGGTGCGGAGCAGTGCGGCTTCTGTAACCCCGGCTTTGTCATGAACACCGTAGCCCTGCTGCGGGAGAACCCCGACCCCACCGACGACGAGATCCGCGCCTATCTGGCGGGCAACCTGTGCCGCTGCTCGGGGTACGAGGGACAGCTGCGGGGCATTCGTGCCTATCTGGACCACAAGAAGGGGAGGGGCTGAGATGGAAAACTTGAAAACCGTAGGCCAGCCGGTGCGGAAAAAGGACGCCATGTCCCTGCTGCTGGGCAAGCCCGCCTATGTGGATGACGTGACCCCCCAGAACTGCCTGGTGGTGAAGGTGCTGCGCAGCCCCCACGCCCACGCCCTCATTGAAGAGATCAACACCGACGTGGCCCAGAAGGTGCCCGGGGTGGTTGCGGTATACACCTATAAAGATGTACCCCAGAAGCGCTTTACCATGGCGGGGCAGACCTACCCCGAGCCCTCTCCCTATGACCGGCTGATTCTGGATCAGCGAGTCCGCTTTGTGGGAGACGCTGTGGCCATCGTGGCCGCTGAGGACGAGGCCGCCGCCGACAAGGCCCTGAAACTGATTAAAGTGAAGTACCAGGTGCTGGAGGCGGTGCTGGACCCCCACGAGGCCCTGGACGGCCCCATTCTGGTCCATCCTGAGGACAACTGGCGCTCTCTGTGCCCGGTTGGCGCAGACAACAAGCGCAACCTGTGCGCCAGCGAGGTGTGTTCCGACGGAGACGTGGACGATGTCCTGTCCCACTGTGACTACGTCATCGACCACGTCTACCACACTCCCGCCTGCAACCAGGCCATGATGGAGACCTTCCGCACCTACACCGAGATGGACCCCTACGGACGGCTCCACGTCATTTCCTCCACCCAGATCGTCTTCCACGTCCGGCGCATCCTGGCCAACGCCCTGGACATTCCCAAGTCCAAGATCCACGTGGAGAAGCCCCGCATCGGCGGCGGCTTCGGCGCCAAGCAGACGGTGGTGGCGGAAATTTACCCCGCCTTTGTCACCTGGAAGACCGGTCGGGCAGCCAAGATGATTTACACCCGGGAGGAGAGCCTCATCGCCAGCTCCCCCCGCCACGATATGGAGCTGCACGTCCGCCTGGGTGCCTCCAAGGACGGCACCATCCGGGCCATCGACGTGTATACCCTGTCCAACACCGGAGCTTATGGCGAGCACGGTCCCACCACCGTGGGCCTGTCGGGCCACAAGTCCATCCCCCTGTATACCGGCAACCTGGAGGCCTTCCGCTTTGCCTACGACGTGGTGTACACCAACCGCCAGTCCGCCGGAGCCTACCGCGGTTACGGCGCCACCCAGGGCATCTTCGCCGTGGAGTCGGCGGTGAACGAGCTGGCCGACATTCTGGGTATGGACCCGGTGGCCATCCGGGAGAAGAACATGGTCCGGGAGGGCCAAGTCATGCCCGCCTACTACAATGAGAGGACCAACGCCTGCGCCCTGGACCGGTGCATGAGCCGCTGCGCCCAGCTCTTCGGCTGGGAGGAGAAGTTCCCCGTGCGGGACATGGGCAACGGCAAGGTCCGCGCCGCCGGCGTGGCCATGGCCATGCAGGGCTCCGGCATCTCCGGAGTGGACGTGGGCTCGGCCACTATCAAGCTCAGCGATGAGGGGTTCTATAACCTGTCCATCGGCGCGGCGGACATGGGTACCGGGTGCGACACTATCCTGGCCCAGATGGCCGCTGAGTGCCTGGACTGCCCCGTGGACAACATTGCGGTGTTCGGCGCTGACTCCGACGCATCCCCCTACGACTCCGGCTCCTACGCCTCCTCCACCACCTACGTCACCGGCAAGGCGGTAGAGCGGGCCTGCGAGCAGCTGAAGGAAAACCTGTGTGCCATTGCCGCCCAGATGATGGACTGCAAGCCGGAGGACGTGGAGTTTACCGGCAAGGGCGTGCGCCGTCTGGACGGAGGCGGAGAGGTATCCCTCATGGACATTGCCACCAAGTCCATGTGCGGCAACGCCATTCCCGTCCAGGTGACCTACACCCATACCTCTCCCGTCTCGCCGCCTCCCTTCATGGTAGGCATGGCCGAGATCGAGGTGGACAAGGAGACCGGCGGGGTAGAGGTCCTCAACTACGTGGCTGTGGTGGACTGCGGCACCCCCATCAACCCCAATCTGGCCCGGGTGCAGACCGAAGGCGGCATCGTCCAGGGCATCGGCATGGCTCTCTTTGAAGGCATCACCTACGACGAGAAGGGTAACCTGCTGGAGAACTCCTTCATGCAGTACAAGATCCCCACCCGTCTGGACATGGGCCACCTGCGGGTGGAGTTTGAGTCCAGCTACGAGCCCACTGGCCCCTTCGGAGCCAAGTCCATCGGCGAGATCGTCATCAACACCCCGTCTCCCGCCATCGCCCACGCCATCTATCGGGCCACCGGTGTATGGCATCGGGAGCTGCCCATCACCCCGGAGAAGGTGCTCATGGCCATGAAGGCCAAGGGATGAACCACCTCATTCTGCTGGCGGCGGGCTCGTCCCGCCGCTTTGGCGGCAACAAGCTGCTGGCTCCCTTGAACGGAAAGCCCCTGTATACCTGGGGGCTGAGCGCTCTGAATAAGGTGTGCCGGACACGGGGGGACTGCACCCTCACCGTGGTCTCCCGCTACCCGGAAATCCGGAAGTCCGCCCAGGCTATGGGCGCTCGGGCGGTAGACAGCCCGGACAGCGAGAAGGGGCAGGCCCACTCTATCCGTGCGGGCCTTCAGGCCCTTGGCAGGGTGGAGGAGAGGGATTTCCTTCTCTTTCTCCCCGCCGACCAGCCCTGGATCACCCCCAACACCATTTCCCGCCTGCTGGATGCCGCCGGCCCGAACACCTGGACGGCCACTGCCGCCTTTGGGGAGCGTGTGGGTACGCCCACCCTGTTTTCCGCCCGGCTGCTCCCCGACCTGCTGGCCTTGGAGGGGGACCGGGGCGGACGGAAGCTGATGGGCCGCCCGGGACAGCCCTGCCTGGTGGTTCAGGCGAGGTCAGAGCGGGAGCTGGACGATGTGGACTTTCCGGAACAGTTACAATAATCAGAAAAAATCTCCGGTTCAAAAGAACCGGAGATTTTTTTCACTTAAAAGCGCTTAATTTTCTTGGAGGGAGTTTTCTCGAACTCAGTCTCCCGGACGATCAGGCTGTAAATTTTCTTGTGGGGAGGCGCCTGGAGATTGTACTGGTCGATGATCTCCTGGAGAGCGGCCCGCACGTCCTTGATGTGCTTCTTCTTGGCGTACTCGTAGTCGGGGAAGATCTCAGCCTCGATGACGCTCTTGTTCTCCCGCACCAGCACCTCCTGGATGAGACGCTCCACGCCCAGCTTGTTTTCCAGCTCCTCGGGGGAGACGTTCTCACCGTTCTTGGTGATAATCAGGTTCTTCTTCCGGCCGGTGAGGTAGACAAAGCCCTCCTCGTCCACGTAGCCCAGGTCACCGGTCTTCAGCCAGCCGTCTTCCAGGGTGGCGGCGGTCTCCTCGGGCATCTTGTAGTAGCCCTGCATCACGCTGCTGCCCCGGACCCACAGCTCACCGTCCACCGTCTTGGCCTCACAGTTATCAATAAGCTGGCCCACGGCCTTCTTATTGATGTTCCAGGGGCGAGTGGTGCTGATGACGGGGGAGCACTCAGTCATACCGTAGCCCTGGAGGATGGTGATGCCGTACTTCTCAAACAGGTCGATGTAGGAGGGATCCAGGTAAGCGCCGCCGCTGGAGATCTTGGTCAGCTGCTTGCCGAACACCGCGTTCTTTACCAGCTTGGGGGGCAGCAGGGTGTTCTCCTCCAGCTTCTTGGCAATGGTCTCGATCATCAGGGGGACCATCAGGATCATCTCGGGCTTGAAAAGCTGGATGTTCTTCATCACCCGCAGCAGAGAGTCGTTGATGCAGATAATGGAGCCCAGAGAGATGGCCTTGAGCACATCCAAGCACAGGCAGTAGGCGTGGTGGATGGGCAGCACAGAGAGCAGCACCATCCGCTCAGGCAGGTCCATGTTGATGCTGCCGGCGTTCTCGGCCAGGTTGCGGTGGGTGAGCATGACGCCCTTGCTCTTTCCGGTGGTGCCGGAGGTAAACATGATGGTACACAGCTGGTCGGGCTGGGGCTCAAAGTCAAAGGCAGTCTGGTGCTCCGCCAGCATCTGGGGAAGGGAGAGGGCGGCGTCGCTGTGCTCCTCCTGCTGCATGAGTACCACGTTCTTTAGCTTGGGGCAGTGCTCCTTGGCCCCCTCAGCCACGTCCTTGCGGGCGGCGTCGGCCACCAGGGTGGTCACATCGGCCCGGTCCAGCAGCTCCCATACGTCGGCGGCGGGGAGGGAGGCGTCCAGGGGCACGGCCACGCTGCCGCTGTTGACGATGCCCAGATAGGTCACCATCCAGCGGTAGGAGGTGGGGCCGATGACGGCGATGTGGCTGCCCTGCTCGCCCAGAGCGGCCAGGGCGTTGGAAAAGCTCTCGCTATCCTGGCGGAGCTGGTTGTAGGTCTTGTCCTCAATCTGGTTCTTGCCCACCTTATAGCGCACGGCCACCTCGGGGCCAAAGCGCTGCTGGGCCTCCACCAGGATCTCGCGGATGGTACTGGTCATAGTTCTTACTCCTGTTCTCAGTCAGCCAGGCTCTGGATGTAGTCCACGGCCTCGCCCACGGTGCGGATCTTGACCACCTCGGTCTCGTCCACCTCGATGTCGAAGGTGTCCTCGATCTCGCCCAGCATACTCATAAAGTCAAAGGAGGTAAAGCCCAGGTCCTCCATAAAGCGGGAGTCGGAGGTGATTTTCTCGGGCTCCACTTCCACGTAGTTGCAGATGATCTCAACCAATTTCTCAAACATAATCCGATTCCTCTTTTACACTAATTTGATGATCTCACCGATGGTGAGGTCGGGGTTCTCAACGCCCTTGAACATGATCTTGCACAGATAGTAGTAGAAGTACTCCAGCTCCTCCCGGGAGAAGGCCTTCACCTGGTGCTCAAAGTTGAAGTCCAGGCCGTTGTCCTCGGGGCGGTGCATGACGGTCAGGTACACAGCCTGGGGGGTCATGCCGTTGGGATACCACTTGGTGGTGTAGCGGATGTCGCCCAGCTGATCCAGACCCTTCTCCTTCAGGGTGAGGGGCTGGTAGGTCAGGGAGATGGGCTCATAGGTCAGACCGGCGTGGGGCTGGGGATAGGTCTTGGCGCGGTAGGCAAAGTAGGCGGTGGGATCGTAGTTGGCGTGGCGGAAGTACTCGTTCTGCTTGTCCCGGATGGCGTAGATGGCGTCGATGAACTTCATGTCCTGGCTAAAGCAGGTGCGGAAGGGGAAGGAGTGGATGCGGGTGCCGCCCGACTTTTTCTCCTTCAGGGTGGCGCGGCGGGCAATGGCGTTGTTGATGGACACATCGTCGTGGCCATTCACCTTCTGGAAGTAAGTGCGCATGCCCATGAGCAGCAGGCACACCAGAGAGACGTGGTACTCCTCGCAGAAGTTCATCAGCCGCTGGGTGGGCTCACCCTCCAGGTGGAAGATGTCCAGGGCGGAGGTGGTGTCGCCGGAGGCGTTGAAGGCAGTGCGGAGATTGGGGTTCTGGAACATCTGACGGGCGGCATCCAGCTTGTCGGTGCCGTTCATGCCGTTGTAGATGGGCTCGGAGGACTCGATCTCCTTCTGGAAGAACTCCATGTCCCGCAGCTGGGCCTTGCTGCCCGCCTCGTAGGCCAGATCCTTCTGGATCTGCTCGATATAGGAAGCCATCTCCTTGGGGGCGGGAACCCCCTCATACTTCTGGCTGCAGTAGAGCTCGATGATGTCCTTCAGGAAGCCGATGAGGGATTGGGCGTCCACGATCATGTGGTGACCCAGGAAGTACACGCCGTTAAAGCCGTCGGGCAGGCTGATCATCACCACCCGGGTGAGAGGGGCGTCTTCCATGGGGAAGGGGACGGTGGTCCACTGCTGCATCACCTTGTCGGCCTCCTCCAGGGTACCCTGGGAGAAGTCCACAAACTCGATGTCCCGCTCTTCCTTGTCCACCACGTACTGGTAGTAGGTGCCGTCCTTGTCCTTGGCAAAGCGGACCCGCATGCCCTCGCAGCGGTCATAGGCCTGGTAGATGGACTGCTTGAGCAGGTCCCAGTCGATCTCAGACTGGATGGTCAGACGGGTGCCAATGTTCATGACCGCCGCGCTGGGGCAGTAGGGGAGATAAAACAGGTGAAATTTCTGCGCTACGGTCAGGGGATAAACCGGATAACCTTTATGTTTGCGCATCATACAATAATTCCTCCGATAAATTTGTCCAGGGCCTCTTCGTACTCCTGGGTATTCTTATAGTAGCTCTCCACATGGCCCGCGCCCTCCACAATGAGCTTGGTCTTGGGAGCGGCACAGTTTTCATACAGCTCGTCGCACATGTAGGGGGGAACAAAGGTGTCCTTGCTGCCGTGGATGAACAGCATAGGAACCTTGGCCTTTCGTACCTCCCGGGCGGCGTTGCAGTCGTCCAGGCCGTAGCCTGCCAGACGTTTATTTACCTTGTCGGCCAGGGGGATCATGGGGGTGGCGGGCAGGTGGTACATGCTGTGCAGCACGTGGGTAAACACGTACTTGGGGGAGGTGAAGGCGGAGTCAGAGATAATGCCCTTCACCTGGGGGGGCAGATCCAGGCCGCTGACCATGCACACGGTGGCGCCGCCCATGGAGCCGCCGTGAAGGATGATCTGGGCGTCCTGGCCCACCTTGTCCACGGTCCAGCGGATCCACTCCAGGGCATCCAGCCGGTCCATGCAGCCAAAGCCGATGTACTTACCCTCGCTCTGGCCGTGGGAGCGCTGGTCGATGATCAGCGCTCCGAAACCCCGGCTCATAAAGCAACGGGCCAGGCTGGGGTACTCGCTCATACCGTTGCTGGTGTAGCCGTGAAAGCAGATGACCACCTTGTTTCCCGGGCCGGGGAAATAGGTGCCGTGGAGCTTCAGGCCGTCATGGGAGAGGATACCCACCTCCTCATGGGGCTGCTGGAGCAGCCAGTCCCGGTTCTCATGCATCCGGGGATAATACTGGCTCCAGTCAATGCCGGACATCTTGGCGCTGCGCTCCGGCTTGGCGTTGGTACGGATCATGGTACGGCGGTAGAAGTAAGCGGTGCCCAGGCCCTCTGCCGCGGCCGCCAGCCCAGCCAGGACGGCGGCTTTTTTCAGCATTCCCATATAATCAGCCCTTTCTCTTCCGGGCCAGCAGGTCGCCCAGCTTCAGGGCCTTGTCGATGTTGCCCTCCACCTTCAGCTTGCCGGTGGTAAAGGCCAGCACAGGGTCGGTCTTGCCCTTGGCCAGCTTAAACAGGGTATCTGCGGTGCAGATGAACATCACGTCCCGGTCAAAGTACTCATAGGGCTCGATATACAGCTTGCCATCCTTGACCTCGGCGTAGAAGATGCCCTCGGCCTCCCCGATGATGTTGAATTGGTAGGCCAGATGCTCATGGATATCACTGACATCTGCTCCCGCCAGCATACCTTTTACTTCGGAAAACATGTCTGCGTATGTCATTGGGATCCTCCTTTTTTCGACCGCCGGTCGAAACAATTCTAAAGGTAGCCTAGCACGTTTTCGACCGCCGGTCAATACATTTTCCTTCCAATTAACATGGAAAAAGAAAGATTTGGTAATTATTTCATTTGTGCTGGAAAAAATCTGTGCTATACTGTAAAAAATGAAGGTACTGGTAAATTTTAAGCGAGAAGGATGGAACACCATGGCCAAAGACCAGAAAAAGTACGACCTGATTTTGGACGCTCTCCAGCAGCTGCTGC
This sequence comes from uncultured Oscillospiraceae bacterium, assembly GCA_905205085.1. Classification (GTDB taxonomy): domain Bacteria; phylum Bacillota; class Clostridia; order Oscillospirales; family Oscillospiraceae; genus Lawsonibacter. The sequence continues at coordinate 32,340 of CAJLCG010000007.1, forward strand.
GCTCTCGCAGCGTGCAGACCATTTCCGTCAGTGACATTGCCCAGGCCGCGGGCATCGGGAAGGGGAGCATCTATTATTATTTTCCCTCCAAGGAGGCCATCGTGGAGGCCCTGGTTCAGCGCAACTACGAGGCACCCCTGAAAACAGCCCAGCACCTGTCCGCCCGGCAGGATATCCCGCCCTTCACCCGCATGGCCATGATCTTCCAGGCCTGCCGCTCCTCCTCCACCGAGTACTCCAAGTCGGAGGCCAGCACTGGAGCCCAGGAAAAGGCCTTTCTCCATCAGACCTACATGAACCACCTGATCACCGCCCTCAAGCCGGTGCTCTCCGAAATCATCCGCCAGGGCATTCAGGCGGGGGAGATCCACTTTGCCTACCCTGATGAGTTGGCCGAGATGGTGCTCATCATTCTCACCGTGAAGATGGACAACACTATCGTGCCCTCCACCAAGGAGGAAATCGAGAGAACCATCACCGCCCTGGTGTCCCTGCTGGAGAAGGGGACAGAGAATCCGCCGGGGTCGCTGGACTTCCTTATTAAATAATAATGAAAAAACAAGGAGCCTGAGCGCATTGCTCAGGCTCCTCGTTTCTGTTTCTCTCAGGCCTTACGTTTCTTTTTTCCATGGTCCAGGATGTATGCCATACACTGATAGCTCATCAGCTGTACCATCCACAGTCCGCCCACCAGCAAAACCCAGCCCGACGAGGCCATACCGTTGTTGGCCAGGAGGAACAGCACCAGCATCACGATGGGGAAGAGGGTAGTCATCACCCGGAAGGAGAAGTAGCTGCACTGGCCGATCTGCTGCTGCTCGGCTTCGTCGCAGCTGCGGAACCAGTCCTTCTGGAACTTGGTGTCAAATACGTTGCCCTTCTTCTCCGGATGGATGACCTTGGTGGCCTTCACGGTCAGGGCCTGGAGGGCCACCACCCAGATCAGCTGAACGACCAGATTAACAATGAACAGCACGCCCTCCATCAGGCCACCGATGCGCAGGATATGGTCGCCCAGCCACATGGCCTGGCTGTTGGCCCAATCGGTCTGTCCGTTGATACCCAGGGCGATAAACAGCCACACCATGGCCGCTCCGGAAATGATTAGGGACAGACACAGCCGCCGGTCGGACTCCTGAAAGGCGTCGTCATCTGCCTCTGCCTGGGGCAGCAGGGCCTTACCCCGGAGATAATAGACGGTGCTCACTACCAGCAGCACATACCCGGGTACAAACCACAGCTGGCCCAGAGACGCCAGGGCCATGTTCAGACTGTCTGCGGAATCAAGTAAGTTTTTGCCTGCCATGGCGGCAAAAAAGCCTGCCACGCCGCCCAAAGCGGCACACACCAGTATAATAATCGCAAACCGGGCATAAATCACTTTGTTGCTTCGTTCCTTTTTCATTGCTCCTCATCCTCCTCGGTGAGATAAAATACTTCGTCTACGGTAGTTCCAAATACTTTGGCGATGCGCAGGGCCAGGGTGATGGAGGGGTTGTAGTCCCCACGCTCAATGAGGCTGATGGTCTGGCGGGACGCGCCCACCAGTGATCCCAGCCCCTGCTGGTTGAGCCCCTTCGCCGCCCGCAGCTCTTTCAGTCGGTTTCCAAGCGGCATCTTGCAGTCTCCTTTCATGACAAGAATCTATGTCGTTTTGACAACTATCTTTGTCATCATCAGAATAGCATTGACAAGGATCATTGTCAATAGGGAAGAGGGAAATTTTTTTAGGACAGAAAAAAGCCCGTGCCTCCAACAGGGGAGACACGGGCGGAAAGGGCAGGGGAGAGGTCACTCACACAGTGCCTCCAGACCGGGCCGGTCCAAAATTTGCACGGAGCGGTATCCCAGGGAGATAAGCCCCTCCCGGGCAAGCTGATTGAGGATGCGGCTGACGGTCACCCGGCTCACCGAGATGGTGGCGGCGATCTCCTCCTGAGGGCAGGACACCTGGTCGTTTCCGTCGGCGTTGACGGTGAGAAACCGGGCCACCCGCCACCGGGCAGGGCGGAAGGCCATCTGGTCCACCTGGTCGGAGAGAAGCCGTACGGTGCGGGCTAGGTATTTCATCATGGCCAGGGCCAGCTCCGGGTGGGCGGCAAACTCCCGACTCAGCAGCTCCCGGTCAATGGGCACCAGCTCGCAGGGGGTCATAGCCACGGCAGAGGACACCCGGGGCAGTTCGTCAAAGAAAGAGGCCTCCCCGAAGAGGCTGCCCTCCTGGTACAGGTTCAGCACCCGCTCGCCTCCGTCGGGGGACTGGATAAAGCTTTTCACCTGGCCGGACTTCAGATAATAAAAGCAGGTGGCCGCCGTGTTCTGCAAATAGATTAAGTAACCCGCCGGGCACCGGATGGCCCACCGCTGCTGGGCGAAGGGCCGCCAGATATCCGGCGGCAGGTTCAATTCCATATGGTGGAGCTGGTCCATCGGGGAGATCCCTCCAAAACATTTTTTCAGATTGTAACATGGTTTACATTCTTTTGGCAAGGGGTCTGCTAGGATAACAGGGAAAGAACATTCCCGAAGGAGGAAGTTACATATGGGTATGACAATGACGCAGAAAATCCTGGCCAAGCATGCCGGGCTGGACCACGTGGAAGTTGGCCAGCTCATCGAGGCCAAGGTGGACATGGTCCTGGGCAACGACATCACCACTCCCGTGGCCATCACCGAGTTTGAGAAGGCCGGATTCAGCCAGGTCTTTGACAAGGACAAGATCTCCATCGTCCTGGACCACTACACCCCCTGCAAGGACATCAAGTCCGCTGAGCTTTGTTTGAAGGCCCGGAACTTTGCCCACAAGCACAGCATCACCAACTTCTTTGACGTGGGCCAGATGGGCGTGGAGCACGCCCTGCTGCCGGAAAAGGGCCTGTGCGCTCCCGGCGAGATCATCGTAGGCGCTGACTCCCACACCTGCACCTACGGCGCTCTGGGCGCTTTCTCCACCGGCATCGGCTCCACCGACATGGCCGCCGCCATGGCCACCGGCCTGCTGTGGTTCAAAGTGCCCGCTGCCATTAAGGTCACCTTGAAGGGCAGCTTGCAGCCCATGGTCTCCGGCAAGGATGTGATCCTTCACCTGATCGGCGAGATCGGCGTGGACGGTGCCCTCTATCAGTCCCTGGAGTTTGCCGGGGAGGGTGTTTCCTCTCTGACCATGGACGACCGCTTCACCATCTCCAACATGGCCATCGAGGCCGGCGGCAAGAATGGCATCTTCCCCGTGGACGAGAAGACCATGGAGTACATCAGCGGCCGGGTGAACCGCCCCTGCGAGGCCTTCGAGGCCGACGCTGACGCGGAGTACGTCCGCGAGGTGGTCATTGATCTGGACAAACTGGAGCCCACCGTGGCCATGCCTCACCTGCCCGAGAACACCAAGGTGGTCTCTGAGGTAGCCGGTCTGCCCATCAACCAGGTGGTCATCGGCTCCTGCACCAACGGCCGCATCAGCGACCTGCGCGCCGCCGCCGCTGTCATGAAGGGCAAGAAGGTGGCCGACAACGTGCGCTGCATCGTCATCCCCGCCACCCAGGAGATCGTCCTCCAGGCCATGAAGGAGGGCCTCATCGAGACCTTCATCGAGGCTGGCGCCGCCGTCTCCACCCCCACCTGCGGCCCCTGCCTGGGCGGCCACATGGGCGTCATGGCCGAAGGGGAGCGCACCGTCTCCACCACCAACCGCAACTTCGTCGGTCGCATGGGCCATGTCACCTCTGAGGTCATTCTGGCCTCTCCCGCCGTGGCTGCCGCCTCCGCCCTTGCCGGCTGTGTCGCTGACCCCCGCAAGCTTTCTTGAGAGCTGAGAAGTACAACCTATCGTTAGACCCTCCTACCATAGGATTCGGAGGGAAAGATAATGTGAAAGAAAACCGTCAGGGTTGTCTTTCACGTGCAATAAACTCACTTTTTCAAACTTTAAAAGTTTGAAAAAGTGCTGCAGCTTGGCGAAAAGAATTTTTCGCCAAGCTGGCAAAGAACTTTGTGCGAAACTTCGTTTCGCCTCTGGGGTTTTCGGAAGGGGAGAGGAGGACAGAGAAACCCTTCGTTTTTCGGTCCACATTCCCTCCCGACCCCCAACGCCTAGATTGATTCAGAAAGGATTGAAACCGGATGAAGGTTTATAAATACGGCGCCAACGTGGATACCGACGTCATCATCCCCGCCCGCCACTTGAACGATCCCTCTCCCGCCGCCCTGGCCTCCCACTGCATGGAGGACATCGACGCGGATTTTGCCTCTACCGTCCAGCCCGGCGACATCATCGTGGCCGGCCCCAACTTCGGCTGCGGCTCCTCCCGTGAGCACGCCCCTCTGGCCATCAAGTCCTGCGGCGTGAAGTGCGTCATTGCCCCCTCCTTCGCCCGCATCTTCTACCGCAACGCCATCAACATCGGCTTCCCCATCGTGGAGTGCGCCCAGGCCGCTGAGGAGATCCAGCCCGGCGACCAGGTGGATGTGGATTTTACCACTGGCGTGATCACCGACCAGACCACCGGCAAGACCTATCAGGCCGCGCCCTTCCCTGAGTTTATTAAGGGCATCATTGAGAGCGGTGGCCTGCTCAATTCTCTGAAGGCCCGGGGGGTGGCAAAATGAATTACAAAATCGCCCTCATTCGTGGCGACGGCATCGGCCCCGAGGTAGTGGGGGAGGCCGTCAAGGTTCTGGACCAGGTGGGCAAGAAGTTCGGCCACACCTTCACCTACACCGATGTGCTCATGGGCGGCTGCGCCATCGACCAGGTGGGCAAGAGCTACCCCGACGGCACCGCCGAGGCCTGCAAGGCCTGCGACGCCGTCCTGCTGGGCGCCGTGGGCGGTCCCAAGTGGGGCCACTCCACCGACCCCGAGAAGCGCCCCGAGACCGCGCTGCTCTCCATCCGGAAGGACCTGGGGCTCTACGCCAACTTGCGTCCCGCTGCTCTCCGTCCTGCTCTGGCCGATGCCTGCCCCCTGAAGAAGGAGACCGCCGACAAGGGCATTGACCTGATGATGGTCCGTGAGCTCACCGGCGGCATCTACTTCGGCCAGAAGGAGCGCTACCAGACCGAGGATCGGGGCGAGGAGGCCGCCGACCGCATGGCCTACTCCGAGAAGGAGATCGAGCGCATCGGCCGCCGCGCCTTCGAGCTGGCCCGTCTGCGCCGCAAGAAGGTTGCCTCTGTGGACAAGGCTAACGTGCTGGAGACCAGCCGTCTTTGGCGGCAGGTGATGCACCGCCTGGCCGAGGAGTACTCCGACGTGGAGTACGAGGACGTGCTGGTGGACAACGCCGCCATGCAGCTGGTCCGCGACCCCAGCCAGTTTGACGTGGTAGTCACCGAGAACATGTTCGGCGACATTCTCTCCGACGAGGCCAGCATGATCACCGGCTCCATCGGCCTGCTGCCCTCCGCCTCCATCGGTGACACCGCCCCCGGCCTTTACGAGCCCATCCACGGCTCTGCCCCCGACATTGCTGGGCAGGACAAGGCCAACCCCATCGCCACCATTCTCTCCGTGGCCATGATGCTCCGTTACTCCTTCCACCTGGCCGACGAGGCCCAGGCCGTGGAGCAGGCGGTAGACGCTGTCCTGGCTGAAGGCTACCGCACCGCCGACATTGCCAAGGCAGGGGAGAAGGCCATCGGCACCCTGGAGATGGGCCGCCTGATCTGCCAGCGAATCTGATTATCTCATCCTTCTACAAGACAAAGCGGGCCCTGACCAGCTTGGCCGGGGCCCGCTTTTTGCATATTGTCCAAAGTGAGACTGCAAACAGTTTGAAATTTTACAAGAATGGGCTTGCATTTTCGAAAGCGGAAGCATATAATGTTTTTTGCTGTGACAAAGGAATGAAGTGCAGGGTTTTGGAACAGCGGCCCAATATTGCAGCTTTCTCTGTTTTGCAGCTTTCCATGCAGTAAAAGACGAAAATTGCATTATTATGAAAGAAACCTTGCAAATATAACGATACGGAGGCGTTTTCTATGAAAGAGTTATCCCGGATTGCACTGGCTATCGAGCCTTCCGCTACCATGGCCATTGATACCATGTTCAAGCAGATGAAGGCCGACGGCCTGGACGTCATCGGCTTCGGTGCCGGTGAGCCTGATTTCCCCACCCCCGACTACATTAAGGAGGTTGGTATCCAGGCCATCCAGAATAACGACACCAAGTATACGCCTTCTGTGGGTACTGTGGCTCTGCGCAAGGCCATCTGCCAGCGTCTGAAGGAGGACTGCGGTGTGGAGTACGCTCCCGCTGAGGTCTCCGTCTCCAACGGCGCCAAGCCCTGCGTCTATGTGGCTCTCCGCGCCCTGGTGAACCCCGGCGACGAGGTCATCCTGCCTGCTCCTTACTGGGTCAGCTACATTGAGCTCATCCGCATGGTTGGCGGCGTGCCCGTGGTGGTGGAGGCTACCGAGGCTGAGCACTTCAAGATCACCCCGGAGAAGCTGGCCGCTGCCATCACCCCCAAGACCAAGTGCATGATTCTCAACAACCCCTCCAACCCCACCGGCATGATGTACAGCCGCAAGGAGCTGGAGGAGATTGCCAAGGTCTGCGTGGAGAAGGACATCTATGTCATCTCCGACGAGATCTACTACCGTTTGGCCTATGACAACGAGGAGTTTGTCAGCTTCGCCGCCCTGGGCGAGGACGTGAAGGCCCGCACCCTGCTGGTCAACGGCGTGTCCAAGTCCTATGCCATGACCGGCTGGCGGGTAGGCTTTGCCTGCGCCAACGACGTCATTGCCAAGGTGATGGGCAACTTCCTCAGCCATTCCACCGGCGCTCCCTCATCCATTTCCCAGAAGGCGGCGGTGGCCGCTCTTGAGGGCCCTCAAGGCGAGGTGGAGTCCATGCGGAAAGCCTTTGAAGAACGCCGGAATTACATTGTCAGTCGGATGAACGCCATCAACGGCATCAGCTGCATCAAGCCCGAGGGGGCCTTCTATGTCATGATGAACATGGAAAAGCTGGTGGGCAAGACCATCCACGGAGAGGTGATTCGGGATTCCGACGATTTCTCCGCCGCCTTCCTCAAGCATGGCTTGGTCGCAACTGTGCCCTGCACTGGATTTGGAGCACCTAACTATGTGCGCTGGTCCTATGCCACGTCCATGGACAACATTAAGAAAGGGCTGGATCGCCTGGAGCAATTTTTGCAGGATGCCTAATAGAATACAAAATAACTAGGAATTTTTGCGTTCCCCCTTGCAATCTCAATCAGGATTGGGTATACTATAGATGTGTTCGACAAAAACTGCAAGGAGGTC
>CAJLCG010000008.1 GCA_905205085.1 uncultured Oscillospiraceae bacterium
GACAAAGTCGTGTCCTTCTTTTTGGGTTCCGCCGCCCATAGGGCGGCTCCACCCTTTCGATTAAAATGCTCGGGCGAAGTGAATTTGCCCTGCGCCGGTGTAAGGAGGGACACGACATATGTCGTGTCCCTCCTTTGTGTTCTCTCCCTATAGTCAACCTTTGGGGCGTAAGATTTTCACTCATTCCCCTCTTTGCCGGCACAGCTCCAGGCAAGTCTCCAACCACTGACAGGCGGCCTGCTCCCGGAAGATGCCACCCAGCAAAATCAAATAATCATTGAACGCCTGGTCATCTTGCGGCGGAAGTTCCTCAAATTTATTCTGGTCCTTCTGAAGCCGCTCCAGCCGCTGCTGATGCTGTGCCAACCGGCTCTCCAGCTGCTGCCTGCGACTGTTGGCAGAGACACAGTCAGAGAAGAACAGCCGCAGACGAAACTCATCCTTCGGGGCCTGGGGTGCAGCACCGGAATCCTGCACCCATTTTTGGAGCGTCCGCTCCCCGTCAGAGGTAATGGTATACACCTTTTTCTCCAGCACGGTGCCGGAAATCTCCACCTGATAGTCGATCAGCCCGGCTTCATACAAACTTTTGAGCTCAGGGTAGATCTGGCTGTGCTTGGCACTCCAAACCTCAAATAGGCCAGACTCAAACTCCTTGGATAGCTCATATCCCGTCATACTGCGGCGGTGGAGCAAGCCTAAAATGGCATAACCCAGAGTTCCCAAGGCAGATCACCTCATTTTCTTAAAAATCACACTTGCCAGTATCATACCACAAACGCAAAAAAAGGCAAGAGAAAACACCCATCTTTCAACATGTCAATATTGACATGTTGAAAGATGGGTGTTAATCTGGAAAGGCACTGCGCTGTTCATCCGGCAGCACAGAACAATATAAACGGGAGAATGTACATGGAAAAAGCAAAGCGGTATCTGGTATTTCTTGTGGGATTATTTATTAACTCGTTGGGTGTGAGCCTGATCACCAAGGCAGATCTGGGTACCTCCCCCATCTCCTCCATTCCTTACGTACTCAGTCTGAACTTTCCGTTTACCTTGGGAGAGTTTACCATTATCTTCAGCCTGCTGCTGATTTTTCTGCAGCTGATCATATTGCAGAGAAACTTTAAACCGGAGCATTTCCTTCAGATTCCGGTATCCATCGCCTTTGGCTACTTCATCGACCTGTGCATGGCTCTGCTGTCCTTTGTACAGCCCCAAGCCTATCCGATCAAGGTGGTGGATCTGCTCATCGGCTGTGTGATTTTGGGTTTCGGCGTATTTTTGGAGGTTATTGCCGATGTGGTGATGCTGCCTGGCGAGTCCTTTGTCCGGGCCGTGGTTTTTCGCTGGAAAACCGAGTTTGGTGTAACCAAGGTAGCCTTTGACGTATCCATGACGGTCATCGCCGCTGCACTGTCCTTTGCATTCCAGGGGCAGCTCAACGGTGTGCGGGAAGGCACTGTCGCCGCTGCCATTCTGGTCGGCTTTATTGCCCGTCTCATGGGACGAAAGCTAGAAATGTTACCCCGGGTCTTGTTTGGAAAAACCCAGCCCCATCAGGAGGAAACAAGCGAACCGGAACATTCCGTGTGCGTGGTCATCGACCGGCAATATGGCAGCGGCGGCCACGACATCGGCCAGGCTCTGGCTCAGCAGCTGAACCTTCCCTTCTATGACCGGGAAATCATTCAGATGGCCGCAGGTTCCACAGGCTATTCTCAGGAATATATATCTCAGCGGGAGGAAAAAATCTCCGGCGGCCTGCTTCACGACCTGGCCAGCGAGATGTATGGTTACTCTGAGCAGACTCCCGCTCCCACCGATGCCATCTTCGAGGCAGAGGCTCAGGTCATGCGCCAGGCAGCCCGGAAAGGGAACTGCGTTATCGTTGGACGTTGCGCCGATGTAGTACTGAAGGGTCAGGCCCACTGCCTGCGCATCTTTCTCCACGCTCCGTTGGAATACCGGGTACAGCGGCTGATGCGCACCGAGGGGTTTGACGAAAAGGAGGCCCGGCGCCGTCTGCGTCAGACCGACCGCACCCGTGCTGCTTACTACCAGTACTACACCAACCGCACCTGGGGCGCAGCCTGGAATTATCATCTGTGTATTGACACCTCTCTGGGAGAAGCTCGGGCACAGGAACTGATTGCCCAATTCTTTCAGCAGATGCAGGGATAAAAAAGACCCGTGGTCGTCCCATCTGGGACGGCCACGGGTTTTATGCTGCTCAAGCGGGCTCTTCTGCGAAGTTGCCGGTATACAGGCGGTAGTAGGTACCCTTCTTTTCGATCAGCTCGTCATGGGTGCCCCGCTCGATGATGCGGCCCTGGTCCATGACCATGATGCAGTCCGCGTTGCGGACGGTAGACAGACGGTGGGCAATGACAAAGGTGGTGCGTCCGCACATCAGAGCGTCCATGCCATCCTGCACCAGCTTCTCGGTACGGGTATCGATGGAAGAGGTAGCTTCATCCAGAATGAGCACCGGCGGGTCGGCCACAGCGGCCCGGGCAATGGCAATGAGCTGCCGCTGGCCTTGGGACAGGTTCGCTCCGTCCCCGGTGAGCATGGTGTCGTATCCGTCCGGCAGGCGGCGGATAAAGCCGTCTGCGTTGGCCAGCTTGGCCGCCGTCTTACACTCCTCGTCGGTGGCCTCCAGGTTGCCGTAGCGAATGTTTTCCAGCACCGTACCGGTAAACAGGTGGGTATCCTGGAGGACGATGCCCAGAGAGCGGCGCAGGTCCGGCTTTTTGATTTTATTGATGTTGATACCGTCATAGCGGATCTTGCCGTCGGCAATGTCGTAAAAACGGTTTATGAGGTTGGTGATAGTAGTCTTGCCTGCGCCGGTAGCGCCGACAAAGGCGATCTTCTGCCCCGGTTTCGCCCACAGGCTGATATCGTGGAGAACCAGCTTGTTTTCGTCGTAGCCGAAGTCTACACCGTCGAAGACCACACCGCCCTCCAGGCGAGCGTAGGTAACGGTGCCGTCGGCCTTGTGGGGATGCTTCCAGGCCCACACATTGGTGCGCTGAGCGCTCTCCGAGAGCTGTCCGTTAGCGTCCTCTTTCGCGTTGACCAGCTCCACATAGCCCTCGTCCTTCTCCGGCTCCTGATCCATAAGATCAAAGACACGGGAGGCACCGGCGGCGGCAGTGACCACGAAGTTGATCTGCATGCTCACCTGGGTGATGGGCTGGGTAAAGCTCTTATTCAGGCCCACAAAGACGATGACTGTGCCCAGAGTAACCCCAGCCAGGCCGTTGATGCCCAAAATAGCACCTACGATAGCCACCAGGGCATAGCTCAGCCAGCCGATGTTGCCGTTGACCGGCATGAGCAGGTTGGCATAGCGGTTGGCCTTGTCCGCGCTCTCCCGCAGGGCCTCGTTCACCTTGTGGAAATCTTCCTTGGCGGCCTGCTCGTGGCAGAATACCTTGACCACCTTCTGTCCATCCAGCATCTCCTCGATAAAGCCGTCCACAATGCCCAGATTTTTCTGCTGCTGGACATAGTATTTGCCGGACAGCTTGGAGAAGTTGGTGGTCACAGCGACCATGACCAGAGCGGTCAGGACCGAAATAATGGTGAGGGTGGGATTCAGGCGCAGCATGACCACCAGAGTAGCCAGCATGGTAACAACCGAGTTGATCACCTGGGGAATGCTCTGGCTCATCAGCTGGCGCAGGGTATCGATGTCGTTGGTGTACACCGACATGATGTCGCCGTGGGCATGGGTATCAAAGTATTTGATGGGCAGGGCCTCCATGCGGTGAAACAGGTCGTCACGCAGGCGGCGCATGGTGCCCTGACTGATGGTAACCATAATGCGGTTATAGCCATAGGAGGCTACTACGCCCAGTGCCAGCAGACAGCTGAGCCGAATCACCGCCTGCCACAGCCCGCTGAAGTCGGTAGAGCCGCTGTTGAGCATGGGGACCACGTAGTCGTCAACCAAAGTCTGAGGGAAGCTGGTGCCGCTTACATTGGCCGTGGCAGAGACCAGGATACACAGAACCACCAGCAGAAATTGAAATTTATAGTAGCGGAGCATATACCGCAGCACCCGGTTGAGCACCTGGGTTGGATTGCCCCGTTTCATATTCGGATTCATAGCAAGGTGTCCTCCTTTCACGCAGGCTGGTCGAAGTCGCCGCCGCCCTGGACCTGAGAGTCATAGATCTCCCGGTAGATGGCGTTGGTCTCCAACAGGTGCTCATGGGTGTCAAAGCCGTCGATGCGTCCGTTATCCAGCACCAGGATGCGGTCTGCGTGCTCCACACTGGAGATACGCTGGGCAATGATGATCTTGGTGGTGCCGGGAATGCGCTGGGCAAAGGCGGCGCGGATCTTGGCATCGGTGGCGGTATCCACCGCGGAGGTGGAGTCATCCAGAATCAGCACTTTAGGTTTCTTCAGCAGAGCCCGGGCAATACAAAGCCGCTGCTTCTGACCGCCGGACACGTTGGCGCCGCCCCGCTCAATCCGGGTGTGGTAGCCGTCCGGGAAACGGTCAATAAACTCATCGGCACAGGCCGCCTGGCAGGCGGAAACGCACTCCTCTTCCGTGGCGTTAGGATTGCCCCAGCGCAGGTTATCCAGAATGGTGCCAGAGAACAGGGTATTCTTTTGCAGCACTACCGACACCTGCTCACGCAGGGCCTCCATGTCGTACTGCCGCACGTCCAGGCCGCCCACCTTGACGGCGCCCTCATCCACATCGTACAGCCGGCAGATCAGGTTTACCAGGCTGCTCTTGCCCGCACCGGTGCCGCCAATGACGCCGATGGTCTCGCCGGCCTTGATATGCAGGTTGATGTCGGTGAGCACACTTTTGCCGCTGCCGTGCTTATAGGAAAAGCTGACGTGATCAAAATCGATGGAACCGTCCGCCACCTCCATGACAGGCTGCTCCGGATTGTGCAGGTCGGGGGTCTCCTCCAGCACCTCGCTGATACGGCGGATGCTGGCCATGGACATGGAGATCATAACTACCACCATAGACAGCATCATCAGGCTCATGAGCAGAGACATGACGTAGCTGAACAAACTGGTGAGGTTGCCGGAGCTCATATCGCCAGCCACGATGAAGTGAGAGCCCAGCCAGGAGATCATGATGATGCAGAAGTAAACAGATGTCATCATAGCCGGGCTGTTAAAGGCCAGCAGGCCCTCAGCCTTGACGAACATGCGGTAAAGATTGGAGGAGGCCTTGGAGAACTTCTGGTTCTCATAGTCCTCCCGGACAAAGGCCTTTACCACCCGGATGGCGGAGATGTTCTCCTGCACACTGGCATTCAGGTCGTCGTACTTGCGGAAGACCTGGTTAAAGATCTTCATGGTCACTACCATGATGCTCCCCAGCACCACGATCAAAAAGACCACCGCCAGCAGGAAGGTGAGACTGAGCTTGGGGCTGATGATCAGGCACATGATAAAGCTGAACACAAAGGACAGCGGGGAGCGCACCGCGATGCGGATGACCATCATAAAGGCGTTTTGCACGTTGGTGATGTCGGTGGTCATCCGGGTGACCAGACCGGGCACGCTGAATTTGTCGATGTTGGAGAAGGAAAATGTCTGAATGTTGGAGTAGATGGACTCCCGCAGATTGGCGGCAAAGCCCGAGGAAGCGCTGGCGGCAAATTTACCGGCCGCCGCACCGAAAATCAGGCTGCAGAAGGCCATCACGATCATCAGGGCTCCGTAGCGGTACACCACAGATAGATTGGCTTTTTCCAGGCCCTCGTCAATGATAATGGCGGTGATAAAGGGGAGAAGAATCTCCATGATCACTTCCAGGGTGGTCAATCCAATGCAGAAAAATGTATCCCGCTTGTATTGGCCTAGCTGGCGCAGTACCGTTCTCATAGGTTTTGATACCTCCTTATGGTTGTTGAATCAGTAGGGACAGGTTGCTGAGCATCTTTTTTGCAGACGATCCAGGGTAGACAACTCCTCCTGGGAAAAGCAGGAATACAGCCGCTGTCGGATCTGGCGGGTGGTATGACAGAGGAATTCCTCCACTTCCTTTGCCTTCTCCGTAGCAAACAACAGCTTGCGGCGGTCATCCCCGGCACATTGCTCCACCCGTACGTAACCCTTCTCCTTCAGCCGCTTCACCATGCTGGACAGGGCGGCCATGGAGCCTCCGAATTCCCGGTGGATGGCAGTCAGAGAGGTGCCCTGTCCGGAGCGGCTCAGAATGAACATCAGGATCTGCGCCTGTGTGGCGGTCAGCCCTCTGTGCGCCAGGGAGGCATTGGCCCACTGCTCCATTTGAATGCAGATGCGGCGGTTGTCTCTCAGGATCTGTTCCCGGTCAAGTTCTGCCATAATGTTGCCTCATTTCATTTGTTTGAAGTGAAACTATTTCGCTGCGTAATGTTTATACCATAAATATGCTTGCGTGTGAAATTCAAATATGCTATATTCAATAAAAGATTTTTATAGATTAAGTTTGTTGAACAACAAGAAATTTTTCTAAGGAGGGGGATTTTGTGAACACCACACAACTGGAATGCTTTATGGAAGTAGCCAACTTTTTAAACTTTTCCCGGGCGGCGGAGCGGCTGCGCATCACCCAGCCGGCGGTGAGCCATCAGATCAACACCTTAGAAAATGAACTGGGGGTCAAACTCTTTCACCGCACCAGCAAAAGTGTGCGCCTGACCCAGGAGGGCTTTCTGTTTACTTAGTACGCCGGTGAGATTTTAAAACTGAGCGGCCTGTCCAAAGCGCGGATGAAGGAGTCCAAAGAGGAGGTGTTCCGCCGCATTGCCATCGGCTGCCGAAACACCACCGAGCTGCGCATCCTTCGCCCTGCACTGGAACGCCTGCGGGAGCTTCAGCCCCAGGCCCTGCCAGTACTGCGGCTGCTGCCCTTTGACTCCATCGAAAATCTTCTCATGGAACGGAACGTCAATCTCATGTTTTCCTTCCGGAAATCCGTACCCAAAAAACTGAAATACCACCCCCTGGTCCAATGTCCGGTGGTCTGTGTATGCAGCCAGAGCCACCCTCTCGCTTCCAAGCAGGAGGTCTCCATTGAGGAGCTGCAAAACGCAGGCCGGATTGCCGCCTGCCGTCCTCCCGCTTATTCTCCCGATCTGTTTACCATTCAGGGCCAGGTGGTGGGCGGCCGTTCTCCCGGCGAGGTCCTCTTCTGTGATGACCAGGAGGTGGTATCCTCCCTGGTAGAAACAGGCTACGCATTCGCGGTGATGGCCGACCTGCCCAATGCCCGGCTGCCGGGGCTGTGCTATATCCCCCTCAAGGATGTGCAGCCCCTGTCCTTCGGTGCGGTCCGGCTGCCCGAAGATCACAACCCCATTCTGAAATACTTCCTAACTCTTTTGGAGAACAGCATGAATCAGGACAATAACGAAACTTCCTGAGAGCACAGTCTATAAAAGCAAAAAAGGACACGACCCAGGTCGTGTCCTTTTTCATTTGTAATTCAATAAAGAAAAAAGCGACTTGCAGGAAAAGTCTGGATGCCGCATTGATTGAACGAATCACAAAACGGCCCTTCTGGGCCGCGCCGCTTTTGCGGCGTGAATTCGGAGCGAAGCGGAGAATTGCGCAGGGGCGGCTTTGCCGACCCCGAGCATTTCAATGCCGAAGGGTGGAGCTGCCCGCCGGGCGGCGGAACCCAAAAAAGAAGCACCTGCTAAACAGGTGCTTCTTTTTTGGCAGCGGGAGAAGGATTCGAACCCTCACAAACAGAGTCAGAGTCTGTCGTGCTACCCTTACACAATCCCGCTATTTCTTTGTTTTTGTCTTGCGGTTTGTTTCCTTGTCGCAAGGACAGGTGTTATTATACCAAACTTTCGACGATTGTCAATAGTTTTTTTAAAATAATTTTCTCATTCACTGTTTCCTAGTTTTTTCCAGCGATTTGTCCTGCTTTCCCAATTTATTGCTTCCTTTTTTTGTGGATATCATCTATAATAGAAGCAGCCTCAGGATGTTCCTCTGAACCCCTGCGGCTTCCCTTTGTTCTTTATAGACCACATCGCAATCATATGAGAGGAGCGAAATTTACCCTATGCAGCAGCTCAGCCGAAAACAACAACTGTTGGTTGGCTTTACCCTGTTCTCCATGTTCTTTGGAGCAGGTAATTTGATCTTCCCGCCTCAGCTGGGGGCCCAGGCCGGAGTACAGACCTGGCCCGCCATGGCCGGTCTGGCCATCAGTGCCATCGGCCTGCCTATTCTGGGCGTCATCGCCGTGGTCCGGGCAGGCAGTCTGAATACCTTGGCCAGCCGGGTCCATCCCTTGTTTGCCTCCGTCTTCACCATTTTGATCTATCTGTCCATCGGCCCCTGCCTGGCCATCCCCCGCACTGCCAGTACATCCTTTGAGATGGCAGTGCCCCCCTTCCTTCCCGCCGGAACCCCCACCACCTGGTTCCAGCTGGGCTACTCCCTGATCTTTTTTGCCGCGGCCTTTGTGGTGGCCCTCCACCCGGAGCGGCTCACCAGCCGTCTAGGAAAGATCCTGTGCCCCATGCTTCTGGTTCTGGTGACGGTGATCTTTGTGGGCTGCCTTATTCACCCGGTAGGCGAATACGGACCCGCCCTGGCTCCCTATGACCACATGGCTCCTGTCCAGGGCTTCCTTACCGGATATCAGACCATGGACGCCATTGCGGGACTGAATTTCGGTATTGTCATCGTCCTTAACATCAAGGCCCTGGGCGTCACCCAGGAGCGCCCCGTCCTGCGGGCCACCATCCGTGCCGGCGTCATCGCCGCCATTCTCTTTGCGGCCGTTTACTCCATGCTGGCACACATCGGTGCCCTGTCCAGCACCGCCTTCCCCGGCACGACCAACGGCGCCGTCACCCTGACCAACGTAGTGAGAACCATCTTTGGTCCCGTGGGCTCGCTTCTGCTGGCCGCAGTCTTTATCATCGCCTGTTTCAACACTTGCGTGGGACTCATCAGCTCCTGTGCCTCCTATTTCCACACCCTGGTTCCCAAGCTCCCCATCCCCGCCTGGGCGGCCTTCTTCGCCGTGGTGAGTATGATCATTGCCAACGCCGGACTGGACCAGATTTTGACCATCTCAGTCCCCATTCTCAACATCCTCTACCCCTCGGCCATTGTGCTGACTCTGCTCTCCTTCCTGCCCGGGTCTGTGCAGAAGCTGTGGGCCATCTACCCGGTGGGCATCGCCTTCACCGGGGTAGCCAGCATCCTGTATACCTTACAGGACCTGAAGGTCCCTCTGTTTTGGCTGGAATCTCTGCTGAACAGCATCCCTTTGGCTGACGTGGGGCTTGGCTGGGTCCTTCCCGCTGTGATCGGTATCCTTTTGGGCGGGGTTCTCTCCACTCTGTGTCCCCACACAGCAGAGTAACAAACTTCTTCCGCTCCCGTCACTTGGTTGGCGGGAGCGGTTTTCGTTTCTTTTTCTTTTCCTTCGGCTTGGGCACAGGGGCCTGGAACGCCACCACCCCCTCCACCGGCACTGCCAGCACACCCTGCGGGACATAGTACTCCATTCCCTCCTGGGTACGAGCACACCGCCGCCAGGATAGGGCCTTGGGCAGTTTTTTGGCAAAGTCCAAATCTAAAAAGCAGCCGCCGCTGTTCCGCCGCTGCTCCCCCTGCTCTGCCAAAGCGGCAAACATCTTCCGCCGCTCCCTCCGCTCCGGCCAGCACCGCCCCTTTGACAGGGGCCGTCCGTCTGGTATCGTCCAGATATCCGCGGTACGCACCTGAAGGGGCCGTCCGTCCCCCCAGTCCTCCCAGGCATCCATGACCAAACTGAGGTTCTCCTCGTCCTGAAAGGTCACCTGGCCCTCCAGGCGGGCGCTCCAGGTGCGGAAGGCCCGCCCCTCCTCCTGACAGGCAGCCAGCTCCAGGCAGGCCCGGCAATAGAGCTCCTTCTCCCAGCGCTTGCGCCAGGTCTGGACCACCTGGCGATAATACCGGTTTACCCGCCGTCCTCCGCTGCCGCCCCGCTGGATCTCCGGCCAGGACACATCCAGGGAAAGCACCGGTTCCCCCCGAAGCTTCAGCTGCTTCGTTTCCTTTTTCCATACCACCTGCCAGGGCTGAGGCAATCCGCTTTCTTTCATGAAAAACTCCCCCTTTTTCCGCCCATCCTATGAAAAGGGTAGAGAAAAGGTGTCGCTTCTCTTTACTTTCACAAGCTAGTGTGTTACAATGTATTCCAATCCATGATCTCCCCGTAAGAAAGGAGCCGCCATGTCCAAGTTTTATGATAAACCCTCCAGCGACCTGCTGTATCAGGCCATGCTGGAGCTCCACAGTGTGGAGGAGTGCCGCGAGTTTTTGCAGGACCTGTGCACCGTATCGGAATTAAAGGCCATGGAACAGCGCATGGAGGTGGCCATGCTGCTGGACGACGGCCTTATTTACAGTGAAATTCTGGAGCGCACCGGCGCCTCCAGCGCCACCATCAGCCGGGTAAACCGCTGTCTCCACTACGGGGCCAACGGCTACCGTACCATTCTGCCCCGGCTGAAGGAGCGTCAGAAATGAACAGCTACGATTTCCTGGCGGGCTGCTACGACGAGTTCACCACCGACGTAGGCTATTCCGCCTGGGCCGACTATATCGAGGCCCACTTCCGCCGCCGAGGTCTGCCGGGCAAAACCGTGCTGGATCTGGCCTGCGGCACCGGCTCTCTCACCCGGGAGCTGGCTCAGCGGGGCTATGAGATGATCGGCGTGGACCTGTCCCCGGAGATGCTGGCGGAAGCCGCAGAGAAAAACCAGGATGTGGACGGCATTCCCCCCATCTTCCTGTGTCAGTCCATGGACAAGCTGGATCTGTACGGCACCATTGACGCCTGCGTGTGCTGCCTGGACAGCGTCAACTATGTCACCGACCCCAAAAAGCTGCAAAAGGCCTTTGAGCGGGTCTACCTGTTCCTGATGCCCGGCGGAGTCTTTCTCTTTGACATCAACACACCGGAGAAGCTCCAAGGGCTGGACGGTCAGGTTTTCCTGGATGAGACCGAGGACGCCTACTGTGTGTGGCGCGCCGAGTACTCCAAGCGCAGCCGCATTTGCTCCTACTTTATGGACATCTTCCGTCTGGACGAGGAGAGCGGCCTGTGGGAGCGGGGCGAAGAGCTGCACCGGGAGCGGTCCTATGAGCCCCAGGAGCTGGTGGAATACCTCACCCAGGCGGGCTTTCAGGATATCCGGCAGTTCGGCAATCTGAAAATGCGCGCCCCCAAGCCGGGCGAGGACCGCATCTTCTTCACTGCCCGAAAAAATCCCAAGTTAACCACTCAAATTTAAGGAGAATTCTTTTTTATGCGCGATGAATTGGTAAGAGCCATTACTGCCGACGGCCTGGTCAAGGCCGTGGCCATCACCGGCCGGGACCTGGTGGAGCGGGCCCGGCAGATCCACACCCTGCTCCCCGTGGCCACCGCCGCCCTGGGCCGCTCCCTGCTGGGAGCCTCCATGCTGGGCGACATGCTGAAAGAGGACGGGGCCTCCCTCACCTTGCAGATCAAGGGCGGCGGTCCTCTGGGCACCGTGTTGGCCGTGTCCGACAACCAGGGCAACGTGCGGGGCTATGTACAGAATCCCCACGTGGAGCTGATGGAGATTGAGCCGGGCAAACTGGACGTGGGCCGGGCCGTGGGCACGGCGGGCACCCTCACCGTCATCAAAGACCTGAACATGAAGGAGCCCTATGTGGGCACCATCGGTCTGTTCTCCGGTGAGATCGCTGACGATCTGGCCATGTACTTTGTGGAGAGCGAGCAGATTCCCACCGCCTGCGCTCTGGGAGTGCTGGTAGGCACCGACCAGTCGGTGACCAGCGCGGGAGGCTATCTCATTCAGCTGCTGCCCGGAGCGGGAGAGGATATCATCTCCAAGATCGAGGCAGGGGTTCGCCGGGTGGGCTCGGTGAGCCGCGCCCTGGAGGGCGGCCTGGACGCCAAGGGCCTGTTGGAGGCGGTGCTGGCCGACTTTGAGCTGGAGATTCTGGAGACCCATCCGGTGGAATACCGGTGCTACTGCAACCGGGACCGGGTGACCCGCGCGCTCATCAGCATGGGCCGGGAGGAGCTGGAGTCTCTCATCGCGGAGCAGGGACAGGCGGAACTCACCTGCCAGTTCTGCGACCGGATCTATCCCTTCACCAAGGAGGAGCTGGAGGCCCTGCTGGCCAAGATGTAACAGAAAACGGGGCGCGGAGGACATCCTCCGCGCCCCGTTTGGGCAAAAAAAAGGCTGCTGTCCAAACAGCAGTCTTTTTTTCGCAAATTACTGAGCCTCCACCTTGCCGAAAGAACGGCCATTGTAGGTCAGGCAATTTTTGCACATCCGGTGAGGCAGCCGATAGGCACCGCACTTGGGGCAGGTCACGATACCGGGAGTCTCCAGCTTCCAGTGGGAGCTGCGCCGCTTATCGCGCCGGGCCTTGGACACTTTTCTCTTAGGAACCGCCATTGGTGACACCTCCTTCGGTTTGCGTGCCGTAAGGCACTTTTGGACTACTCAGCTTTCTTTATCCAACAGCTGCGCAAGCGCCGCCAATCGTGGATCCACTTCAGGTCTGCACCCGCAGGGGCCGAGGTTCAGATCGGCTCCACACTTGGCGCACAGCCCTTTGCAGTCTTCTGAGCAAAGGTTCTTTGTATCCATCGCAAGGACAAAGGCCGTGGTGACCAGCTCGTCCAGATCCAGTTCATTGCCGTCCAGAAGAAAAATCTCGTCCTCACTGTCCTCCTGCTCCAGCGTATCGGCCAGAAGCATGTCCAGCGGAACTACCTTCTCCCGGGAAAATTCCTTCCCACAGCGGTCACAAACCAAATCCAGCTCCGAGCGGGCCGTTCCGTTCAGGACCAGAGCGCCTGCGTGGTTGACCACGCGCCCCTGGGCCAAAACAGGCCGCACGATGGGCTTACGCCCATAAAACTCCAGGTCGGACAAATCCACCTGGCATTGGAAGGATTTTTCCGCGTCAGGGACCAGAATCACATCTCTTAAATCCAGCCGCATGCGGTTCCCTCCTTCGGGGCAAGACCCCATACTCGCGTAATGGTACGGAGAGTATTATAATGAACTCTACGCAAAATGTCAAACCTTTTTTTGCAGTTGACAAATATATTTTTTTATGATGGAATGGGATCAGAATACAACAGATGTGACAAAGGACGGCACGGTATGAAAGAATTCACCATTGCGAAAAATGATGCGGGGCAGCGGCTGGACCGCTGGCTGGCCAAGACCCTCCCCCTGCTCCCCGCCCCCCTGGCCCAGAAGTACATCCGCCTCAAGCGGGTGAAGGTCAACGGCAAGGGCTCCAAGCGGGATGTGCGCCTGCAGGTGGGCGACGTACTCCAGCTGTATATCAACGACGAATTCTTCGACCGCCCCACTCCGGAAAACGCCTTTCTCTCCCTCTATCAGCCCAAGCTGAATATTTTATATGAGGATGAGCACATCCTTCTCTTGGACAAGCGGCCAGGCCTGGTGGTCCATCCCGATGAGACCGAGCGAGTCAACACCCTGCTCACCCACATCCAGGCCTACCTCTATCAGAAGAAGGAGTGGTCTCCTTATAAAGAGAACTCCTTCGCCCCCGCCCTGTGTAACCGCATTGACCGCAACACCGGCGGCATTGTCATCGCCGCCAAGACCGCCGAGGCCCTGCGGGTGATGAATCAGAAGATCAAGGACCGGGAGCTGAGCAAATTCTATCTGTGCGCTGTCCTGGGCCGCATGGAGCCCCGAGAGGGCAAGCTGGAGGGATTCATCTGGAAGGATGAGGTGAAAAAGCAGGTCTACGTCCGCAGCCGCCCCCAGCCCGGGGCCAAGACCGCCATCACCTTATATAAAACCCTGGCGGTGCAAAATGGACTGTCCCTGGTGGAGTGCGATCTCATCACCGGGCGCACCCACCAGATCCGCGCCCAGTTCGCTGCCGCCGGCCACCCCCTGCTGGGCGACGGCAAGTATGGCAGCGAGCGGGAAAACCGGAAGTACGGCCGCCACGGCCAGGCCCTGTATTCCTACCGCCTGGAGTTCCGCTTCACCACCGACGCTGGCCCTCTTAAGCACCTCAACGGCCGCAGCTTCCAGGTGGAGGACGTGGATTTTCTGAAGGAATACTTCCCTGACTTCCACCTCTCCCAGGCCCAATCGGAAAGGTGACTTCATTCCCCATCCCTCCCTATTTTTCACGGAATTTTCTCCTATTTTTTGTTCTCTTTTGCCTCAGGTCCCCGATTCTCTCCTATTCGCGTTTTTTCTCGTTCAAACAGCGATTTTCTATCGATTTTTACCCTCCAAAATTCCCTGATCTTTTCGACAAAATCCATTGACATTTTTATAGGAAACAGATATAGTGTATCTCGCTATCCGTGACTACCCAGGGGGCTTTGCGCCCTTTTGGGGTGATATAACAAGGGAGCTGACATTTTTATTATAAGACAGAAATGGGGGAGGATATATGTCTAAGGAGTTGATCCGCCTGTCAAACTGCACCATGGCTTTTGACAGCGATGTGGTCCTTGACAACATCAACCTTTATATTAACGATCAGGAATTCCTCACGCTGCTGGGTCCCAGTGGGTGCGGCAAGACGACCACGCTTCGTATTATCGGTGGTTTTCAGACGCCTACCCAGGGGGACGTATTTTTTGACGGCGTGAGGATTAATGATGTTCCGCCTCATAAACGGGCGATCAATACCGTCTTTCAGCGCTACGCCCTGTTTCCCCATTTAAATGTATTTGAAAATATCGCCTTTGGTCTGCGTATCCCCAAGGTGGACCCGGAGACCAAGCGCAAGGTCAAACTGCCTGAGCAGGAGATCCACGACCGGGTGATGGAGATGCTCCATGTGGTCAACCTCAACGGCTTTGAAAAGCGCTCCGTCTCCTCCCTGTCCGGAGGACAGCAGCAGCGTGTGGCCATCGCCCGGGCCCTGGTCAACCGGCCCAAGGTCTTGCTGCTGGACGAGCCTCTGGGCGCCCTGGACCTGCGTCTGCGCAAGGACATGCAGAACGAGCTTAAACGCATCCAGCAGGCCATGGGCATCACCTTCATCTACGTCACCCACGACCAGGAAGAGGCCCTGTCCATGTCGGACACCGTGGTGGTGATGGACGCGGGTAAGATCCAGCAGATCGGCACCCCCGAGGACATCTACAACGAGCCGAAAAACGCCTTTGTGGCCGACTTTATCGGCGAGTCCAACATCATCGACGGCATCATGCGCGCCGACGGAGTGGTGGAGATCTTCAACCGCCGCTTCCAGTGTCTGGACAAGGGATTTGAGAAGGACGAGCCGGTGGACGTGGTCATCCGCCCCGAGGACGTGGACATCGTGGACGAGGCGGCGGGTCAGCTTAAGGGCACCGTCACCAACGTCACCTTCAAGGGCATGCACTACGACATCATCGTAGACTTCTATGGCTTTAAGTGGCTCATTCAGACCACCGATTTCTGCCCCGAGGGCTCCCATATCGGCATCAAGATCGACCCCGACGGCTTCCACGTCATGAAGAAGAGCCACTACTCCGGCATGTTCGGTGACTACTCCTCCTACAGTGAGGAGTACGACGAGATCGGCGACGCCACCTACGATCCGGAGCAGGAGGAGGACCCTCGGGAGGAAGCGGATGAAGAAGAATAAGCTGGCCCTGTTCTCCATCCCCTATGTGATCTGGATGGCCCTGTTTGTGGTGGCTCCCATTATCATGGTGGTCATCTACGCCTTTACCGCCGCTCCTCCGGACGGCGGCTTTACCCTGGACAACTTTGCCCGCATGGGAGACTACGCGGTGGTCTTTGCCCGCTCCTTCCAGCTGGCTATCATCGCCACCCTGGTGTGCGTGCTCATCGGCTATCCGGTGGCCTACCTGATGGCCAAAGAGGGCCCCGGTTTTCAGCGCATTGCCATGATGATCATCATGCTGCCCATGTGGATGAACTTCCTGCTGCGCACCTACTCCTGGCTGGCTATTTTGGAAAAAAACGGCTTCCTCAACCAGCTGTTCTCCGCCATCGGACTCTTTGACCTGATCAACAGTATCTTTGGCACCGATATCACCTATTTTAAGATGATCGGCACCTCAGGGGCTGTGGTGCTGGGCATGGTGTATAACTACCTGCCCTTCATGATTCTGCCCATCTACTCGGTTATCGTCAAGCTGGACCACTCCCTTCTGGAGGCCGCCCGGGATCTGGGCGCCAACTCCACCGCCGTGTTCCGCCGGGTCATCTTCCCCCTGTCTCTGCCCGGCATTCTGTCCGGCGTGACCATGGTCTTTGTCCCGTCGGTGTCCACCTTCGCCATCTCCCGCCTGATGGGCGGCGGCACCCAGATGATGCTGGGCGATCTCATTGAGCTGCAATTCCTGGGCGGCGCGTATAACCCCTATCTGGGCAGCGCCATTGCTCTGGTGATGATGGTCATCGTCATCATCTGCATGTATGTGATGAACCGCTTCGGCGAGGGAGAAGAGGAGGCGATGCTGCTGTGAGCAAGAAAAATTCTCTTGGCAGCCGCCTGTTCATGGGCCTGGTATTTTTGTTCCTGTACGCCCCCATCCTGCTGCTGATCATCTTCTCCTTCAATGCGGGCAGCAGCAGCGCGGTGTGGAAGGGCTTCTCCCTGAAGTGGTACGTGGAGCTTTTCCAGGACCGGCTGATCATGCAGAGCGTGTACACCACCCTGCTGGTTTCTGTGCTGTCTACCCTCATCGCCACCGTGGCGGGCACCTTTGCCGCCATCGGCTTTTATAACATGAAGCGCCGCTGGCGCAACCCCCTGCTCACCATCAACAACATTCCCATGATGAATGCGGATATTGTCACCGGTGTGAGTCTGTGCCTGCTCTTCGTGGCCGCCTTCGGGGCCTGGAACGGCTTTGTGACCTGGATGGAAAACACCTACCGGCTCACCGCCCCCCGGCTCTACCAGGGCTTTGCCACCCTGCTCATCGCCCACATCACCTTTAACATTCCCTACGTGATCTTGTCGGTGAGCCCCAAGCTGCGCCAGATGGACAAAAACCTCATCGACGCGGCTCAGGACCTGGGCTGCACCTGGATGCAGGCCTTCTGGAAGGTGGCTCTGCCCGAGATCAAGCCGGGCATCGTCTCCGGCATGCTCATCGCCTTTACCATGAGCATCGACGACTTTGTCATTTCCTACTTTACCGCCGGCGCCACCACCTCTACCTTGGCTATGGCCATCTACAGCATGACCAAAAAGCGGGTCAGCCCGGAGATCAACGCCATCTCCACCCTGCTGTTTGGTGCCGTACTGCTGCTGCTGATCATTGTCAACGTGCTGGAATCCCGGCAGGAAAAACAGCAAGCAAAAAAACGTTCCTGATCTCCCGGCCCCGGGCCTTGAGATAATTCTGATATGATATGAAACTGGAGGAATGGTTCATGAAACGAATGACTGCCTTTGCCCTTGCCGCTTCTCTGGTGCTTGGTCTTGCCGGATGCGCCATGGATGATCCCGCTACCAGCGGCAGCCAGACCGGAAACAACGGCTCCACCGGCAAGCGCGAGGTCAATGTGTGCAGCTGGGGCGAGTATATCGACACCGATCTGATCACTGAGTTTGAGCAAGCTACCGGCATCAAGGTCAATTACACCACCGCCGAGAGCAACGAGGCTCTGTACGCCAAGCTGGCCGGCGCCAACTACGATGTGATCGTCCCCTCGGACTACATGATCTCTCAGCTCATCGAGGAAGGTAAGCTGGCCGAGCTCAACTACGACAACATCCCCAACTTCTCCAAGATCGACGACCGGTTCAAGAACCTGTCCTACGATCCCGAAAACAAGTACACGGTCCCCTACACCTGGGGCACGGTGGGCATCATCTATAACTCCACCATGGTGGACGAGCCCATCACCAGCTGGGACGCCATGTTCGACACCAAGTACGCCGGAGACGTGCTGATGTTCAATAACTCCCGTGACGCTCTGGGCATCGCCCTGCTGGACCTGGGCTACTCGGTGAACACCGACAACAAGGAGGAGATCCAGGAGGCCTATGACCTGCTGGCCGAGGCCAAGTCCAACGGTGTGTATCAGGGTTTTGTCATGGACGAGGTGTTCCAGAAGATGGAGCAGGGCAACGCCGCTATCTGCGCCTACTACGCCGGCGATTACCTCACCATGCTGGAGAACAACCCCGACCTGAAGTTTGTGGTCCCTGAAGAGGGCTCCAACTGGTTTGTGGACGCCATGTGCGTGCTGAAGGACGCTCAGCACAAGGAGGAGGCGGAGGAGTGGATCAACTTCATGTGCTCCACCGACGCCTGCCTGCGGAATATGGACGCCATCTGGTACGCTTCCCCCAACACCGAGGCTCTGGAGAAGTACCCTGAGTACTACGAGGAGACCTACGGTGAGACCCTGGACCCGGATCTCTACGCCATTATGGCCCCCGAACAGACTGTGCTGAACAACTGTGAGGCCTATCTGGTTCTTCCCATGGAGATTCGCACTCTGTACAACGATCTTTGGACCAGCCTGGGTATCCAGGCCTGACCTGTCTGTCCGCGCTCCCATTTTTGGGAGCGCGGATTTTTTGCTTCCGTTTACAGTTTATTCACTGTTTTGTCTCAATTTCTTGATGATTTTCCCCAGGGGTGTGGTATCCTATGGATGGATCAAGGATCCAGATGTTTTCCCCCTTCTTGACTGGCGGCAGGTTCCCTCCATTCCTGCCGCGGGAGTCGAGGTCCCGCACACCTCTGCTCCACCAGGCTCCGGCTGTGCCGGATCAACCTGACATTTTGGCGCCGTGCGCCTCACTGTCACCCGGACCGGGCATCGGTCTGCTCCGGGTGACAGACCAAATATTCTCCGGCCTGGTTTTCCAGACCGGTTTTTTGATGGCCACTGTGCTATGGAAATGATAAACGCGCGGGCTTCCGGTTTTCTCTCCCCGGAAGCCCGCGCGTTTTATTTGATTCGGGAATAGGTCACATAGTGGTAGGAGATGCCGCCCTGCTCCAGGCTCTCGCTCTCTTCCGTCACCTTCCACTCCTCCGACTGGTCCAAATTGGGGAAGTGGGTGTCGGCAGGAAAGCCGGCATGGATCTTGGTAATATAGGCGGTATCACAGTAGGGCAGCAACTGCTCATAGACCGAGGCGCCGCCAATGACAAAGGCGTCCCCATCCGCCTGCTTCACCAGCTCCTCCACCGAAGGAAATACCTCCGCTCCCTCCGCCTGGAAGTGGGGGTTGCGGGACAAAATCAGGTTGCGCCGGTTCTTTAAGGGCCGCCCTCCGGGAAAGGTGGCCAGCGTCTTGCGGCCCAGGATCACGGTATGGCCGCTGGTAAGCGTCCGGAACCGCTTCAAATCCTCTTTCAGATAGACCAGCTGGTCTCCATCCTTGCCAATGGCCCAGTTCTGGTCTACTGCAACGATCAGATTCATCTCATTCTCTCCTTATACCGCCACCGGGATCTTCTCCTCCAGGGGATGAGCCTGATAGCCCTCCAGGCGGAAGCTGTCCTTGGTAAAGGCGTAAAAGTCGGTGATGGACTTGTCCATGATGAACTCAGGGGCGTCATAGGGTTTGCGGGCAATGATCTCCTCCACAATGGGCACGTGGCGGTCATAGATGTGGGCGTCGGCAATGACGTGGACCAGCTCTCCTACCTCCAGGCCGGATACCTGGGCAAACATGTGCAGCAGCACGGCATACTGCATCACGTTCCAGCCGTTGGCGGTGAGCATATCCTGGGAGCGCTGGTTCAGTATGCCGTTGAGGGTATTTCCGCTGACGTTGAAGGTCATGGAATAGGCGCAGGGGTAGAGGGCCATCTCACTGAGATCATGGTGGTTATAGAGGTTGGTGAGGATACGGCGGGAGGCGGGGTCGTGCTTGAGATCCCAGAGCACCTTGTCCACCTGGTCCATGTCTCCCTGGGGATAGTGGTGCTTCACCCCCAGCTGATAGCCATAGGCCTTGCCGATGGTGCCGTTCTCATCGGCCCAAGCATCCCAGATGTGGCTGCTGAGCTGATGGACGTCGTTGGACTTCTTCTGCCAGATCCACAGCAGTTCGTCCACCGCGGACTTTAAAAACTGCTTGCGCACCGTGATGATGGGAAACTCCCGGCGCAGGTCATAGCGGTTGACCACACCAAAGAGCTTGATGGTGTGGGCGGGAGTACCATCCTCCCAGCGGGGACGGACGGGGCGGTCGGTGTCCCAAATGCCCTTACTTAAAATATCCTGACAATTTTGTATAAATACCTGGTCGGCGTAGCTCATGGTTCGTTCTCCTTTTGTACTCGAGGATAATGGAACCTTTTGGCAGGCATTTTCCCGGCAAAAGGCTGAATTTTTTCATTTTATTTTAACACAGGGGGCGGCGGGATACAAGCCCGCCACCCCCTGCCGGATCAGATTCCTTTATATTTCCTTCGTGTGGCCATTCCGCCCCGAATATGTCTCTGCGCCTTGTTTTCATCCAGAATTCCCTTCACCTGAAGATAGAGAGGTCGATTAAAGGCCGGCAGACGTTCTGACAGATCCTTATGTACCGTAGACTTGCTGATACCAAACTTCCGGGCGGCAGAGCGGACGGTTGCCCCATTTTCGATGATGTACGCCGCCAGTTTACAGGCGCGCTCCTCGATATTTCCTTTCAAATCCTTACACTCCCTCTCCCGTTTTGCCACAAGATATATATGTGGCCGGAGAGAATGCCATGCCTGTACGGTTAAGAAATCCCCGGAATCTTTCTTCCCAGTCTGCCTTCTGCATATCTCCCCAAAAGGTCGCATATGCTATCGCCGGGTGATTGGATATGAAACATCATACATGGAAAATCTACGCCGCATGGATTCTGCTTGCCGAGGCGGTAGGCGGCCTGTCCGGCTGGCTAACCCGAGACGGAGCCAAAGCCTACAGTGAAAGTATCATTCAGCCCCCACTTTCCCCTCCCGCCCTTGTATTTCCCATCGTCTGGGGGATTCTGTTCGCCCTGATGGGCATTGGGGCAGCTCGGATCTACTTGGCTCCACCCTCCCGTGAGCGCACCAACAGCCTGCGCATCTTCCTACTCCAGCTGGCCTTCAATTTCTTTTGGAGCATTCTGTTTTTCAATTTGCAGGCCTTCGGCGCCGCACTGGTCTGGCTGCTGATCTTGTGGGGACTGATTTTGTGGATGATCGTCACCTTCCGCAAGGTGGACCCTCTGGCCGCCTGGATGCAGATTCCCTACCTGCTCTGGGTCACTTTTGCCGCCTACCTCAATTATGGCATATGGATGCTGAACTAACAAAAGCCCGGCAGGTGTTACCTGCCGGGCTTTTATACGGTCTTGACTTTCCAAATCTGCTATACTACATTGGTTTTAATCACACGATGATAATACCAACCGAAGGAGGCTATGTATGAATTATCGCTTTCTGGCTCAAACGCCGCTTTTTCAGGGAACGTCTCCCCAGGAGATCGAAGCCATGCTGGCCTGCCTTGGAAGTAATGTGCGCCGCTATAAGAAGGGGCAGATCATCTATCGTGCAGGAGATGTGGTCCACGCCCTGGGCGTGGTGCTGTCAGGCAGCGTACTCATTGAGACCGACGACGTCTGGGGCAATACCACCGTGCTGGACTGCGCCGGTCCGGGACACATCTTTGCCGAGACCTACGCCTGTCTGCCGGACGAGCCCCTCATGGTCTATGTAAAAGCGGCCGAGGCCTGTCAAATTCTGTTTCTCAATGTGGGTCGGGTCCTGCAAATATGCCCCACCTCCTGCGGTCACCATACTGCGCTGGTACAAAATCTTCTCTCCCTCTCCGCCCAGAAAAACCTGAATCTGTCCCGGAAGATCTTCCACACCTCTCCCAAAACCATCCGGGGCCGCCTGCTGTCCTATCTCTCCGATCAGTCTGTGCGCAGCGGCAGCCGCAGCTTTACCGTCCCCTTCAACCGCCAGCAGTTGGCCGATTACCTCAATGTAGACCGCAGCGCCCTGTCCAATGAACTGAGCAAAATGCAGCGGGAGGGATTGATCCGAGTAGATCGAAACCAATTTGTTCTTTTAGGTATTTAAAAACGAAGGACATCCATGTGGATGTCCTTCGTTCGAATATTGAACTATGGTAGGGCAAACCCAAAACAAAAAGGACATCCGAACGGATGTCCTTTTTGTGGTGCGCGAGGCGGGAGTCGAACCCGCACGCCCTTGCGAGCACTGGCACCTGAAGCCAGCGAGTCTACCAATTCCACCACTCGCGCGTGGTCTGGAATGCACTGTTTGCTCAGTGCATGAGATATGTTACCACATCCTCCCTCCTGTGTCAACACTTTTCTTTCTTTGCCGACGGAATTTTTTCTTTCCCTCTTACCGTCCCACAAAGCCCTCGATTTTCTCCTTTCATTCTCCTTTCCTATATATTTCATTCTATTTTCTACTGAATCTGCTCTTTTTCTCCTTTCTTCGCAAAGGGCAGTCAAAAAAAGTTTTCCAGAAAACTCCTGTTTGTTTAAATTCCACATTGACTTTCCGGCTCATCCCGGTTACAATACGCTCAAATATTTTAATTAAATAATTTTAACTAAAATATTTTAAATTAAATGATTGAACAATCGAGAGGAGAATTTCCCATGTTTGAGAAAGTCCGTGACATTATTGTTGATACCCTGAGCTGCGAGATGGAAGAGGTCACCATGGAGGCCAGCCTGTCCGACGATCTGGGCGCCGATTCCCTGGACGCCGTGGAGCTGAACATCGCTCTGGAGGAGCAGCTGGGTCTGTCCATCGCTGACGAGGATCGCCCCAACATGAAGACCGTGGGTGACATCGTGCGTTACCTGGAGGCCCTGGAGGGCACCAAGGACAACCACATCTAATTCTACGAGGTGAACTTCCATGGAACTGGAATCCATTTATGCGCTGATGGAGCGCTTTGAGCGCTCCTCCATCTCCGGCCTGGAGCTGGAGCAAAACGGCACCCGGCTGAAGCTGGAGAAGGCCGTGGCTGTGGCTGCCGCCCCCGCTGTGGTAGCCACCCCTGTGGCTGCTCCCGCTCCTGCGGCTGCCCCTGCGGCCGGTCAGCCTGCCCAGGCAGAAGAGGGCGAATACATCAAGGCGCCCCTGG
The DNA here is from genome assembly GCA_905205085.1 of uncultured Oscillospiraceae bacterium. Taxonomy (GTDB): domain Bacteria; phylum Bacillota; class Clostridia; order Oscillospirales; family Oscillospiraceae; genus Lawsonibacter. The sequence continues at coordinate 23,109 of CAJLCG010000008.1, forward strand.
TGGGCACCTTCTATACCGCTGCCGGTCCCGATGCCGCCCCCTTTGTTCAGGTGGGCGACAAGGTGCAGAAGGGCCAGACGGTGTGCATCCTGGAGGCCATGAAGGCCATGAGCGAGATTCCCGCTCCCATGGACTGCGTCATCGAGGAGGTCCTGCTGGACAACGGAAGTCTGGCCGCCTTCGACGCCCCTCTGTTCCGCGTGCGGAGGGTATAAGATGTTTCAGCGTGTTTTGATCGCCAACCGCGGCGAGATCGCGGTACGTATCATGCGCGCCTGCCGGGAGCTGGGCGTGGAGACGGTGTCGGTCTATTCTCAGGCCGACGCCGACGCCCTCCACGTCCAGCTGGCTTCCCAGGCGGTGTGCATCGGTCCGGCCAAAGCGTCGGACAGCTATCTGAATGTAGATGCCCTGCTGACCGTGGCCAAGGAGACCGGCTGTGACGCCGTACATCCCGGCTACGGTTTTCTCTCAGAGAACGCAGATTTTTCCGACCGCTGCACCCAGATGGGGCTGGCCTTTATCGGCCCCTCCGGGGATGTGATCCGCATGATGGGCAACAAGTCCGCCGCCCGGGAGCTGATGCAGAAGCACAACGTCCCGGTGGTCCCCGGCTCGGACGGGGCGGTGGAGACTGCCCAGCAGGCCCAGGAGATTGCCGACAAGATCGGCTACCCCGTGCTGGTGAAGGCCAGCGCCGGCGGCGGCGGCCGGGGCATGCGTCGGGTAGACCGGCCCGAGGACCTGGAGGCCAAATTCCAGGAGGCCCGGGCGGAGGCTCTGGCCTGCTTTGGCGACGGGCAGCTCTATTTGGAGAAGCTCATCCTCAACCCCAAGCACATCGAGTTTCAGATTCTGGCCGACCGCCATGGCAATGTGATCCATCTTGGCGAGCGGGACTGCTCCATTCAGCGCAAGAACCAAAAGTTGGTGGAGGAATCCCCCTCTAAGATTCTCACCCCCGAGCTTCGGGAGGCCATGGGCCAGGCCGCGGTCACCGCTGCCCGGGCTGCCGGCTACGAAAATGCCGGCACCATCGAGTTTGTGGTGGACCAGGAGGGGCACTTCTACTTCATTGAAATGAACACCCGGATTCAGGTGGAGCACCCGGTTACCGAGATGGTCACCGGCATCGACCTGGTTCGGGAACAGTTGCGCATTGCTGCGGGACTGCCCCTGTCGGTCAAACAGGAGGACGTTGTCCTCCGGGGCCATGCCATGGAGTGCCGCATCAACGCGGAGGACCCCACCCAGGACTTCCGCCCCGCGCCGGGCACCACCCGGTTTGTCCACTTCCCCGGCGGCCCCGGGGTGCGGGTGGACTCCATGCTGTATAACGGCTATGAGGTTTCCCCCTACTATGACTCTCTGGTGGCCAAGGTTATCGTCCACGCCCCCACCCGTCTGGAGGCCATCCGGCGCATGCGCCGCTGCCTGGAGGAGATGATCATTGAGGGGTACCCCACCACCGCCGATTTCTGTCACCTGATCCTGCATCACCCCGACTTTGTAAAGGGCCAGTATGATACAGGATTCTTGGCCGCCCATCAGGACGAGCTGCTGGGCTGGGATAAGGAGGACTAAATGCAACCACTGTTTCGTTCCCGCCGGGACCGGCTGGACCGGCTGCGCCGTCAGCGGGAGCAGGCCGTGGAGGCCGCAGCCAAGCGCTCTGACCTGCCCGCCGGCGGCTCCCAGACCTGTCCGGGCTGCGGCCGGGAGTGTCAGAACCAGGAGCTGGTCAAGACGGAGTATGTCTGCCCCCACTGCGGGTATCACCTGCCCATCGGGGCCTACCTCCGCCTGTCTCTGCTGCTGGACCCCTTCACCTTCCAGGAGCTGTGGCCCGAGCTCACCGCTCCCAACGCCCTGGAGTTCCCCAGCTATGAGGGCAAACTCACCGCCCAGCGGGAAAAGACCGCTCTGAGCGACGCCGCGGTAGCCGCTGTTGGCAAGCTGGATGGCCGCCAGGCGGTGTTCGCCGTGCTGGACAGCCGCTTCTTCATGGGCAGCATGGGCGTGGCCGTGGGTGAGAAAATCACCCGGGCGGTGGAATACGCCCAGAAGCACAAGCTACCTCTCATCATGTTTTCCGCCAGCGGCGGGGCTCGCATGCAGGAGGGCATTCTCTCCCTCATGCAGATGGCCAAGACCAGCGCCGCCATTGAGCGCTTCTCTCAGGCGGGCGGGCTGTACATCTCCGTGTTCACCCACCCCACCACCGGCGGCGTCACCGCCAGCTTCGCCTCCCTGGGCGACATCACTCTGGCCGAGCCTGGGGCGCTCATCGGCTTTGCCGGTCCCCGGGTCATCCAGCAGACCATCGGCCAGGAGCTGCCCGAGGGCTTCCAGCGGGCCGAGTATCTGGAGGAGCACGGCTTTGTGGACCAGATCGTCCCCCGCCGGGAAATGCGCCAGACCCTCTCCCAGCTGCTGGCCCTGCATCGAAAGGGGGTTCTCCACCGATGAGCAACTTAACTGCCGCCCAGCGGGTGAAGATCGCCCGTATGCCCGGCCGCCCCGGCACCATGGACTTTGTCCACAACCTGTTTACCGACGTGTTTGTCTGTCAGGGCGACCGTCTGTGCCGGGAGGACCCCAGCATCTATGGGGCCATCGCCCGTTTCCACGGAAAGCCGGTCACCGTCATCGGCCACCGGAAGGGGCGCAACTTTGAGGAAAACATGAAGTGCAACTTCGGTATGCCCTCCCCCGAGGGCTACCGCAAGGCTCAGCGGCTGATGCGTCAGGCCGAGAAGTTCGGCCGCCCCATCATCACCTTCGTAGACACCCCGGGTGCTTATCCCGGTCTGGAGGCGGAGGAGAGGGGCCAGGGCGAGGCCATCGCCTCCTCCCTGGCGCTGATGAGCTCCCTCACCGTCCCGGTGGTCACCGTGGTCATCGGCGAGGGAGGCAGCGGCGGCGCCCTGGCGCTGGCCGTGGGCAACCGGATCGTCATGCTGGAGAACGCCATCTACTCGGTGCTCTCCCCCGAGGGCTTCGCCTCCATCCTGTGGAAGGACGCCTCCCGGGCCGACGAGGCCGCCGGGGTCATGAAGCTCACCGCCGACGATCTGTATCGCCTGGGCGTGGTGGATCAGGTGATCCCCGAGCCCGAGGGCGGGGCCCATGTGGACCCCCGTCCGGTATATGCCGCTGTGGACAAGGCCATCACCCGCCACCTCAGTCAGCTGAGCCGGGAGAAGGACCTAGCCGCCCACCGCTATCAAAAGTTCCGCGCCATGGGCGCGGTCCGGGAGGAGAAAGAGACATGAACGGACTGCACATCCTTGGCACCGGCCGGGCGGTTCCGGAACAAATTATAACCAATGACGACCTGGCTCGCCGGGTAGACACCAACAACGAATGGATCGTGGCCCGCACCGGCATCCGGGAGCGGCGCTTTGCCCGGGAGGGTGAGTCCCTCACCCAGTTTACCGTAGCTGCCGCCCGGCAGGCTCTGGAGCGAGCTGGACTGAAACCGGAGGACATCGGCCTGTGCATCACCGCCACCGTGACCTCCGATCGACTCTTTCCCTCCCAGGCCTGCCTCATTCACCAGGAGCTGGGCCTCCCCGAGGACTGCCCCGCCTTTGATTTGAGCGCGGGCTGCACCGGCTTCCTTTACGCCATGGAGACGGCGGCAGCCATGCTGCCCCGGATGAACCGCCCCTACGCCCTGCTGGTGGGAGGCGAGCTTCTCTCCCGCATCATAGATATGGACGACCGCTCCACCTGCATTCTCTTCGGCGACGGCGCAGGCGCGGCGGTGGTGGAGAGCACCGAAGCTGGCTGGTACAGTGTGCTGGGCACCCGGGGCGACCGGGATGTCCTGTGGGCCTGGGGTCCCGGTCCGGAGCGCCCCTACCTCCACATGGATGGCCAGGGCGTGTTCCAGTTCGCTCTGAAAACCGTCCCTCAAGTGGCAAAACAGCTGCTGGAAAAGGCCGGGATGGATAAGGAGCAGGTGGACTGGTACGTTCCCCACCAGGCCAACCACCGCATTGTAGAATCGGTGGCCAAGCGGCTGAAGATGCCGCTGAGCCGCTTTTATGAAAATATGGACCGCTACGGCAACACGTCCGCCGGCAGCATTCCCATTGCTCTGGACGAGATGGCCGAGAAGGGCCTCGTGAAAAAGGGCCAATGGGTCATGTGTCTGGGCTTTGGCGCGGGCCTCACCTGGGGCGGCGCTTTGTTCCAGTGGTAAGCGGACGGATTGGAGGTTATTATGAAATTAAACGAACTTTTGGGCATTGAGTTTCCCTTTATTCAGGGCGGTATGGCCAACATTGCCACCGCCGAGTTTGCCGCCGCGGTCTCCAACGCCGGAGCCTTGGGCCTGATCGGTGCCGGCGGCATGTCCCCCGAGGTGTTCCGGGACAGCATCCGCCGCTGCCGCAGCCTGACGGATAAGCCCTTCGGTGTGAACATCATGCTCATGCACCCCCAGGTGGAGGAGCTGGCCGCCATCGCCGCCGCGGAGAAGGTGGCTGTGGTCACCACCGGCGCGGGCGACCCCTCCCGCTTCATTCCCGCCTGGAAAGAGGCTGGCATCAAGGTGTTCCCCGTGGTCCCCGCTGTGGCTCTGGCCAAGCTGGTGGCCAAGCGGGGCGCCGACGGCGTGATCGCTGAGGGTACCGAGAGCGGCGGTCACGTGGGCGAGACCACCACCATGGCTCTGGTTCCCCAGGTGGTGGACGCGGTGGACATCCCCGTCATTGCCGCCGGCGGCATTGCCAGCGGCCGCCAGTTGCTGGCTGCCTACGCTCTGGGCGCCATCGGCGCTCAGGTGGGCACCTGCCTGCTGGTCAGCGAGGAGTGCCCCATCCACGAGAACTATAAGAAGGCCGTTCTGAAGGCTTCTGACCGCTCCACTGTGGTCACCGGCCGCTCTGTGGACGCTCCCGTGCGCTGCCTGCGCAACCAGATGACCAACGAGTACATCGCCAAGGAGCGGGAGGGCGCCGACCGCATGGAGCTGGAGCACTTCACCCTGGGCGGCCTGCGCAAGGCCGTATTTGACGGCGATGTGAAGACCGGCAGCGTGATGGCCGGCCAGGTGGCCGGTATGCTCCACGAGATCAAGCCTCTGCGCCAGATCTTTGAGGAGCTCCAGGCCGGCTGCGAGAAGCGCCTGGCCGAGCTGGAGAAGTAAGATGCGTATTGGGAAGCATGAACTGGCCCTGCCCATCCTCCAGGGAGGCATGGGCGTGGGCGTGTCCATGGGCGGTCTGGCCGGGGCGGTAGCCGCCTGTGGCGGCATGGGCACCATCAGCACCGCCGACGCGGGCTATCTGGAGCCCGACTTTGACAAGCACCCCTTTGAGGCCAATCTCCGTGCCCTTAAGCAGGAGATCGGCAAGGCCAAGGAGATCGCCAAGGGCGCCGGGATAGTGGCGGTCAACGCCATGGTGGCCACCGTTCAGTACGCTGACGCGGTACGCTCTGCCGTGGCCGCCGGCGTGGACGCGGTGGTGTCCGGTGCGGGACTGCCCCTGGACCTGCCCGAGCTGGTGGGCGACAGCGGCACCGCGAAAGCCCCCATCGTCTCCTCTCCCAGGGCAGCCAAGCTCATCTTAAAGACCTGGGACCGCAAGTACCACACCACTGCCGATTTCATCGTGCTGGAGGGCAAGGATGCGGGCGGCCACCTGGGCTTTGACGAGGAACAGCTGAAAGCTGGAGCCTGCCCCACGCTGGAGGAACTGCTGCCCGGCGTACTGGCCGAGGTACGGCCCTACGAGGAGAAGTACGGCCACCCCATCCCCGTCTTTGTGGCGGGCGGCGTGTACACCGGGGCCGACCTGGCCCGGTACACCAAGCTGGGGGCCGCAGGCGTGCAGCTGGCCACCCGCTTTATCGCCACCCACGAGTGTGACGCCTCTCAGGGCTACAAGGACGTGCTTCTTGAGGCCAAAGAAAGCGATCTGGCCATCATCCACAGCCCGGTGGGCATGCCGGGCCGGGCGGTACGCACCCCCCTGGTGGAGCGGCTGGAACAGGGCCTGCGCCAGGCTCCTAAGCACTGCTCCCGTTGCATCAAGACCTGCGTTCCCGCTCAGATTCCCTTCTGCATCACTCACGCCCTCATTGAGGCGGTGAAGGGCAACCGGGAGGAGGGCTTGTTTTTCAGCGGCTCCAATGTGGAGCGGCTGAACCGGATGGTCCATGTCCGGGACATCATGGACGAACTCATGAATGAATGGAGGGTTTCCCAGTGAAACTTGCCTTTTTGTATGCCGGTCAGGGCGCCCAGCATGTGGGCATGGGCCGGGACCTGTATGAGATCTACCCCGCGTTCCGCCAGGTACTGGACAGCGCCCCGGTGGACTTCGACCTGAAAACGCTGTGCTTTGACGGTCCCGAGGACCAGCTCAATGACACCCGGTACACCCAGCCCTGCATGGTGGCCTTTGCCGCCGGGGTCACCGCCCTGCTGCGGGAGGCGGGTATCACCCCCGACTACGCCGCCGGTCTGAGCCTGGGCGAGTATTCCGCCCTCCAGTGTGCCGGCGTCTTTGACGCCAAGACCGCCATCTCCCTGGTAGCCTTCCGTGGCCAGGCCATGGCCGACGCCGTCCAGGGCCGCCCCTGCGGCATGGCTGCGGTGCTGGGTATGGACCGGGACGCCCTGAAGGCCGTGTGTGCTGAGGCCAGCGACGCGGGTGTGGTGGAGTGCACCAACTTCAACTGCCCCGGACAGATCGTCATCTCCGGCGACGCCGCCGCTGTGGATAAGGCGGGCGAGCTGGCCAAGGCCGCTGGTGCCAAGCGGGTGCTGCCCCTGAAGGTGAGCGGCCCCTTCCACACCTCCCTGATGGCTCCCGCCGGCGACGCTCTCCGGGAGAAATTCCAGAACGTGGACTTCGGCGCCATGGAGATCCCCGTCCTCTTCAACTGCCTAGGTGACCTGAAGGGCGAGGCGGACACCATTCCCAACCTGTTGGAGCAGCAGGTCCAGTCCAGCGTCTATCTGGAGGACACCATTCGCCGTCTGGGCGAGCTGGGCGTGGACACCGTGGTGGAGATCGGCCCCGGCCGCACCCTGTCCGGCTTTGTGAAGAAGACCGTAAAAGGAATTAAATGCTATCCGGTAGAGACGGCCGAGGAGCTTCAGGCCGCCATCGCCGCCCTGAGAGGAGAGTAAGTTCATGAGCTTAACTGGAAAAATCGCTCTGGTCACCGGCGGCAGCCGGGGCATTGGCCGTGCCATCTGCCTGGAGCTGGCCCGTCAGGGCGCCAACGTGGCGGTGAACTACGCGGGTAACTCCGCCGCCGCCCAGGAGACGGTGGCCGCCTGTGAGGCCCTGGGCGTGCAGGCCATCGCCATCCAGGCCAACGTAGCCGACCCCCAGGCCTGCCAGGACATGGTAAAGACCGTTCTGGACACCTTCGGCCGCATCGACATTCTGGTCAATAACGCGGGCATCACCCGGGACGGTCTGACCCTCCAGATGAAGGAGGAGGACTTCGACGCGGTGCTGGACACCAACCTGAAGGGCGCCTTCTGCTGCTGCAAGGCAGTCTACCGCCCCATGATGCGCCAGCGCTCCGGCCGCATCATCAACATGAGCAGCATCGTAGGCCTGCGGGGCAACCCCGGCCAGGCCAACTACTGCGCCAGCAAGGCGGGCCTCATCGGCCTGACCAAGTCCCTGGCCAAGGAGCTGGCCGCCCGGAAGGTCACCGTCAACGCTGTGGCCCCCGGCTTTATCGACACCGATATGACCGCCGTGCTGTCTGAGCAGGCCAAGGAGGCCATGCTCTCCACCATCCCCATGGCCAAGCTGGGCCAGCCTGAGGACGTGGCCCATGCGGTGGCCTTCTTCGCCTCCGACGAGGCCGCCTACATTACCGGCCAGGTGCTGTGTGTAGACGGCGGCATGGCGGTTTGACCGCAGAAAGGATGCTAACTATGGAAAAAAGACGCGTTGTTATCACCGGCATCGGGGCGGTCACCCCTCTGGGCAACACCGCCACCGAGAGCTGGCAGGCCGTCAAGGACGGCGTGTGCGGCATTGCTCCCATCACTCTGTACGATCACAGCAGCCAGAAGGTCTCTCTGGCCGCCGAGGTGAAAAACTTCGATCCCACCGTGGCTCTGGATAAAAAAGAGGCCAAGCGGATGGACCGCTTTACCCAGTTTGCCGTTACCGCCGCGGTGGAGGCCGTGGCCGACAGCGGCCTGAACCTGGAGCAGGAGGACACCTCCCGCTGCGGCGTGTCCGTCTCCAGCGGCATCGGCGGCATCGGCACCATCCAGTCCACCTGCAAGGCCGGCGAGACCCGCGGCTTTGACAAGGTCTCCCCCTTCTTCATCCCCATGGCCATCACCAACCTGGCCGCCGGCCATGTGGCCATCCGGCTGGGCCTGCACGGCATGTGCATCTGCCCCGTGGCCGCCTGCGCCGGCGGCAGCAACGCGGTGGGCGACGCCTTCCGCCACATCCGGGACGGCTATGCCGAGGTGATGCTCTCCGGCGGCGCTGAGGCCTCCATCACCCCCCTGGCCATGGGCGGCTTCACCTCCATGAGCGCACTGACCACTGCCAGCGATCCCAAGCGCGCCTCCATCCCCTTTGACGCGGAGCGCAGCGGCTTTGTTATGGGCGAGGGTGCTGCTATCCTGGTGCTGGAAGAGCTGGACCACGCTCTGGCCCGGGGTGCCAAGATCTACGGCGAGGTTGTCGGCTACGGCGCCACCTGCGACGCCTACCACATCACCGCTCCCGACCCCAAGGGCACCTGGAGCGCCGCCTGCATCCAGCAGGCTCTGGATGACGCGGGCCTGTCCCCCGAGCAGGTGGACTACGTAAACGCCCACGGCACCTCCACTCCCCTCAACGACAGCGGCGAGACTGCCGCCATCCACCAGGTCTTCGGCGACCACGCCAAGAACCTGATGGTCAGCTCCACCAAGTCCATGACCGGCCACCTGCTGGGCGCCAGCGGCGCGGTGGAGGCCATGTTCTCCGTCCTGGCCCTGAAGGACGGCTTTGTCCCCGCCACCATCAACTATCAGGTGCCCGACCCCGCCTGTGACCTGGACATCGTGCCCAATGAGGGCCGTCAGGCCGACATCAAGGTGGCCATCTCCGATTCCCTGGGCTTTGGCGGGCACAATACCTGCCTGGTCTTCCAGAAGTGGGAGGGTTAAGATATGCAGCTGAACATTGAACAGATCATGGAGATCCTCCCCCACCGTCCCCCCTTCCTGCTGGTGGACAAGATCACCGACTGTGAGCCCGGCGTGAAAGCCACCGGCATCAAGTGTGTGACCATGAACGAACCCTTCTTTGTGGGCCACTTCCCCGGCAAGCCCATTATGCCCGGAGTGCTCATCCTGGAGGCCCTGGCCCAGACCGGGGCGGTGGCCGCCCTATCTCTGCCCGAGAACAAGGGCAAGCTGGCCATCTTCGGCGGGGTGAAGAACGCCCGCTTTAAACAGCCGGTTCTCCCCGGTGACGTGTTGGAGCTCAGCTGCGAACTGGTGGAACAGCACGGCCCCATTGGGTTCGGCAAGGCGGTGGCTAAGGTGGATGGCAAGATCGCAGCCCGCTGCGAGCTTACCTTTGTGATCCAGTAACGGTTGCGTTCCACCTGTAAGTTTGCTATATTAGAATTACTTTAAAACGTGCAGGAGGAAGCGTCATGCTGGACGAGTCGTTCAACCGCGTGTATACCAAATTCAAACTCCATTTCTATCGGGCGGTCTTTTCCCGCTTTCAGACCCGGGAGGCCAGTCTGACCACGGTGGAGACCTTTTGCATGGAGATCATCAACGCCCTGGGTCATCCCACTATCGCTGAGTTCTCCAGCTTTGTGAACATCTCTCCGCCCAATGCCGCCTATAAGATCAACAGCCTCATCCAAAAGGGCTATATCACCAAAGAGCAGTCTCCGGACGACAAGCGGGAGTACCATCTGTCGGTGACCCAAAAGTATATCGACTACTACAACGTGAGCTACCGCTATCTCTCCACCGTTATGGACCGGATCAAGGAGCGCTTCCCCGCCCAGGACGTGGAGAAGCTGGGGGAGATGCTCAATATCATCTCCGATGAGCTGATGCCCGAACTGAACCAGCTCCCTCCCAAAGGGGCTTAACCACCGCCGGTGCGGCAACAAACCTCTGTTGCCGCACCGGTTTTTTGTCTGCTTTCACGGCTTTTTCCACATATCAGGCCGTGTTTGTGCAAAACCGCCCTTGTATCGGCGGGTGAGATGTAGTATCCTGTAAGCAAACCTTTTTCCCCGTTTTGAAAGGAGGGGTGGACTTGACCCAATTTCTCGACAGTCTCCAGGCCGGCGTTCTTGCCCTGCGGCAGCTGCCTGTAGACTATCCCCAGGCCTTCGCCTGGTACACCCTGATTTTGCGCTTTCTCTTCCCCCTGCTGGCCCTGGCCATGCTGGTACGGATCATTCGCTCCCTCATCAAGGCCTCCCCAAAGCCGGAGGTCTGGGCCTATCTGTCCCTGCCCAATGGAGCCAGTGAGCCGCTGACCCACTGGGAAAACATCCTGGGCCGAGCGGGAAGCTGTGACGTAGTGCTCAACTATCCGGTGGTCTCCCGGCAGCACGCCGCCCTCATCCGCAGCGAGGATGACAGCTGGACGGTATACGACTTAGGCTCCAAAAGCGGCGTCACCGTAAACGGCACCCCCGCTGATCCCGCAGGGACCGCTGTCTCCTTCGGCGACGTACTGAGCATGGGCGGTGTGGAGACTGTGCTGCTCCCCGTTCCCGACCAGGAGACCAAGCATCGCCGTAAGACCGACGCCAAGCCGGTCTCCCCCTGGGGCTCCCTGATTCTGCTTACTCTTTTCCAGATCCTGACCGCCTTGCAGTTTCTCTTCTCCGGCGATGAGGAACACATGCTGCTGGTGCCCGGCTCCTTTTTGTGTTTGGCCGCGGTGATGTGGCTGTACTGCATCACCATGCGGGCGCTGGGACGCATTGGCTTTGAAATTGAGACGGTGGCCTTTTTCCTGTCCACCCTGTCCCTCTCTGTCACCTCGTCCTCCGCGCCCAGCGCGGTGCCCAAACAGTTTCTCTCCATGGTGCTGGGCCTCATATTCTTCCTGGTACTGGGGCTGTTTCTCCGGGACCTGGAGCGAGTCAAGAAGATCCGTTGGCTTATGGCGGCCGGAGCCATCTTCCTTTTGAGCCTGTCCCTTGTCCTGGGCAAGGCAAAATACGGCGCGGCCAACTGGATCAGCATCGCCGGCTTCTCCTTCCAGCCCTCAGAGCTGGCCAAGATCTGCTACATCTTTGCCGGGGCCGCTACCCTGGACCGTCTGTTCCGCAAACGAAACCTGGGCCTGTTCATCATCCTGACCGGCGCGTGTATGGGCTGTCTGGCTCTGATGAGCGACTTTGGTACCGCCGCGATTTTCTTTGTCACCTTCCTGGTGATCGCCTATCTGCGCTCGGGTGACTTTGCCACCCTGTCCCTTATCTGCGGCGGCGCGGTATTCGGCGCCTTCACCCTGGTGAGTATCAAGCCTTACATCCTGCGGCGTTTTGCCGCCTGGGGCCACGTATGGGAGCAAGCCTCTGACGGCGGCTTCCAGCAGACCCGCACCATGTCTGCCGCCGCCTCCGGCGGTCTCATCGGTGTGGGGCCGGGCAATGGCTGGCTCCACCGGGTACCTGCTGCCGACACCGATCTGGTGTTCGGCATGCTGTGCGAGGAGTGGGGCCTCATCATCGCGGTGCTGTCGGTACTGTGTATCGTCGCGCTGGCGGTCTTTGCCGTGCGGTGCTGCCGGGCGGGCCGCTCCAGCTTCTACTCCATCGCCGCCTGTGCTGCCACCAGCCTACTGGTCTTTCAGACCACGCTGAACGTGCTGGGCTCGGTGGATATTCTCCCCCTCACCGGCGTCACCTTCCCCTTTGTCTCCAACGGCGGCTCCTCCATGCTCTCTTCCTGGGGCATGATGGCCTTCCTGAAGGCCGCCGATACCCGCAGCAACGCCAGCTTTGCCATCCGCGCGCCTAAGCTTCACGGTCCTCAGTGGCTTGGAAACCTGGGCCCCCAGAGCAGAGCCCCCCGAAAGGAGGTCTCCCGTGAAAAAGATTGAAAAACGCACCTTTGTCTGTCTGGCCCTCACGTTGGTCCTTCTGCTGGGACTTGGCCTGTTTGTGCTGCGCTTTTTCCTGAAAGGCGGCGATTGGGCCTCCTTTGCTGCCAACCGCCATCTGTACAACTCCAATGGCTCTCTGGCGGTGGGCCGGGTGCTGGATCGGGACGGCGATGTACTGTCCTGGGTGGATGAGTCGGGCAACCGCCAGTACTACGAAAATGCCACCGTGCGCAAGGCCACCCTCCACGCGGTGGGTGATCTCTCCGGCTCCATCGGCACCAGCGCCCTGGTGGCCTTTGCCGATCAGCTGTCGGGCTACAATTTCCTTACCGGCGCGGATAACCCCTTCGGCCAGGGCAACGATCTCTACCTTACCCTGGACGCCCGCCTCAACTACATCGCCTACCAGGCTATGAACGGCAAAAAGGGTGCGGTGGGTGTGTACAACTATGAGACCGGTGAGATCTTGTGCATGGTTTCCACCCCCACCTTTGACCCCGCCAATCCCCCTACCATCGAAGACGGAGACCCCCAGTATGAAGGTGTCTACCTCAACCGCTTCCTCTCCGGCACCTTCACCCCCGGCTCGGTATTCAAAACCATTACCTTGACCGCCGCCATTGAAAACATTCCTGATCTTTTCTCCCGCTCTTTCACCTGCACTGGCTCTACCACGGTGGGTGGAGAGGAGATCACCTGTCCCTTTGCCCACGGGGAGATGGATATTAACTCCGCCCTGGCTAACTCCTGCAACGGCGTCTTTGCCCAACTGGCCACGGAGCTGGGCGCTGAGACGATGAGCAAGTACGTGGAAAAAGCGGGGATTCTGGACAGCTATTCTGTGGATGGCATTGCCACCGCCAAGGGCAGCTTTGACCTCACCGGCGCCAGCACCAGTCAGATCGGCTGGTCCGGCGTGGGCCAGTACAACGACCTGGTCAATCCCTGTGCCATGATGGTGTGGATGGGCGCGATCGCCAACCAAGGCAAGACCGCAGTACCCTATCTGATTTCCAAAACCGAGGGGGACCTTCCCCTTCCTTCCCTGCCCCACTTTACCAAGAAGACCGATCAGCTCATCGATGCTGACACGGCTCAGGTGGTGGGCGATATGATGGCCAACAATGTACGGGAAACCTACGGCAGCAGCCGCTTCCCCAACATGGACATCTGTGCCAAGTCCGGTACCGCTGAAGTAGGCGGCGGCAAACAACCCAACGCCTGGTTTGCCGGCTTCCTTCGCAACTCCGATGCCCCCTATGCCTTTGTGGTGGTGCTGGAGGAGGGCGGCAGCGGCGCCAATGCAGCTGGTAATGTGGCGGCTCAGGTTCTGGACGCTCTGGTCAACGGTTATTAACCTTTCTTATGACAATCTATCCATCCCCGAAGGGTTTTTCCTTCGGGGATTTTTGTATTTTGTCCAAAAATATTTTGTAAATTTTATCTCTCATCCAACCGTTCGTGAGGTATGGTTATAGTAGAATCTTACAGACCTCCCCATACCGTACTGCAGCCGTATGGAAAGGCTCCTTTCTTTTTCCCTGTGGAGCCATTACCGCATGGGTCTGTTAAAAACAAGAAAAACCGCAGAAAGGAGCCTGCACTATGTCCACTCGTACTGATGCGCAACAAATCATTCAATCTGCCCTGGCCGCCTGTCTGCCCGATGCGGCTGTGCGCCGCGCTTTGGAGGGCAAAAAGTTTTCCAGCGGCCGGATTTATCTGGTCGCTGCCGGTAAGGCTGCCTGGCAGATGGCCCAGTGTGCCGCCCAGATGCTGGGAGACCGGCTCACCGCCGGTGTGGTAGTCACCAAGTATGACCACAGCAAGGGAGAGATCCCCCATTGTACCGTCTATGAGGGTGGCCATCCGGTTCCCGACGAAAATTCTTTCCGTGGTACCCGGGCCGCTATGGATCTGGTTGAAAACCTCACCTCGGAGGACACGGTTGTCTTCCTGGTCTCCGGAGGCGGTTCTGCTCTGTTCGAGTGCCCTCTGGTTTCCGGCGATGACTTGGCCCGTCTCACCAAGGATCTGCTGGCCTGCGGAGCCGATATCGTCGAGATGAACACCCTGCGCAAGCGCCTGTCCGCCGTTAAGGGCGGTAAATTTGCTCAGTTGTGCGCCCCCGCTCAGGTGTATGCCATTGTTCTGTCCGACATTCTGGGCGATCCGCTGGACATGATCGCCTCCGGCCCCGCCTACCCCGACAGCTCCACCAAGGAGGATGCCTGGGCCATCGCAGAAAAGTACCAGCTCTCTCTCACCGATGAGATGAAGAAGCTTCTGGATGTGGAAACCCCCAAGCAGCTGGACAATGTAGAGACAGTCATCACCGGCAGCGTGCGGGAGCTGTGCACCGCCGCCGCACAGGCCTGCCAGGAGTTGGGTTACCAGCCCACCATCCTCACCGATCGCCTCTGCTGCCAGGCCAAGGAGGCTGGTTCCTTCCTGGCCTCCATCGCCAAGAGCCATGAAAACGCCGACCACTCCATGGCCTTCCTGGCGGGCGGTGAAACGGTGGTTCAGCTCAGCGGCACCGGCCTGGGCGGCCGCAATCAGGAATTGGCCCTGGCCGCCGCGCCGGGAATTGCAGGCATGAAGGACACCGTTGTCTTCTCGGTTGGATCTGACGGCACAGACGGTCCCACCGATGCTGCCGGCGGTATTGTCGATGGAAACACCACAGAGCAGCTTACCTCTGCCGGTCTTTCCGTACATCAGGTTCTTGCTGAAAACGATGCCTACCACGCCCTGAAGGCGGTGGACGGTTTGCTCTTCACCGGTCCCACCGGTACCAACGTCAACGATGTAGCAGTCGTACTGATCAAACGCTAACTCTCCTCTTCTATCATAAACGCAAAAGGACGCAGTCTCGGCTGCGTCCTTTTGCGTTTCTTTCACTCTGTTTCATAAATAAAAAAAGTTCGCCGAACGCGTTTTCACGCTTTCGGCGAACTGGCGCAGAAGGGGGGATTCGAACCCCCGCACGGTTTTACCCGCCTACTCCCTTAGCAGGGGAGCCCCTTATAGCCACTTGGGTACTTCTGCAAGTGCTATATCATCTTAAGCCGTATGTTCCGAAAAAAGTGGCGGAGAGAGTGGGATTCGAACCCACGGCTCTTGACGAGTCACCGGTTTTCAAGACCGGCTCCTTAAACCACTCGGACATCTCTCCTCATCTTTTTCAATCAGAGGCGAATAAGATAATACCACACATCACGGATTCTGTCAATCCCCCAGAACCAGCTTTCTTGAGAAAACAATTGGTTTCTCTTACAGATGTTTCAAGGAAGCTGCTTCTGCTACACGCTCCTGGCTCTCAATCACACCCTCGGGGTCCAGATCGCACACCTCCGTAAACAGCAGGTCCAGCACAAACAACTGAGCCATACGGGCACTCACGGAGCCCACCTGCAGCGGCCCCTCATTAGAACCGCACTGCAGCACTAAATCGGCCAGCTGCCCACCGGGCGACTTGGGGAAACGGGAGACCAAAATTACCTTGATTCCCATGGGACGGGACACCGCCAGCACATCCTGCAGCTCCCGGGTAGAACCGGAATAGGAGAAAAACAGCACCACATCTTCCTTGGACATGAGGGCGATGCTGTTGAGCTGGAAATGGGAGTCGGAAATAAAGACAAACTTGGAGGAGATGGTGGAGAACAACGTCCACGCTTCCTCCGCCAACACCATGGAACTTCCCTGGCCCATGCAGATCACCCGCCGGGCGGAGTGGAGCAGTTCTGCCGCCTGGCGCAGCTGTTCCCCATTGATCAGCTTCATGGTCTGTTCCAGGGCCGATACGTTTTCCTGAAATCTGCGGCGGCACATAACATCAAAGGCGGTGTTATCCTCCGGCAGAGATACCATAGAGGGGCTTGCCACCGCTGTGTTGCTGGTTCTGGCCGCCATAGAGGCCTTGGCCAGCTCCAGCTTGAAGGCGTTGTAGCCGCCCACGCCCAGGCGGCGGCAGAAGCGGGAAATGGTAGCATCGGCTACTTCACATTCCTCCGCCAATTCGGAAATGGACATGTACTGCGCGTCGATCCGATGGGACAGTACATAGTCGGCCACCTTTTTTTCTGAATTTGTCAGCTGGAAATACTGGCTGCTGATAGTCTCAAAAATATCCTGGGTGGTCATACTTGTCTGTACTCCTTTCTATGAGGCTGCTGTGAGATAAAACCGGCTTATTTCACAAAAATTTTTTGTCCTTTTGTCACATCGTCCGGTTTTCGTTCCCTTCCGTCTCACGGTTTACATAATATTATTCTCGTGTGTTAGATTGAAATTCAATCCCATATTTTCAGTTTTAAAAGCAATATTT
>CAJLCG010000009.1 GCA_905205085.1 uncultured Oscillospiraceae bacterium
AGAAAGCTTGGCAAAGAACTTTGTGGGAAACTTCGTTTCCCTTCTGCGCCCGTAAGAAACATCTTTGTAGGAGCGACACTTTCCGTCGCTCCTACTTTTTTATTTGGAGAGTTCCGCCCTGCGGGGCGGGGTGGGGACGGATGTTCCTTTCTGCTCGCACAGAAAGGAACCAAAGATGCGCCAAGGGGCTTCCTTCATGAACACCTCGCCGCAGGCGGGTGTTCAAAGGCGTCGCCCCCCAGACCCCCGGCTACGGGGGACGCCCTCCTGTTTTCTTGGGTACTCTCGTCCGGCGGGCAAAATCAGGATAGCTGCTCCTTCTTGCCTCGGGGGCACGGGCCCCTGCCGATGCAAAATCTGGTGGAAAAGTGCGCTGGAATCACACCGCCTACCTTGGCAAAACCAGGGCGGCTGGGCAGTTGCCGCGCTCACCCGACACCCACCCCACTCAACAGGAAGGCAGGCACCAGGCGGTGTGCGTTAGAACTGTTCTATTGGGGTCCCCGCCAAAGCCCAGCGAAGCGGGTTTGGTGGGGAGAGGAGGAGCAAGGGAGCGGCGTGACGGATACCCATGCTTGGGTGTCCGGAACAGAGCGGACTTTGCGACGACGAAGTGGGCCGGGCATAGGAGAATGCACGGTCAAAGTTTAGGCCGCCGGAAGTGCCCAAAAGCCCAAAGTGGCCCGCCCTCATAACGGGGGACCGGGGGAAAGCCGCCTAGGAACACCGCCGCAGGCGAAGTGTTCCTCGAAGGCGTCCCCCGGCGGCGTTTTGGTTACTTTGCCGCCGTGGGCAAAGTAACACCCGTCCCCTTTCTCTAAAGAAAAAATCAAAAACTTATCCACATTTCGCCCGAAAAATGTGGATAAAAAACACTCCGTTCCCACAAGGGGAACGGAGTATTTTGATTGGTCAGATTATTCCTCAGCCATAGCCTTGGCGGCCTCAATGGCCTTGGCCTGAGCCATGGGCGGGCAGTCCTCGTAACGGACAAAGTGGAAGGTGAAGGAACCGCGGGACTGAGTCATAGCCCGCAGGTCAATAGCGTAGGAGGTCATCTCCGCCATGGGCACCTCGGCCTCGATCACCTGCTCACCGTTGTCGGTGGGGGTCATGCCCATCACGCGGCCGCGGCGCTTGTTCAGATCGCCGATCACGTCGCCCATGTAGCTGTCGGGCACGGTGACCTTCAGCTCGCCCACGGGCTCCAGCAGCACGGGGTTGGCCTCAGGCATAGCGGCCTTGTAAGCCAGCTGAGCGGCGGTCTTAAAGGCGATTTCGGAGGAGTCCACAGGGTGGTAGCTTCCATCGTACAGCACGGCCTTCAGGTTGACCACGGGGTAGCCGGCCAGAGGACCATGGACGCAGGCCTCGCGTAAACCCTTTTCTACAGCGGGGAAGAAGTTCTTGGGCACGGAGCCGCCGAACACTTCCTCGGCAAAGACCATCTCTTCCTGGTCGAAGTTGGGCTCAAAGCGGATCCACACGTCACCGAACTGGCCGCTGCCGCCGGTCTGCTTCTTATGACGGCCCTGCTTGGAGACGGTCTTGCGGATCTTCTCACGGTAGGGCACGCGGGGAGTCTTCAGCTCGGTCTCCACGTTGAAGCGGCTCTTCAGCTTGGACACCAGCACATCCACCTGGATATCGCCGGCGGCGTAGAGCACCATCTGGTGGGTCTCGGCGTTGTTGACTACGGTGAAGGAGGGGTCCTCCTCGTTGAGGCGGTTCAGACCCTGAGCAACCTTATCCTCCTGGCCGCGGGTCTTGGGGGAGATGGCCACGGAGTAGTTGGGCTCGGCGAAGGGGATGGCGGCCAGGGAGATGACCTTACGGGCATCGCACAGGGTGTCGCCGGTCTTGACCTTCTCCATCTTGCCGATGGCGCCGATGTCGCCGCAGGAGAGCTCCTTGACCTCTTCGGCCTTCTTACCCCGCATGATGTACAGGCGGCCCAGCTTCTCGTTGTTGCCGGTGCGGGAGTCCACCAGGGTCAGGTCGGAGGTGATGTTGCCGGAGAGAACCTTGATGAAGGAGTACTTGCCGTACTGATCGGAGACGGTCTTGAACACGAAGGCACAGGGCACGCCGCCGGGAGCGACCGCGAACTCCTCCTTGGTGCCGTCGGGAGCAACGCCCTTGCGCATGTTGCCCTCGGCGGGGTTGGGCATCAGTTCCACGATGTTGTCCATCAGCATCAGGGAGCCCATGGTATTGACAGCAGAGCCGCACAGCACGGGGAACAGGGACAGCTCACGCACGCCCTGACGCAGGCCCTGGATCATCTCGACATAGGTGAAGTCCTCGCCGGAGAAGAACTTATCCATGAACTCCTCGCTGGTCTCGGCCACGGACTCCTTCAGAGCGTCGTTAAACTCGGTGATGACGTCCTCCTTGCCCTCGGGGATGTCGATCTCCACGCGCTTGCCGTTCTGCATCTCATAGGCGCGCTTGTTGAGCACGTCGATGATGCCGGTGACCTTCTTGTTCTCGTCCCAGATGGGCACGACCACGGGAGCGATCTTGTTGCCGAAGCGCTCACGCAGGGCGTCGAAGGTGGCGTTGTAGTCGGAGTTCTCCTCGTCGGTCTTGGAGATATAGATAAAACGGGGCATATCCCGCTCTTCGCAGTATTTCCAGGCCTTCTCCAGGCCCACGGAGATGCCGTCCTTGGCGGAGCAGACGATGATGGCGGCGTCGGCCACGGTGAGGGCCTGCATCACTTCGCCGGAGAAGTCAAATCCGCCCGGAGTATCCAGCACATTGATCTTACATCCCTTGTACTCCAGAGGGGCAACAGAGGTGGTAATGGAGATCTGACGCTTGATCTCCTCCTGATCGTAGTCGCACACGGTATTTCCGTCGGCACACTTGCCCATGCGGTCGATGGCGCCGGTCATATACAGCAGGCTCTCGATCAGAGCGGTCTTACCGCTTCCACTGTGACCCAACAGGCAGACGTTGCGGATGTTTTGTACAGAATAGCTCATGGTTGATCCAACTCCTTGTTTCGAACATCTGTGACACATATGCGCGGAGGTAGATTTCCGGCATGTGGTACAATCCTGTTGGTTATTATAACGTAATACCCCCGTTATGGCAACTGTTTTTTTGGCGCGATTGCCTGCTATACCCCGGGTCAGCCGGTGGACTCCATACCTTTTTTTATGAAAAGTGCCTAAAAAACGCGGAATTGTATAAATTAACAAAGAATATAAAAAAGGGGCCCGGAGAATTCCGGGTCCCTTTGACATCATTTTCCGCTTTTACCCCAGACGCACGATGCAGGTCTCGCTCCAGGGGGTGGGGGTGACGGTATATTCCGTCCCCTCCTGATCAAGCAGCTTGCAAAGCTGCTCCAACACCTGGCTGGTTACCGTGCAGCTGGTGTTTCCTTGGTTGTCCACGCTCCACTCCTCCTGGGCGGGCAGGAGAGCCAAGGCCTCAGGGGACAGAGTTTTGACCACCAGTTCCGTCTGTGTGGATACGGTGGCAACTTGAGGGTTCTGAACCTTGCCTTGGCCATTGGGCTTTGTCTGCTGGCCGCTGCTGGAGCCGCCCCCGGAGGAAGAAGGCGCCGTCTGTTCTGACTGAGTGCCTGTTCCGCTGCTCTGGTCGCTTTCCGGCCCGGGGTCAACCGAGCGGGGCTGGGGAGTAGCGGCAGAATCGGGATCTGCGTCGTCGGGAGCCTGGGCGGGGTCCACGCTGTAGGGGGCGGCAGAGTCATTCTGGGAGCCCTCCGAAGAGCCGGACGACTGGGAGGACATTTCTCCCTGACTGGAGGTGACCATGCCGGCACTCAGATTGCCGTCCTGAGGCAGGACACGGTAAATTCCAATGCAAAGAAGGGCGCAGGCCGCCAATCCCGCCAAAGCCCGAACCTGGGGCCGGCGCCACAGGGGGATTACCTTGGGCTTTTGCTGGGTTTCCTGTTGGATTTGACCCATCACACGCTGGGTAAAGTCCGCCGGGGCCTGGATTTCTCCCAGATGCCGCAGGGCCTGGTCCAGCTGCTCCAGCTCCTCCTTATCCTTGCGGCAGGAGGGGCAGGCGGCCAGATGCTCCTCCAGCTCCTGCTTCTCCTGGGGGGAGAGGGGTTCGTCCAGCTGCTGGCTGAGCAGTTCCCAGGCGCGCTCACACGAGATCACAGCCATCACCTCCGTTTCGTTTCTTTTGTTTGGGTAGACGTATCGGAGGCGAAAAAGTTCCCTTCCGCAGTCAAAATTTTTTTCAGAGCCAGGCGGGCCCGGGCAATGCGGGACTTTACCGTGCCCAGGTCCAGGTCCAGTGCCGCTCCGATCTCCTGGTAGGACAGGCCGGACAGCTCACGCATGACCAAAATTTCCCGCTGGTGGTCGGGCAGGGCCCGCAGTCCCTCCTCCACCGCCTCCTTGGCCATGCGGCGCTCCGTCTGGAGAGCGGGGTCCGATTGGTGATCGGCGGGTTCCCAGTCGCTCTCCCCGTCCTCGCCGGTGAGGGAGGCCACCTCCAGGTCCCGGCGGCGCTTGCGGCGGCGGAGATGGTCGATGCAGGCGTTGCTGGTGAGACGGTACACCCAGGTGGAGAAACTGCTCTCCCCCTTGAAGGAGGGCAGAGCCCGCCAGGCGTTGAGAAAGGCCTCCTGGGCCGCGTCCTGGGCGTCCTCCGGGTCGCCCAGCATACGAAGGGCCAGGGAATAAACACGGTTTTGGTTGTCCAGCACCAGCTGTTCAAAGGCTCCTTGATCGCCTGCTTTGGCCCGGGCGATCAACTCCGCTTCCGTCATCTTCTCCACCTCCTCCCCCCGCTTTCTTGAAAGAAAGCTTGGCAAAGAACTTTGTGCGAAACTGCGTTTCGCCTCTCGCCCGTCCTGTACACTTCCGGTCGTATAACACATCTCCTCGCCTACGGCCTGACTTTGTTATCAGCCGCCCGTACCAAAGCAGATTAAGTGAGGTCTCGCAAGATCCCCTTCGTCACCTTGTATACATCCTCCAGGGTGGTGATCTTCACGATCTGCTCCTTGTAATACCCGGCGTGGGGCACGCCCTTGAGATACCAGGCGTAATGCCGCCGAGCCTCCAGGCAGGCGATCTTCTCTCCCTTGTTGGCGGCAGACAGCTCAAACTGGCGCACGGCGGTGCGGCACCGCTCCTCCAGCGGGGGCATGGGCGGGATCTCCCGGCCCTCCAGAGCGGCCTTGCACTGGGCAAACAGCCAGGGGTTTCCGAACACGCCCCGGCCGATCATGGCCATGTCCGCCCCGGTGTACTTCAAAATCCGGGGTGCGTCCTCCCCCTTAAACACATCGCCGTTGGCAATAACGGGGATTTTTACCGCCTTTTTGACCTCTCGAATCCAGTCCCAGTTGGCGGTACCGGCGTACATCTGGTTGCGGGTGCGGCCGTGGACGGCCACGGCGGCGGCGCCCGCCTGCTCCATGGCCTGGGCAAATTCCACGCAATTGATGGAGCCCTTGTCCCAGCCCAGGCGGAATTTTACCGTCACCGGGCAGCCTGCGCCGCGGATGACCGCCTCCAGCACCTTCACCGCCTTGTCCGGGTCCCGCATCAGGCCCGAGCCGTCCCCGGAGTTGGCCACCTTGGGTACGGGACAGCCCATGTTGATGTCAATGAGGTCGGCTCCCGACACCTCATGGGCGATGGCCGCCCCTTCCTGCATACATACCGGGTCGCTGCCAAAAATCTGGGCGGCGGCGGGGTGCTCCCCCTCCCCCAGCTGGAGCAGGGGAACCGTCTTTTTATCCTGGTAGCACAGGGCCTTGGCGCTGACCATCTCGGTGCAGGTCAGGCCCGCCCCCTGCTCCCGGCAGATGGTGCGGAAGGCCACGTCGGTGACCCCGGCCATGGGGGCCAGAGCCAGGGGCGTTTCAATGTTGATTCCAGCGATGGATACCATGCGTCCTCCTATGGTCAAGGGCCGGAAATCCTTCCCGGCCCGAACTGTTTCACGCCATTTTATCACACCCTGTATTGGTTGACAAGGGCAGCGGAAATCATTAAAATTGTGAAAAACCCCCATAAGGAGAGAGAAGCATGGAACTTGCCCTGCGTGCCGCCGCCCTGGGCGGCGTGAGCGTTTACCGTCCCATCCTCCACACCCCTCTGATGACCGCGGTGAGCCAGCTTTTGCAGGCCTGCCGGGGCGGAGCGGGGCAGGAGGCCCTGGACAAATACACTGAAGTGTTCTATCAGCTGCGCCGGGAGGGCTTTTCCGGCCTGGGCGACTGGCTGTGGGATCAGCTGCGTTACACCGACAACCCTTACGGGGCCCTGGTGGATCTGGGCGGGGAGGACCCGGTACTGGAGAAGGCGGCCCGACGGGATGTGCAGGCTCTGGTGGACCTGGCCCGCACCCCCTGCACCGACTACCTGGAGTCCATGACCGCTGCCCTGCCCCAGGAGTACGCCTCCGTGGTGGAGGGACTGCCCCAGTGGGAGACTCAGGTGTCCTTTGACTTTGACTCCCTTACCGCCTTCTATCGGGAACACGGCTGCGGCCTGTACGCCCGGTATCGGGCCTTCCTGTGGGAGGAGGGCCATCTGGTGCCGGTGCCCGACCCCGACTGTCCCCACCCCATCGAGCTGCTGGGCTACGAGCAGCAGCGCCAGCAGGTGCTGGACAACACCCGCCTGCTCCTTTCCGGCCGTCCGGCCAACAACGTGCTGCTCTTCGGCGACGGCGGCACCGGCAAGTCGGCCACGGTGAAGTCCATGCTGTACCGGGAGGGGATGGAGGACCTGCGCCTCATTGAAATCCAGAAGGAGAACCTGGTGGGCATGCCCCAGTTGATGCGCTCCCTGGGAGGCCGTCGGCACAAGTTCATCCTGTTTATTGACGATCTGGCCTTTGACCAGGACGACAAGACCTACTCCTCCATGAAGACCATCCTGGAGGGTGGTCTGGAGAAGCGTCCGGCCAATGTGGCTATCTACGCCACCTCCAACCGCCGCCATCTGGTGCGCCAGAACTTCTCCGACCGGGGCAGCGACGAGGTGGATGCCTTTGAGACCATCGCGGAGAAGACCGCCCTGGCCGAGCGCTTCGGCCTGCGCATCCCCTACCTCACTATGAACAAGAAGGACTACCTCAGCCTGGTGGACCATCTGGCCGGGCTGGAGGGACTGGAGATGGACCGGGAGGTGCTCCACGCCAAGGCCATGGAGTGGGAGATCCGCCACGCGGGACGTACACCCCGGGTGGCCCGTCAGTTCATTGCATCCCTGCGTACACCCTGAGAGGGGACCTCTTGTCCCCAACAGCCTTTTGTGGTATGATATTGAGTAGAAAAGTGTCCAGTTTCAGAAGCATCCTGCTTCGGGAGGTGGGTTTATGATCACCACGTACCATAAGGAATACAGCGACTGTTTGGGTCGGGACATGGAATTTAAGGTCTATGGCTCCGGCGGTAAGCCGGTGCTGGCCATTCCCAGTGAAAAGGGCCGTTTCTTCCAGTGGGAAGAGACCGGGATGGTGGACGCGCTGAAGTCGGAGCTGGAGCGGCACCGCCTGCAGCTGTTTGTGGCCGACACCATCGACGCGGAGACGGTGTGCAATCAGTGGGGGGACCCCTACCACCGGGTGCGGATGCACGAGGGGTGGTACCACTATGTGGTGGATGAACTGGTCCCCCGCATCGGGGAGATGAACGCCACCGGGCAGGACCTGCTGGTGGTGGGCTGCTCCATGGGCGGCTATCATGCGGCCAATTTCTTCCTGCGCCGCCCCGACCTGTTTGATGGGATGATCGCCCTGTCGGGCGCGTACGATACGTACGGGATGTATCAGGGCTATATGGACGAGGTGGCCTATGCCAATGACCCCTGCGTCAGCCTGTCTGGGATGTCCCTGGACCACCCCTATATCGACATGTTCAACCGCCGCCGCATGGTGTTCTGCTGCGGGCAGGGGGCGGGGGAGGAGAACTCTCTGGCTGCCACCCGCCGTCTGGAGCAAGTGTTTCTGCGCAAGGGTATCCGGGCCCGGATGGATTACTGGGGCTTTGATGTGGACCACAGCTGGTTCTGGTGGAACCAGCAGATGCCCTACTTCCTGCCTTACGTCCTGGGGGAGGAGCCCTGGCCGCCCAGGGCCAGACAGGACCGGGAGGAGCCGGAGCATACCTACTACCCCTACTATCCCTACTCCCCCTTCCCGCCACGGGAGCGGCTGCTCTACTTTGAAGAGGACTTTGATTGAGAAAAAAGAACCGTTTTCCTTCGGGAAAACGGTTCTTTTTTTGGCTTAGGCTGTCATTGTGGGCTGGAGCGGTTTGACTGAGAGACCCGGGTTAAGAAGTGCGGGCAGAGTGGGTTATGTGCCGGGATGGCATACTCCGCAGGGGGAATAGCCGGCTTGTTGTGCCTCAGCGGCCGTATCAAACCAGATTTCGTTTTCTTCCAAAATCTTTTCTGCATATCGACAGCTGGGGTCATGGTATTTATCCGATTCCAGGCTGCCTACAAAAGTTCCTTCCTTTTTTACCGGCGGTTGGGGATCTCCGCCACCCTGCTGGCCGGAACCTTTCTTGGCCGATTCATACTGTGACGAAGTAAAGACACCCTCGTTGATCATCTTTTGCGCTAAGGTAGTGTCTTTGCCGTTCTCCTTTGCATCCAGTGCGGCCCAGGATACCAGTGCCACATCTCCCCGCAGGAAAGTTGTGTTCTGTGCAGAATATTTTCCGCCGGTAATTCCCAACCGGTCGGTCAGAATCCAAGCCTGATCCCACTGAAAGTCGGTGCCGCTTTCATACCCCAGTGCGCTCAGAACGAAGGTTAAGAACTGAGAAGCAGTGATAGGCTGATTTCCGCCATAGGTTGTTGCGGAAAGACCTGACGTCAAATGATGGGCATAGGCATAGCCCACATAGGGTTTGGCCCAAGGCTCAACGTCCGTAAAGGGAATGTCCCAATTTCCTGCTTGTGCGTCCTCTGTCTTTCCGATCAGAGCGACGAGCATCGTAATTGCCTCGTTACGGGTAGGAGCACGATCCAGCTCATATACCGGGGTACCGTCACTATTGGTTCCTGTCCCGCCAAAAAGCCCCAGTGTATACAGGGCATCGGCAGCATCTTTGGGCTGGATATCCGCTGCAAGTGCGCTTGGGATCATAGACAGAATCAGCATCAGTGACAGAAACATCCCAAGCCATCGATTTATCCGTCTCATATCCATTCTCCTCCACATTTTTTGGTTTCAAGCAAAAAAATCTATTCCTTGCTCTTGCCACACCATTGTATCACAAATTCCATATGATACCAAAAATATTTTTAATCTTTCGCTCTGATTTAGTTGCTGGGAGGGTGAAGTTATATATTTCCCGTTTTCCGACACAGATATTGTAAATAGGCTCCCAGGGTAATGCCGTCCGTAATGGTGCCGTCGGCTACCTGCTGCGCCATCTCCTCCGGAGTGACCCAGCGCAAACCGTGGATGCCCTCTCCATTGTCGGCGGGGATATTCACGTGCCCCACCTGGGCACAGAATACCTGTACCTTTCCTGCGCTGATGCCGGTATCCGTCTGAATCTCCCCCAAAAACTCCAGCTCCTCCGAGGCAATGCGGACACCCAGCTCTTCCCACAGCTCCTTGGCCCCGTTCTCTGCCGGGGTCAGGTCTTCCCCAAAGCCCCGGGGAAATTCTCCCCCGCTCTCCATACGGGGAGGATGGCGGAAAATGGACAGGAGGCCAAAGCGGCCATTCCGGCAGGGAATCACCACCACGCCGTTGCTTTTGTGTGGGTAGACCACCCGGGCGTAGGTGTACAGCTCCCCGTTTTCCCGCATACACAAGTCGGCCAGCACAAAGTAGTAGGGCGAGTTGTCGTAGACGACCCCTACCGGCCTGCCGGTGGAGGCAGAGTAACCCCGCAGCGTCTCCTCGTCCATGCAGAGGGGAATCTGGTCTGAAGGAACAAAGAGCTCAGGCCGCCGGGCGGCTAACTGAAAATACTGAGTGATCGAGTCCATACCGGTCTCCTTTCGCCGAAATATCCGGAAGAAATCAGTCGGGATCTTCTATGCCAACATCATAATATACACAGAAAAAAGCTGCAAGCCTTGCTTTGTTTGGCTTGCAGCTTTTCTTTTGGCGGCGTACAACAGGGGGTTACAGTTGCCCGCCATAGTCCTTTTTCATCTGGTGCAGACGCTCCAGGGCCTGGACACCCTCCGTGCCCAGCCGCTCGGTCACGGCCACCACCAGGGCGTCGGCCAGGGCGGCGGGGGCGGCCATGGAGTGGTACTCCTTGGTCTCCCCGCGGTAGGCAAACAGGGAGATGTCGGCCCGCTCCTCCAGGGGCATACAGGTCCGGCTTACAAAGGCCAGGGTGCGGTAACCGGCACAGCGGCTTTGCTCCAGCAGGACCCGCCCCTCTTTGGACAGCTTGGAGAAGCTGAACAGAATCACCGTGTCGCCCTCTCCCGCCTGGGCCAGCCCCTCCAGCAGCTCGGAGCCTCCCGAGGGCAGCAAAGAGACATTCAGCCCAAGACGGCGCAGGCGAAAATGCAGCATCTGAGCCAGGGCAGCGGAGGCATTTTTCCCGTGAATGAAGATCCGGCGGGCTCCTGCCACAGACTC
Source organism: uncultured Oscillospiraceae bacterium (assembly GCA_905205085.1). Taxonomy (GTDB): domain Bacteria; phylum Bacillota; class Clostridia; order Oscillospirales; family Oscillospiraceae; genus Lawsonibacter. The sequence goes on from CAJLCG010000009.1 coordinate 10,582, forward strand.
TACGCCCCGCTGAAACTCCGCCTCATCCAGCTGCTGGGCGGTTTTGCTCAGACAGAGCTGCTGGCGTTCCAGCCAGGCCGTGGGAGAGAAGCCGCCCCCCTGGCCCAGAGTACCCGCCATTTTAGCTGCCGGGCCGGCAGACTGCTCCATCACCAGGGCCTTTAACGCCTTATAGTCCCGGCAGCCCACATGGCGGGCAAACCGGGACACGGTGGCGTCCGACATCTCCAGCGTCTGGGCCAGCTGGCCGATGGATAAATACAGGAAGGTATCCCGGTTGGTGTTGATAAACTCCAGGATCTTTTGTTCCGCCCGGGTCAGGTCCCCGGCGTCCACAGAAAACTGCATGATGGTGTCTCTCCGTTTCTTCAGGCAGAGACCGCTTTGGTCAGTACTGCCACATAGTCGCCGCCCAGGGCGTAAATCTCCTTGAGAGAGCGCTTGAGCAGGCAGGCGGTGCGCACCTGGAAGGCTGCGCTGTCGGCCAGCTGGATCTCATACCGTCCAGCTTGCATCTCCCGGTGCATCTCCTCCACCGTGTCAAAGGTGCCTTCAAAGCAGGTGGCAATGCAGCCGTACTGCACGGCCTGGTGGGTGTCGCTGCCCGATACCACCGGGATATCCAGCTTCTGTCCCAGGTCATAGGTCAGGCGCTGGGTGCGCTCCTGGTCTAGCGCCATGTCCTTGCCGTTCAGGTCCAGAAAGTCCAGCCGCTTCAGCTGCTCCAGGGGCAGCTCTGGCACATGGCCGGGAGCGCGGTAGGGGTGGCCGCAGCCCACCAGGACAGGATACTGCTCAAACAGGTCCATGAGTTTTTCAAAGGGCAGAAATTTTCCCTTCCCCTTGTAGGGCTCCAGCTGGCGGTTGAGCTCCAGAATGGCCTCCAGAGGGCCTACCGACAGGATGTGTCCCCCTTCGGCTACATCGGTCTCCATGCCGGGAAAGATGCGCAGGCCGTTGGAAAGCTCCAGGGTATCGCCCACCCGGCGGCTCTGGGAGGCGAGATAACCGTACAGGTCGGAAAACTGGAGGGTGTTGAAGTGCTCGGTGAGGCAGAGAGCGTCCAGCCCGGCCCGGCGGGCCTCGCCGAAGAGCCAGTCAGTGTATGCGGTGGAAAAGGGCAGCTTTTTGGCCAGCTTCCCGTGGGTATGAAAATCAAGACGCAAGAAAATAACCTTCTTTCTTATGACAGCAGGGTAGAGGCCAGCAGAGCTGCCGTCATCCACAAAAAGGAGACGGCCAGAAACAGCAGATCGTTGTAGGTGACCTTCAGGGAGGCCAGCTTGATCTTTTTCACCGCCTTGCTGCTGGCGGCGTAGCGGTAGCCCCGCAGCTCCAGAGCCTCCACGGTGGTGCGGGAGCGCTTGGCGGTGTTGAGCATCAGGGGGTAGAAGGCGTGCATGATGACCTTGACCTGATAGATGAGGTAGCGCACCTTGCCCATCAGGGTGTCATGGGCGGGAGGATTGCCCCGCAAACGGTAGGACAGCAGCACGTTCTGAAATTCCTCCATCAGCATGGGCAGCATCCGGTAGGAGTAGGAGATGGAAAAGCTCAGCCGCTCGGGGCAGCCGTACCACAAAAGGCCGTTGGACAGCCGGTCGGGGTCCAGGCCGGAGAACACGGTCACCGAGGCCAGAGAGATGGTGGCCACCTTCAAGGTGAGCACCAGCAGCGGGGCAATGGCGGAGGCATCGCCGCCAAAGAACAGGGTGACCAGAAACAGATAGCCCGTCTGGGAGAACACACCCAGCGCAAAGAGGAACAGCACCAGCCCGGCCACCCGGGCCAGCACCGTGGTGGCCATCACCAGAGTGAAGCAGCCCAGCAGCAGGGGAATGTCATTTAAAAACCAGGGTACCAGACCGAAGAACAGATACCACACCAGCAGGATGCGGGGATCCAGGGCGGCGATGACGGTGTCGTCGTTGCCGTAGGCGTTTTTCAGCACCTGGCTGCGGAGAAAGTCCATAGAGAATTTGTCCAGCAGGTTGTCGGACAGCTTGGCCATCATTTTTTCCATTTATGACACCTCCTGAAAGCATGCGGCAAATTCGTCAATGGTATAGCACAGTGCGTTGGGGTTGAGACTGCGGGCCATGGTGAAGATTTCCGGCGGGCGGATGCCCACCTGCTGGGCCACATCCTGGCGGGAAAAGATCTCGTCCACCGGTCCGTCGGCCACCACCTTGCCCTGACACAGCACCACCACCCGGTCGGCCCACTGGCATACCAGCTGCATGTCGTGGGTGGCGATGACGGCGGTCTGGATCACGTCCTTCATGTCGGTGAGCACAGACAGGATCTCACGCCGGGTGGCAATGTCCAGGTTGGCGGTGGGCTCATCCAGCAGCAGGATGCCGGGGTTGAGAGCGATGCCGATGGCCAGACTGGCCCGGCGCATCTGTCCGCCAGACATAAGCCGCCCATCCCGCTGGGCCAGCTCGGTAAGCCGGAAGCGCTCCAGCAGCTGACGGGTGCGCTCCTGCCAGTCGTGCTCCCCCCGGACCCGCATGGCGTAGGCGATGTCGGCCTGGATGGAGTCCTGAATAAACATCTCCTCCGGGTTCTGATAGACCAGAGAGACCTGCCGGGACAGCTCCTCGGCGGGCTTATCCCCGATGGGAGAGCCAAACAGAGAGACCGTGCCAGCCTTGGGCCGCAGCAGGCCCACCATCAGCTTCATCAGGGTGGATTTGCCCGCCCCGTTGGAGCCGATGAGAGCCACCTTTTCTCCCCGGCGCAGCTCCAGGTTCAGGTCCTGAAAGACGGTGCGGGGCTCCCCTTTGACCGAGCGGTAGGAGAGCTCCACGTTGGAGAAGGTGACAGCCGTCTCCTCTCCCGGCTCCGGCTTGGAGCGGGAGGGAGCGGGGTGGAAGGCCAAAGAGGCAAAGGCCTGTCTGCCCTCCTCCACTGTGGTGGGCAGGCGGTCCAGGCCGGGGAGGTGTCCCTCCCTTTTCAGACGGTAGGCCGCCTGGGTGACCTGGGGCGGGAAGATGTTGCAGGCCTCCAGCTCCTCCACCCGCTGCAAAGCCTCGCCGGTGGGCAGCATCCACTGTACCTGTCCGTCCTTCATCAGCAGCACATGCTTGCAGTAATCGGCAATGTACTCGGTGTGGTGCTCGATGACGATGATGGTCTTGCCCTGCTGGTTGAGGTGACGCAGCACCTCATAGATCCGGTCAGCGTGCATGGGGTCCAGCTGGGCGATGGGCTCGTCCAGAATGAGAATGTCTGGCCCCAGAGATACTGCGCCAGCCAGGGCCAGCAGGTGGGTCTGGCCGCCGGACAGCTGCCAGACATACTCCTCCTCCCGGCCCTCCAGACCGCACTGCCGCAAAGCAGTCCTGCCCCGCGCCAGGTAGTCGGGGAAGGCGTAGTTGAGACAGGAGTAGGACGCATCGTCCAGCACGGTGGGCCGCACAATCTGATTTTCAAAGTCCTGATAGACGTAGCCCACCTTCTGAGCCAGAGCGCCTACATCGGTAGTCAGGGTGTCCAGACCGTGAATTTTGGTGCTTCCCTGATAGCTCCCTGTAATAAAATGAGGGATCAGTCCATTCAGGACTTTACACAAGGTGGACTTCCCGCAGCCGTTGTTGCCAACGACTGCCAGGAAGTCCCCTTGCGGAATGGTTAGGGAGATATGTTTCAGGGTGGGCTGGGGCGCGCCGGGGTAGGTGTAGGTGAGGTCTTGGATTTCAACTGCATTCATCTTAGCCCACCGCACCGGCCTTGCCGTTCTTCTTCATCACCAGCAGGACCGCCACAGCCAGAACGGCGGCCACCAGCATGCCGGCAGCCAGGGCGGTGCCGCTCTCGGCCCACTCGGCCTCCCAGTCGATGAGGGACATGCCGGCGGTGGCGGCCAGCTCAGCCACGACCGCACACACAAAGCCGATGATACATACCACGATGGCCTTGGGGCTGATACCGGAGACGGCGCTGTCAGGGGTGCGGGGCTGCATGCCCACCAGGGGCTCGATCTTACCGTACAGCTTGGGTACCAGGTACAGGGTGGGCAGCAGGCAGAACAGGATGCCGGAGAAGAACAGGTCGTTGCAGAAGGCGAAGCCCTCGGTGGCAAAGACGCTCTCGGGCAGACCCTCCACCGCCTCAAAGTCCTCCACGGCAAACTGGACCTTGGCGATGTCCACCACAGTGCCCATCAGCAGCTGGGCGGCGGTGCCGGTGATGGCGGCCACGCCTACCATGACCCGGTTGGCGGGGTCCTTGACCATGCGGCCGGCGATGTACACGCCGATGGTGACGGTAATGAACTTCTCCAGCTCGCCCAGGCCGCCGAACTGGCCCAGCATGATCTCGCTGAATACCAGCTCGCCGGTGGCAGCGCCCAGGGCGGCGGACAGGGGATCAAAGAGCATGGACAGGGTCAGGGGAATAAACAGGAAATACTCCACCGAGAACTCCACCAGGCCCACCTGGAACTTGGGGATCAGCTCGGTAAACAGGGTGGCCAGTCCGTACAGGGACATGGTCAGCACGAAGATCATCAGTTTCTGAGATTGTGTGGCAGAACGATTTTGGATGGTACTCATAGTAATAGCCTCCCACATAGATTTGTGTTTCTCTCTCACACGAGCACCAGTGTAGCAAAGCAATGTAAATCTGTCCTGCACGGAGATGTAAAATGTAAATGAAGTTTCATTGCTGCCCTGCATGAACATAAAAAGCGGGGGCGCTCCAACAGGAGCGCCCCCATGTAGAAAGGGAGAGAAGAAATCAGTTCCAGAAATCCACCTTTTCCTTCAGGCCGATGGAAGAGGCCTTGAACTCGGGATTCTTGCCGGCCTTCTTTTGCTGGATGTAGTCGTTGAGGCAGCGCAGGGCGGGCTTGAGGAGCAGGAAGATGACGGGCACATTGATGAGAGCCATCAGGCCCATGAGTACGTCGGCGGTGTCCCACACAACGGTGAGCTGCATGGTGGCGCCCAGACACACCACCACGGTGGCGATGGCCCGCTGGATATACACAGCGGTGCGGGAGGGAGCCTGGTTGAAGAGGTAGGATAGGCCGGTCTCGGCATAGTAGAAGTTGCCCAGCAGGGTGGTGAAGGCGAAGAGGAACAGGGCCACGGTGATGAAGATCACGCCGAACTGACCCAGGGTGCCGGCCATGGCCTGCTGCACGAAGGGCATACCGGCCGCCTCCGCGGTGGGGGCCACACCGGAGCACAGCAGCAGCATAGCGGTAGCGGTGCAGACCACGATGGTGTCGATGAACACGGACAGAACCTGGACCAGGCCCTGCTTGGCGGGGTGGGACACGCCGGCGGAACCGGCGGCGCAGGCGGCGGCGCCGATGCCCGCCTCATTGGAGAACAGGCCGCGCTTGATGCCCTGCATCAGAGCGGAGCCCACAAAGCCGCCGAAAATGGCCTGGAAGTTAAAGGCGTTGCGGAAGATGCTGGCAAACACGGCGGGGATGAGGGAGATGTGGGTAAAGACCACAAAGAGGGTGACGGCCAGGTACAGCACGCCCATCACAGGCACCAGCACGGCGGTAATGTTGGCGATCTGCTTGCCGCCGCCGCTGATGCAAACCAGGAACACCACGGCCAGCACAATGCCCACGATCCAGGGGGTGAGGGTGGGATCATAGAAGCTGTAAGCCTTGAGGGAGTCGGCAATGTTGAAGGAGGCCACCAGGTTAAAGCCCACCATGTAGGTGAGGATCATCACCACGGCAAAGAGAACGCCCAGCCAGCGCTGCTTGAGGGCCTGCTCGATGTAGTAGGCGGGGCCGCCGTAGCAGCTGCCGTCCTTGGCACGTTTCTTGTAGATCTGAGCCAGAGTACCTTCCACAAAGGCGGTGGCGCTGCCCAGCAGGGCGGTGACCCACATCCAGAACACCGCGCCGGTGCCGCCCAGGCAGATGGCGGTGGAGATGCCGGCGATGTTGCCGGTGCCCACGCGGGAGGCGGTGGAGACCATCAGGGTCTTGAAGGCGGAGATGCTGTTCTGGTCCTCGCTGGGCTGCATGACGATGCGGATGGATTCGGGCAGGAACCGGAACTGGACGAACTTGGTGCGCACGGTAAAGTAGATGCCGCCCGCCACCAGCAGGACGATGAGGATGTAGGTGTAGAGATAGTTGCTGATGCTGCCGATGAAGCCGCTGTATGCGGCGGCGATGGTCTCTAACATGTCGAGGTACCTCCTGTTTGTTTAGTCTGTTTGGCTGTCCGCGTCAAAGATGTGCAGGTGCAGCTGCTGGGACAGGTGGCGCAGCACCCGCTCTCCGGCCACACTGTTGCCCTTGCCGTCCAGGGCAGGGCCGAAGATGCCGATGCCCATCCGCCGGTCTACCACCGACAGGATGCCGCCTCCCACGCCGCTTTTGGAGGGAATGCCCACCTGGACGGCAAAGGTGCCCGAGCCGTCATACATTCCGCAGGTGAGCATAATGGTCTTGACCACCCGGACAGTGTCGGGGGAGAGCAGGCGCTCTCCGGTGGCGGGGCAGATGCCGCCGCCGGCCAGCAGCAGGCCCAGTCCCGCCAAGCTCTCTGCCGTTACGCTCAGAGAGCACATGCGTACATAAAAGTCCAGCGTCCGCTCCACGTCGCTGCGGATAACCCCCTTGTTCTCCAGCAGATAGGCGATAGCGCGGTTGCGGGAGATGTTGGACATCTCCGAGTGGTAAACCTTCTCATCCAGACCGATCTCCGGGTCCATACACAGCTTCCGGGTGAAGGCCAGCATTTGATCAAAGGAGATCTTGGGCTCCAGGTAGCTGTCCACAGCGATGGCTCCGGCGTTGATCATGGGGTTGCTGGGGGAGCTGCCTGCCGCCTCCAGCTTGCCCATGGCATTGAAGGCGTCTCCCGAGGGCTCCATACCCACCTGGGCAAATACGGTCTCAAAGCCGCACAGCTCCAGGGCGGCGGCCAGGCTGATCACCTTGGAGATACTCTGGATGCTGAAGCGCACCTTGGTATCGCCTGCGGAGTACCGCCCGCCGTCCGACGTAAAGACGCAGGCGCCCAACTGATGCTTGTCCACCTTGCTCAGCTCCGGAATGTAGGATGCGGTCTGTCCCAGTTCCGCCGCGGGCCTGGCCGCGGCCACCGCCTGGGTAAGTACGGTCTGGATCATGGTTCTTCCTCCTTGGTTTTGACGCGTTGGCTTTCTGGCATTCAGCATAGCAGGCGGAGCGGGATTTGTATAATACGCAACTGTTTTGGCGGATATAAATAAAACGGATAGCGGAGACCGCTATCCGTTTGGTTAATTTAGCCTTGCTTTTACATTTTCTATAAATTCCTGGGTGATGTCAGACAGAGGTTCGCCCTCCATCTTCACATAGCCGAATTCAAACATGAAGTCGCAGCCGCTGATGGGTACCGACATGGCCTTGTAGCCCGCATCCTGCATCTCAAAGTCGTGGATGCCGATGCTGTAAAAGTCGCTCACCGAAATGAGACGCATCAAAGACTGCCGGTTGGAAAGATAGATCACCTTGGAGCTGTTGCCCTCCAGCCCCTGGAGCTGGGTCTCAAACAGATTGTGGGCCAGATCGTCATACTGCCCCAGATAGCGGATCATGCCGTAGGGGGCCAGGGCCTGAAGGGTGATGGGCTTGTGCTGGCGCACCAGGGGGTGGTTTTTGGAGATGACGATGTGGGGTTCCACATAGGCCAGACTACGGTAGACCATCCGCTGGGAGGAGAGCAGCTTTTCCATCTCCCGGCGGCGCTTGCTGTCAAAGTGAAATACCCCCACCGTGGCCCGGCCAGAAAGTACGTCGTCAATGACCTCTTCGGCGTTGCCCTCATAGAGGCGGTGGGAGAAGGAGGGCTGGTCCTGGTGGTTGAGGACCACTTCGATAAAGCTCTCCATCACGTGAGAAAACTTGGTCATAGACACGGAAAGATGGTTAAATTCCGCAGTTTTTATGCTGGGTCGCCGCAGACAGTTCATTTCCTCCAACACCCGGGCGGCGTGCTTTAAAAACTCCTCTCCCTCGGGGGTTAGGGTCACCCCCTGATTGCTGCGGTTGAGCAGGAGATAGCCCATTTCATTTTCCAGGTCGTGGATAATTTTACCCAGATGAGGCTGGGAAATAAACAATGCCTGGGCCGCTTTGTTGATGGAACCCAGCTGGGCCACTTTAATAAAACACTCCAGATGCTTTAAATTGATATTGTATGACATCTCGAACTGCCCCCCTTAGAAAAAGGATGACTTGGATTTTATTAGCGAAATTATATCACTTTCCCACAAAAAACACTAGGATCTCGCTATTGCTATTTGTGATAAGCGTCATTTCTATGGGCTATTTCCAAAGGCGAACGTCAGCGGTCTGCATCTAAAAATTGCATGGCAATATAGAGCATGGCGGCGTCCCGGGGCCGACGCAGGTCGTAGCCGGTGTACTGGGCCAGCTTGCCCATGCGGTAGCGGAAGGTATTTTTATGCACATGGATGCTCTGGGCGGCCTGTTCCACATTGCCGTCACAGCGGAAGTACAGCACCAGACATTCCAGCAGCTCTGCCCGCTCGTCCTCGGGAATGGCCGCAAAGATGGCCCGGCATACGTCCGCCTTGACCTTGGGCTCCAGGTTCTGAAGCACAAAATCCAGGGAGATGCCGCTGTACTCCAGCAGCGTGTGTCCCTTGGCCGCTGCCCGGGCGGCGATCTTGGCCTCGTTATAGCAGCGGCGGATATCCTCCGCTCCCCGGGACAGGGAGCTCAGTCCTCCGCTGAGGGAGACATCATAAAAGCTTTCTGCCGCCTGCTGGAAGCGCTTGAGCACATCCAGGGCCTTCTGTCTGGGACCAAACAACAGCAGCAGGCGGCGATTGACCACGGCGCACAGGGTCTGTTCTTCTTGTAGGTAGCGCTGGGCCATCTGCAGCAGGCGGCCGCTGTGCAGCTCCGGAGGCTGAGCGCTGCCCCGGGGCTCATACTCCAAAATGGCGATGCGCTTGGGCTCTCGAATGTCGATGTCCAGCAGCGCTCCCCGCTCGGCAAAGGCGGACCAGTCCAGGTCCTGGGCGAAGAGCCATTCCTCCAGAAAGAGGCTCCGGGCTTGCTCCACCAGTGCGCTCTGCTCCTGCTGATGGATGGTGGTCAGCAGGATCTCAGTCATTTTTTTGACGATGGCGCCAAAGTCCCGCACCGCATCCGGCGGCCCGGTGATGCCGATGACCCCCTCGCAGTTTCCCTCCACATAGATGGGCAAATTTACCCCCTGCTGAGCGCCGGGCCCTTCCTCTCCGGCGGCCACCTCCAGCACCGGAAGCTGGCGCTCCAAAATTTCCTTGGCGATGGTGTGCAGCTGGCCGATCCGCTTGGGATCAGTGCTGGCCAGAATAGTGCCGGTGCGGTCCATGATATTGACGTCCCGGCCGATGGTCTCCTTAATTTCTTCCACGATCCGCATCCCGTTCTCTTTGGTCAGGAACATGGCGATCTCCCCTCTGAGATTTGTATTTCATATAAAAATTTTATCTCACTTTTGGCCCAAATACAAGAATGGGTTTGCTATATTGAACATAAGAAAACAAAACATCAAGGAGGAACTTGGAATGAAAATCGTAGTTCTGGATGGATATACCGAGAACCCCGGCGATCTGAGCTGGGACGAACTGGGCAAGCTGGGCGAGCTGACCGTGTATGACCGCACCTCCTATGTGGAGGACCCCATCATCGCTGAGCGTATCGGCGACGCCGAGGTGGTCATCACCAACAAGACCCCCATCACCAAGGAGACCATCGACAAGTGCCCCAACATGAAGCTGATCGCCTTCCTGGCTACCGGCTACAACGTGGCTGACTATAACTACGCCAAGGAGAAGGGCGTGCTGGTGTGCAACGTGCCCACCTACGGCACCGCCTGCGTGGGTCAGTACGCCATCGCTCTGCTGCTGGAGGTGTGCCACCACATCGGCCACCACGCCCAGACCGTGAAGGAGGGCAAGTGGGCCAATCACATCGACTGGTGCTACTGGGATTACCCCCTCATCGAGCTGGACGGCAAGACCGCCGGCGTCATCGGCTTTGGCCGCATCGGCCAGACCACCGGCCGCATCGCCAAGGCCATGGGCATGAAGGTTCTGGCTTACGACGTGTATCCCAACGACTCCGGTAAGGCTATCGCCGAGTATGTGGACCTGGACACCCTGCTGGCCCAGTCCGACGTGGTGTTCCTGCACTGCAACCTGACCGCCGACAATGAGAAGATGATCAACAAGGCCAACATCGCCAAGATGAAGGACGGCGCCATCCTGATCAACAACTCCCGCGGCCAGCTCATCCATGAGCAGGACGTGGCTGACGCCCTGAAGTCCGGCAAGCTGGCGGCCGCCGGCCTGGACGTGGTGTACACCGAGCCCATCAAGGCGGACAACCCCCTGCTCACCGCCCCCAACTGCATCATCACTCCCCATATGTCCTGGGGCGCCAAGGAGGCCCGCCAGCGCATCATGGATATCACCGTGGACAACGTGAAGGCTTACCTGGACGGCAGCCCCATCAACGTTGTAAATAAATAACCGTTTTCCTTCCCATGTAACCTACCAAAGAGCACACCCCCTGAGCCGGAGATCTCGGTTTGGGGGGTGTGCTCTTTGCGTTATGCTTGGAAAAATGCTGGGCACAAGCCCGTCAACATGCATTTTTGGGACAAAGAAGAGACCAGAGCGCCGCAGAGAAATTTGGATTCTGCGGCGGTTTTTTGTTATTTTCTGCGCGAACGGGGGCTATTTGCAGGGAAAAGGGCAAAGAATACGTTCACCATGAAATTGTGCAAAACAGAAGAAAACGCAAAGAAGGAAAAAGTTTTGCTTGACAAAAGAGCCAGCACGAAATATTATATATTCAACAATAAAGAACGCGTTCAAATATTATGAACGCACATAGGGAGGACGATGACGGTGAAGATCCTGATTATCAACCCCAACAGCGATGAAGAAACCGAGAAGCTGATCCAGCGGGTGGCCGAGGATTTTTTGCAGGGACGTGCCCAAGCGGATGTGGTGTCCATGCAGTCTGCCCCCAAACTGATCGTCACGTATGAGGATCAGGCGGTATCTGCCACAGAGCTGATCCAGGTGGTGCGGAGCAAAAAGGACGACTACGACGGATTTGTGGTAGCCTGCCATGGAGATCCCAATCTGGACCTGGTTCAGGAACTCACCGGAAAGCCTACATACGGCATTGCCCAGGCCTCCATGAAGATGGCGGCTATGACGGGAAACTTTGCCGTGCTTACCCCTTCGGAGAAGATCATCCCCAAAAAGTTTGCGCTGGCCCGGAAGTACCACTGCCAGGAGCAGCTGAAGCTGGTTCAGGTAAGTAAGGGCAACCGCAAGGAGGACCTGCTGGAGGCAGGAAAAGAAGCGCTGAAGACACCGGGGGTGCAAGCCATCGTACTGGGATGCGCAAACTATGCCGGCAGCAGCGGCTGGCTGGAAAAGCGGCTGGGTGTTCCGGTTGTGGACGGTTTGACATGGGCGCTGGCCCTGGTGGAAAGCGAGGCCCGGATTCAGGCATACAACCAAAAAGAGGCGGAATAAATCAAAGGCTGACGAAAGAACAGGGAGGGGAGGTAAAAAGTTCCAGAGATATACTCCGCCATTACATTTCAAACATTCCAAATTCAAAAAGACTAGGAGAGAAACATTATGGGTGCTAGTGTTAGTTTGATCTTGATGTGGTTGTTTTTCTTTTTCTTAGCGCTGTTTCCCGCAATCTATACCTTGACGAAGGGGAGAAATAAGAAATGAGTCGGAATGCAATTTATCTAACCGTTGTTATTTTGTTCATGGTCGCCCTGCTGGTCATCGGCATGCTGATCTCCAGAGGCGTTAAGAACCAGAAAGACTGGATGGTAGCCGGTAAGTCGCTGGGCATGCTGCCCATGGCGGGTACCTATTTTGCCACCATCGTAAGTGCCGCTTCCATCGTCAGCTATATGGGCTATTATTATCTCAAGGGCTGGCCCGGTGTATGGAACTGCGCAGGAACCTTCCTGACCTCCTTCCTGGCCTGTCTGTGGTTTGCCAAGCGTCTGCGTAAGGCAGGCTGTGATACCCTTCCCGAATATATTGCCAGCCGGTACGGCAAGCAGCTGGCCATGCCCGCCTCCGTGCTGATCCTGGTTTGTACCATCGCTCTGCTGGCTGCTCAGGTCACCGGCGGCATCGTGGTGCTGCAGTCCTTTGTTGATTGGAGCAACGTGACCTGCTGCATCGTGCTTCTGGTCGTGTTCCTGGCCTTCACCGCCATGGGCGGCATGAAGGCAGTGGCCTGGACCGATACCATCTGCTCCTTTGTGATCATCATCGGCGTGTGGGTCATGGCCGTGGAGTTCCTGGGCGAGATCGGCGGCTTCACCGCCATGAACGAGCAGGTAGCTGCCATCAACCCCGAGTTTGTCCAGGCCTTCAGCGTGGAGATTCCCCCGCTGACCGCTCTGTCCTGGGTAGTGACCTGGGGCATCTGCAACTTCGGCGCTCCCCAGTTTATTGCCCGTTTCTTCTCGGCTGAGAGCCCTGAGATCGCTTCCCGCTCCCAGGGACTGACCGGCATCGGCCTGCTGCTGTTCTACATCCCCCTGTCCATCATCGGTATCGGCGGCATGCTGCTGGTGCCCGGCATTGAGAATCAGGACCAGGTCTTTACCACTCTGGTAACCACTAAGCTGTCTCCCATCATGGGCGCGATCCTGTTTGCCGCTGTGGTGGCCGCCATTATTTCCACCGCTGACTCCCTGCTTCTGCTGGCTGCCTCCACCTTCAGCAACGACATCTATGCCAAGATTAAGCCCAATGTGTCTGATACCCAGCTGCTGAAAGTGTCCCGTATCGCCACCGTGATCATCGGCATCGGCGGCGTGTCCCTCACCTTCTTCCTGAATGAGGCCATTCAGTTCATCCAGGCCAGAGCGGTCACCCTGATGGGCGCCGCCATGGCAATCCTCACCATGGTGGGTGTTGTTTGGAAGGGCGCCAACCGCACCGGCGCTGCCGCCAGCATGATCGCCGGCTTTGCCACTGCCTGCATCTGGTACGCTCTGGGCCAGCCCGGCGGAGTCATGGCTGCTCTGCCCGCGGTTATCGTGGCTCTTGTGGTTCTGGTTGTGGTCAGCAAGGTCATCGCTCCTCCTCCCGCTGAGGTGGTGGAGAAGTTCTTCCCGGAAGAAGTAAAAGGAAAATAAACAACGAAAAAAGTGAGCTTTGTTTTTGGCAGGGAGGCCTCAGGCCTCCCTGCCAAGAAGGACGGAATGAATAAAAAGGAGAAGATTAACATGTTGGATCTGGCAGTAGTAAACGGTCTTGTTTTTGTTGAGGGCGGCTTCCGCAAGGCGGATGTAGGTATCCAGGACGGAAAGTTTGCGCTGGTAGGCGCGCCCGGCAGCCTGCCCGAGGCGAAGCGTACCATCGATGCGGCTGGCAAGTATGTCCTGCCCGGCGGCATTGATACCCATGTGCATTATCGTGACCCCGGCCACGCCGAGCGTGAGACCTTCCAGGTCGGTACCCGGGCTGCTGCGGCCGGCGGCTGCACCACCTTCTTTGAGCATCCCATTTCCATTCCTCCCCAGTACAATGCGGAGATCTTACATAACCGTCTGGACCTGTGCAAGAAGGGCAGCTGCGTAGACTACTGCTTCTACGGCGCGGCCGGCGGCGAGTTCCCCGAGGAGATCGTGCCCCTGTCCAAGGAGGGCGTGGTGGCCTATAAGACCTTCCTGCACCAGGCTCCCGAGGGCCGCGACGCGGAGTTCAAGGGCCTGACCAGCGCCAACAACGCGGAGCTTATGCGGGCTCTGGAGGAAGTGAAGAAGACCGGCCTGCCTCTGGCTGCCCACGCCGAGGACAACGAGCTGGTGACCGGCAACATCAAGCGCCTGCGCGCTGAGGGCCGCACCTATCCTCTGGCCCACTGTGAGTCCCGTCCTCCCATCGTTGAGGTGGAGGCCATCGCCAAGATGCTGCGCTTTGGCAAGGAGACCGGCTGCCCTGTGGAGCTGGTGCATGTGTCCACCTGCGGCGCCATGGAGCTGGCCAAGAAGGCCAAGCAGGAGGGCCAGACGGTCTACGTGGAGACCTGCCCCCACTATCTGCTGCTGGATGAGAGCTACGTGGAGAAGTACGGCGCCTACGCCAAGTGCAACCCCGCGCTGCGCAAGAAGGAAGAGATCGACAAGCTGTGGGATTACGTCAATGACGGCACCGTGGACTTCATCGGCAGCGACCACAGCCCCTACCTGGTCTCTGAGAAGGAGAAGAGCCCCGACGACATCTTTGTGGCTCCCTCCGGCTTCCCCGGCATCGACTTGCGCCTGCCCCTTATGCTGACCGAGGCCAAGAAGGGCCGCGTGTCCATGGAGCGTGTGGTGGAGCTGCTGTGCGTCAATCCCGCCAAGTGCTTCAACATCTTCCCCCAGAAGGGCACCATCTCCGCCGGAGCGGACGGCGACCTGGTCATTGTGGATATGAATAAGGAATATGAGTTCGATGCCAAGAACAGCTACTCCCAGGCCCGTGATATCATGAAGGTGTTCCAGGGCTGGAAGCTGGGCTGCAGCGTGGACTACACCGTGGTGCGCGGCCGCGTGGTCGTGGAGAACGGCGTGGTGGACGAGAGTGCGGCCGGCTGGGGCGAGTTCGTGCGTCCCAATAGCGCGAAGTAAGGCTTGGTCGATTCAAAGTAGGAGCGTTGTCCCCTTCTTTCAGCGCCAAGGGAAAGGTGATTTGAGATGGATCAGGTAAATGAAATTTTAGCGGCGATCGGCCAGGCAGGGAAAAACCCAGACGGTTCCTACACCCGAATTTGTTTTTCTCCCTCTTATTTCCAGGCCGTGGAGATCGTGCGTAACAAGATGGAAGAGCTGGGAATGCAGGTAAACCAGGACGTAGCCGGTAATATTCACGGCGTCCTGCCTGGCTCGGACCCTAAGGCTAAGAGCATCATTATGGGGTCTCACTTGGACACCGTTCCCTCCGGCGGCCTTTACGACGGGGCATACGGTGTGGCGGGCGCACTGGAAGTGGTGCGTCGGCTCAAGGAGTCCGGTGTGCAGCTGCGCCACCCGATTGAGATCTACGGCTTCAATGCGGAGGAGTCCAACCCGGTGGGCGGCACCTTCGGCAGCCGTGCCATTACCGGTCTGGTGGATCCCCATCAGCCCGGCCTGGAAGAGGCGCTGCAGAGCTATGGTCGTACCGTGCAGGAGATCATGGACTGCCAGCGGGACTTTAACGATGCCAAATGTTATCTGGAGCTGCATATCGAGCAGGGCGATCACCTGGACGATATCGGCGTGCAGATCGGCGTAGTTCGGGGCATCGTGGGCATCGTGCGCTACAAGATCACGGCCATTGGACACAGCAACCATGCCGGCACCACCCAGATGAAAAACCGTCGGGACGCCATGGTGGCCATGGCCCGCCTGATCGCGCAGGCGGATCAGCGCTGCCGGGAGATCGACGATACGCTGGTGCTGACGGTGGGAACCATCCAGTGCTGGCCCGATTCGGAAAACGTGATCCCGGGCAAGGTGGAGTGCTCCTTTGAAATGCGGCATATGGACGCGGAAAAGACCGACGCCATGATCCAGGCCATTGAGGAGATCACCAAGACCATTGATACGGTGACCTTCCAGATCGAAAAGCAGATTGATAAGGGCAGCGTGCGCTGCGACAAGCATATCATGCAGCTGATCGACCAGGCCGCGGAGGAAGTGGGCGCCAGCCGTGAGGTTATGCCCAGCGGAGCCGGCCATGACGCCAATCCCATGGCCCACCGTCTACCCATGGGCATGATCTTTGTGCCCAGCAAGGATGGCTTGAGTCACTGCGGCGAAGAGTGGACCGCACCGGAGGATCTGACCCGGGGGGCGGATGTGCTCTATCGCACGGTGCAGAAGCTGGATCAGGAGGATTAACCGGTCTGCCTGACCTTCCAAAATAAAACATATCCCCCGTTTTTGGGGCCTGTGCATGAAATGGCCCTGAAAACGGGGGAATTTTTGCCCAAAAAGTTGGGGTTGCTTTTTTTCTGCCCATGGTATTTAATAAAATATTACGTAGACATCTGGCAGGTTTTAGCAAATTACGTTATGATAAGAGCGAAGGAAAGCATAAAAGAGCGTGGTGTGGCTTATGAGGGGAAGCCCGCCAAACATGTTTTATGTGATGAAGGAGATTACTATGGAGGAAAAAAGCACGCAGCGCATCAATTCGGTGGCGCGAGCAATTCAGATTTTAGAGCTCTATCCCAAATTAAATGCCCAGTACCTTGGTGTTAGTGAGATCAGCAAGGCACTGGGGCTGCAAAAGACATCCACCTTTTATATTGTAAAGACGCTGCTCAGTATGGGGTGGCTGATCCAGGAGACGCCCAACGGAAAGTATAAGCTGGGGTCCCGGCTCCTGCGGGTATCGGCTATGGTGTCCCAGAATGTTACGGCGGAGGAGGTCATCCTTCAGGAGATGAACCGGCTGCTGAACGAGTATAATGAGGATGTGGTCCTCACCGCCATGGTGGACGGCCTGCCCATCTGTGTGGAAAAGGTCCACTCGTCCAATATGCTGCGGATTCAATCCAAGGTGGGCCGGGTGGGCAACCTGGTGCGGGGCTCCACCGGTAAGGCCCTGCTCGCCTGGCAGCCGGAGGAATTTATTCAGGAGACGCTGGAGGAAAAACTCTCCGACCCCAAGGAGCGGGAGCGGCTGCGGAACAATCTGGATCAGATCCGTCAGCAGGGCTATTGTATTTCCGTCTCCGAGCAGGACTCGGGAGTCATGTCGGTGGCCGTGCCCATCCGGGATCGAAACGGCGTGGCCCGCTACTCTCTGGCAGTGATTGGAGAGGAGAAGCGGATGCTGGTCAAGGGAATTGACCCCATCCGAGAGGACCTGGTGAACACAGTTTATCAGCTGGAGGAGTCTCTGCGGCTGCTCTGGGAGTAAACGGCGCAAAAAAACAGGACATGGGAGCCTGGCTCCCATGTCCTGTTTATAAAATCGCTTATTCCGCAGCGGCCACCAGCTGGATCTCAACCGGGGCATTGCCGGGCAGAGTGGCCAGGCCAATGGCGGCGCGAGCGCCGATGCCGGCCTCGCCCAGCTGCTCCACCAGCCAGTTGGAGGCAATGTCGCCCACCTTTGCATGGGTGGTGTAGTCCTCGGTGGCGTTGAGATAGACGGTCAGAGACAAAATCTGAACGATCCGCTCTCCCGGAGCCAGGGTGTTCTGGGCTGCGGTGAGGGCGTTGGAGGCGGCCTGGATTACCGCGTCCCGGTAATCGTCCAGAGGACGGTCGGGGCTGATTTTTCCGGCCATCATCAGCACGCCGTCCTTGCGGGGGGTCATGCCGGCGGTGAAGATCAGGTTGCCGTAGCGCACGGCGGGCTTATACTTGCCCTGGGGAATGGGATTCTTACTCATGCCCGATACCTCTCAATCATAGTAATGATGCGGTCTACCGCAGCCTCAGCAGCCTGCTGGTCCTGGGAGAAATTGATGCGGAAGCTGTCGGTAAACTGGGGACCAAACTCTGTGCCGGGAGTGACGATGACATTGGCATGGACCCGCAGGACTTTGATGAAGTCGGAGACGGGAATATCCAGGGGAGGAAGCTTGGGGAAGAGGTAGCTGCCCGCTTCCGTGGTACGGGCGGAGACGCCGGGGCAGGCGCGCAGCTTGGCCAGCAGGGAGTCGCGGATGACCTGGTGGGCAGCGATGCGCTCCTCCATCCAGCCGGCGGGCTCAGCAAACCAGGAGTGGAACGCGGCCTGGCAATATCCGGGGGCGCGCAGGGAGACGATGGCCTGCAGCTTCTCCATACGCTCGATGATGGCGGCGGTGCCGAAGGCTACGCCCAGACGGTAGCCGCTGAGGGACTCGGTTTTCGAGGGGCCGATGATGGTGATCAGGTTTTCGGGACGCTCCTCTTTGGCGCACAGGTGGGTGTAGGTGCGGTTGTCAAAGACCTGACGGGAATACAGCTCATCCACGATGAGGGTGGCGCCGTACTGCTTAGCCAGGGCGGCGATGCGGCTGATCTCAGCATCGGAATAGATGACACCGGTGGGGTTGTTGGGGTTGGAGAACAGGAAGAGCTTGGCGCCGTCCTGGAAGGCCTTCTCCAGCTGGGTGAGATCCAGACCGGCGCAGTCCTGAGCATTCTCATAGTCCATCTGAACGGGAACCATCTCACCGCCGAAGAACTCCACCAGCTTGCGGTTGGCAAAGTAATCGGGCTCCACAATGGCTACCTTGTCTCCGGCCACCATATTGGCGCCCACAGCAAGAAACAGCGCGCCCTGGGTGCCGGGGGTCAGGATGATGTTCTGATCGGGATCGATGGCAGAGCCGGTAAACGCGGAGATCTTCTGAGCCAGCTCACCGCGGATGCCGCCGTTGCCCCGGTACTCGGTGTAGGCCTGGTGGCCGCCGATCTTCTCCACGCCGGTCACAAAGTCAGACAGGGTGCCGGGAATGGGGGGATGGGCGTCTACGTCACCGTGGGAGAAGTCGACCAGCCGGCCCTCCAGCTTTTCTCCCCGCAGATCCAAAACAGCGGCCTTCTGACGGCCCTCCTGTCCGGGAGCGTTGTCACAGCCCAGTTTCGAGAATTTTTCAAGCAAAGAATCCATGGCGAAAGCTCAGTCCTTTCTGTTTGGCAGCAGAATTTTCTGCCCGTTTTTGATGGTTTTAGTATATCACGGCCTGGAGCTTGCGTCTAATTCATAAATTGATAACTCATGTTATCAAAATATTTATAAGGTAAGAAAACAGAAATTCTGGAAGGAAAAACCTAAGTCCGTGGGGGAACAGACCATGCTGATGCTGAAAGAGATGGAATATGTCTATGCGGTGTATCAGGAGCGCAGCTTTTCCAAGGCGGCAAAGAAGCTCTATTTGTCTCAGCCTGCCTTGAGCGCGGCGGTGAGAAAGGCGGAGGAGGAGATCCACACTGCCATCTTTGACCGCAGTACCAACCCCATCTGCTTGACTGTGGCGGGGGGATATTATATCGACGCGGTAAAGCGGATTTTAGACATCCGGGAGGAGATGCAGACCTATTTTGACGCCCTGGCCGGCGAATGCCAGGGGACCGTGCAGGTGGGGGCGGCTTCCTTTTTCTGCGCCCATATTCTGCCCGGTGTGATTGAGGAGTTTCAACGGCAGTATCCCGCCTGGCGTGTCAGCCTGCTGGAGGCAAACGCGGGGGATCTGCGCAAGTGCCTGCAATCAGGAGTTATTGATCTGAGCCTGGATGTGGAGCCTGCCGACCCCCGGCTGTTTGAGTCCAAAGTCTGGTATGAGGAGACCATCCTTCTGGCAGTGCCCAGGGAGTTCCCGGTGAACCAGGGGCTGGAGGCCTACTGCCTGAGCGCAGAGGATGTGCGCAATGGACGCCACCGGCAGGAAGAGGTGCCTGCCGTAGATCTGGCCCTGTTTGCCCAGGTGCCCTTTGTCTTCCTGAAAAAGGGAAATGATCTGTATCAGCGGGCGGTGACCCTGTGCCGAAACGCTGGCTTTACGCCCAACGTGGTGATGCAGATGGACCAGCTGCTCACATCCTATTACGTGGCCCGGGACGGAAAAGGGGCCGCCTTTTTGCGGGATGGGCTTGCCCAGTTTATGGAGCGGGAGGAAAAGCTGTGCTTCTATAAGCTGGGGGACAAGAATGCCCGGCGGGCCGTAATGTTTTCCTGGCGGAAATCGGCAGAGCGGTCCAAGCCCACCCGGGCGTTTCTCCGGTATGTGACCGGGGAGGAGGACGAACCAAGCGCCTCCGCGGCAGAATAAGAGAAGGAAAGAAAAAACCACCCGTTTGACGGGTGGTTTTTTCTGTAATAAGGGTTATTTTCTGGCCGCCGGATACTTGCTGCACAGCAGGCGGCAGGGGAGCTCGTCCTCCTCAATGGCGGGACAGCGCCGCAATCAATAATTTTCGCGGTGGATCTCAAAGAAGCTCTTGCTGTACAGGCAGGTGGGGCACACCTCCGGGGCGGCGGTGCCGACCACGATATGGCCGCAGTTGCGGCACTCCCACACCTTGACCTCGCTCTTCTCAAACACCTGGGCGGTCTCCACGTTGCGCAGCAGAGCACGGTAGCGCTCTTCATGGCGCTTCTCAATGGCGGCCACCAGGCGGAACTTGGCGGCCAGCTCCGGGAAGCCCTCCTCCTCGGCGGTCTTGGCAAAGCCGTCATACATATCGGTCCACTCATAGTTCTCGCCCTGGGCGGCGTGGAGCAGGTTCTCGGCGGTGCTTCCCAGGCCGCCCAGCTCCTCAAACCACAGCTTGGCGTGGGCCTTCTCATTTTCAGCGGTCTTCAGGAAGAGCTCTGCGATCTGCTCATACCCCTCCTGCTGGGCCACAGAGGAGAAGTAGGTATACTTGTTCCGGGCCTGGGACTCTCCGGCAAAGGCGGCCTCCAGATTCTTCTCCGTCTGGGTGCCGGCATACTTGCTGCCGCTCTTGGCAGGGGCAGGCTCGATCTTTTCAAAGGAGGAGGCGGGCTGCTTGCACAGAGGACAGGTGAAGTCCTGGGGCAGGCTCTCGCCCTCGTAAATATAACCGCAAACCTTACACTTCCACTGACTCATGGGTTTCTCATCCTTCCTTTTTATCATATCACTTCGGTCGTAATAGGTCGTATGAAGCATCTGCTCGGCCAGCTCGCTGAGAGGCTCGCCGTAGAAGGCCTCATAGACCGCCTTGATTTCGGGGTTCTCATGGCTGCTGCGCAGCTCCATGGATCCATCCCGCTGATACAGGGCCGCAATGCGGCTCTTGCGGGTCTCGTCGGCGTTTTTCATCAGGTCCTTGGGCTGTCCGCCGCCGCCGATGCAGCCGCCGGGGCAAGCCATGACCTCCACAAAGTGGTACTGCTTGCCGCTTTCCTTCATGTGGGCCAGGAAGCGGCGGGCGTTGGCGGTGCCGTATACGACAGCGACCTGGATCTTTAGTTCGCCAATGGTCACCTGAGCCTCCCGTACGCCCTCGTAGCCGCGCACCGGGTCCAGCTGGAGCAGAGACTGAGGCGCGCTCTGGCCGGTGAGGTATGCGTAGGCGGTGCGCAGGGCGGCCTCCATGACGCCGCCGGTATTGCCGAAAATCACGCCCGCTCCTGAGGCCTTGCCCATCAGGGAGTCATAGGCGGAGTCCTCCAGAGCGTTCCAGTCCACGCCCGCGGCCTTGGCCCACCGGGCCAGCTCCCGGGTGGTGATCACCTGGTCGGTGTCCCGCATGCCCTGGATGCCGTGGTAGTCGCCGGCGGCGTGCATCTCCTCCCGCCGGATCTCGAATTTCTTGGCGGTGCAGGGGGTCAGGGCCACGTGGACGATCTGCCGGGGGTCCAGCCCCATCTGCTTGGCAAAGTAGGTCTTGACGGTGGGGCCCTGCATTCCGATGGGGCTTTTTGCTGTAGAGAGGTGGGGCAGGAGCTCGGGGGCGTAGATCTCCGTAAAGTGCACCCAGCCGGGGCAGCAGCTGGTGAACTGGGGGAGAGGCTGGTCCTTCTGGGTGATGCGGCGGATCAGCTCGCTGGCCTCCTCCACGATGGTCAGGTCGGCGGCAAAATTGGTGTCCAGCACATAGTCCACGCCCAGGGCTCGGAGCAGGGCCACCATCTTGCCCTCCACAAAAGCGCCGGGCTCCATGCCAAATTCCTCGCCCAGAGCGGCCCGGACCGCGGGGGAGGTGCTGACTACCACCACCTTGTTGGGGTCAGCGATGGCCTGCTGTACCTGGGGACACTCGTCCCGCTCGGTGATGCTGTCCACCGGACAGACGTTGGCGCACTGTCCGCAGTAGATGCAGACCGCCTTTCCGCCGGTCTGCTCCAGGGTGTAGGTGCCGTGCACCCCCATCAGGTTGGTGCAGGCCTCTTTGCACATGCCGCACCGGATGCACTTCTCTTCCCAGCGCACAATGCTGGGGTTGTCCTCCTCAATGGGGACACGGATGGATAAGGGTAGGTGTTTCAGTTTCCTCACATTCCTTTCTGTCGAAACAGGTCCCTGCGTGTGTTCCACCGGCAGTCAGACCGCCGTGTCCGACGGTTCCCCTTCTGCTGCCCGGTGAAAGGCTTGGCATACTTGTTTGTGAAAATATATTTTTAGAATGATTCTAAATTTATTATATAAGCAGGAGAAGGGGAGTCAAGAGGGAAACCGTTAAGAATGTTTGTTTTTGCTTTATATAACCTGTATATAGACATAAAATGCAAAAGAAAGCAAAAGAAAGCAAAAGATAACACCAGACCCCGGGGCTGCTGAGTGCAGCTCCGGGGTCTGGTTGAAGTTGGGTACAGAAGGGATGTGTGGCTCCTTACCAGGTCATATAGGCCTCACAAAACTGCATGAGCATCACGGCCGCCTGGGCGCGGGTGGCCTGGCCCTGCGGAGTGAGGGTGGAGCCGTTGCCGGTGCCGGAGATGATGCCGGCGCCGCAGGCCCACTGCATGGCAGGGATGGCCCACTGGCTCAGGTCGGAGATGTCGGTGTAGGAGAGAATGTTGGTGTTCTCGCCCACGGATACGTCATAGCCCTGGTTCTTGGCAAACTGCCAGAGCATCACGGCAAACTGCTCCCGGGTGATGGGATCGTCCGTGCCGAAGGTGCCGTCGCCGTAGCCAGTGACTACGCCCTCGCTGGTGGCCCAGCGGACCGCTTCGCCATACCAGGCGGCGGGGTCCACGTCGGTGTAGTTCATGGCGTAATTGACCACGGGGCTGCCCGCCATGCGCCAGAGGATGGTGGCGATCATGGAGCGGCTGGTGGTGACCTCGGGGCCAAAGGTGGCGGCGCTGGTGCCCGCCATCAGGCCGTGCTCGTAGACATAGCGCACCGCGTCGGCGTACCAGGCGTTCTCAGACACATCGGTGAAGGGCAGGGTGGACAGGATCTGGGTAAAGGTGGCTGTTACCGTGACCGAGGAGGCGGGCATGGTAAAGGTATACTTGTTGTCATCCTTGTGGCTCACCTTCACGGTGTCGCCGTTTTTGTCAGTGACGGTGAGGGTGTCCAGCTCATAGCCCTCGTCGGACTTGACGGTGATGGTGACGGTTTCGCCCTTCTCCGCCCGCTGGGGAGAGACCGTGACCTTGCCGTGATCGCTGCGCTCCACAATGACCAGGCTGCCGCTGACGCTGCTGCTGTTCTTCGACCAGTGGGCGTAGATGGTGACCGCCTCGTCCGGCATGGTGAAGGTGGTCTGCGCGCTGGAGGCGTCGGCAAAGCTGCCGCCTCCAGCGGAGGTCCAGCCGGTAAAGTGGTAGCCGGGTCTGGAACCTGCGTCGATAGAAACCTGCTCGCCCTCCTCGTGCGCGCCGGCGCCGGAGACGTCGGCGTAGCTGTCCACCACGGTGAGGGTGTAGCTCAGGGGGATGACCTCAATGTGGCCGTCCTCGTCCAGGCGGAAGCTGCCGCCCTCGGAATTGATCTGCTGGATAAAGGCTTCGGTCTCCAGTTCCTCCAGAGGCATACCGGTGCTGCCGGTGGTCACAACGGCGGGGATGGTGCCCTGGACACTGAGACTCTCATCGTAGTAGTTGCCGCTGAACACAGCGCCGTCGTGATTCGACACATTGGTAGTCACGGGATGTACAGTGGCATTCTGTCCCGTTGCCGACAGCTTGCCCAGGGAGATGTTTGCGGTGATGTCAACCTTGCCGTCGACACCGAATGTGCTGCCGATGCCGGCCACAGCGGCGCCTCTGTTGCTGGAGAAAACCGAGCCAGTGTTCAGGCAGCCTATGATCACGCAGTCCTCCACAGCGCTTCCATAGTAGGCTGTGCCGAGAATACCGCCCGCGTCGTCGGCATTGGTGGCAAGGTCGCCGTTGTTGGTGCAGCAGGTGATTTTGGTAAACGTGGACGCCCGGCCGCAGATACCGCCGACGCTGACCGTACCTCCAGTACCCGCCTGGGTAATGTCCCCGTTGTTGACGCAGTGATCCAGCACCGCGCCGGTCTGAGTCTGGCCTGTGATACCGCCCGCATAGACATAGCCTGTTCCGACAGAGACGGAAATAGTTCCGTAGTTGCGGCAGTTGATGGTTTCGGTATTGGCGATCACGCCCGCTATGCCGCCGACAAAAGCTTTACTTACCGTACCGCTGATGGTGGTGTAGGACACGCAGTTTTCCATCGTCAGGGGAGCATCATCGGGGGCATGATACATATAGCCCACCACACCGCCGATGATCTGGCCTCGCAGATTGCCGTCTTCACCCTGCACGGTGAAATCCGCGGTGCAGCCGGTCACATCGCCCTCCGTGTATCCGGCAATGGGACCGAACCAATAATTTGAAATACCGTCTGTCTTATCAACAAATTCGCCGGAGACATGGACGTCACGGATGGTTGCCGTGGTGGCGCCGAACAGGCCCAGATAGGTCTCGTTTTCAGGGGCGTTGGTTATGCTTAGGTTGGAAATCGTGTAGTCGTTTCCGTCAAAGGTGCCGAAGAAAAGCAGATCATCAGTAAAATCAATGGGTGTCCATGTATAGCCGCTCATATCAATGTCGGCGGTGAGCTCCACCAGCATGTCTGCGGTGTCCGTGTCCTGATAAGGGCCGTTGTTGACCTTGTCCGCAAAGTCCATCAACTCGTCCGCTGTGGAGATGGTAATGTGCTGGGGGATAGCTTCTTTCCGGGTGACAGTTACGGTATAGGTTTTCTGGGTGGTACCGTCTGGAGCGGTCACCACAATGGAGATGGGGTTCTCCCCCAAGTCCAGTGCCACATCCACGGTATAGCTGTTATCGGCGTTGGCCGCCTCGCCGTTAATGGCAACAACCGAGGAGGAGTTGGAGGGGCAGGCGGTGACCGACACAGAGGTAGTATCATTGCCCACACTGGAGGTATAGCCGGTCACAGGATTGGAAAAGCTGGGGTCCAATGTCAATGGGGAAGAATCCGCGGTGACCGTCAGGTCTTCCAGATATGCGTCGCTGCTGGCAGCGCTGCCCACGGGCTTGGCGCTGCCATTGGCTAAGGTAATGGTCTCGCCGCCCACGACGATGCTCACGTCCTCACCAGTCTGGTTGGTGATGGTGCAGTCGGACGGGACCTGCACCGTGTTGATAGAGAAGTTTAAAAAAGTATATGTCTCGTCACCGACAGAAAAGCCGTCGTCCAGCAGGGTGATGTCGGTATTCACATCGGTCAGGACAACATTGCACCCGGAGGATATGTTGGCAAAGGCGTTTTCATGAATCCCCGGCTTTTGCAAGGTAGCCAGTGAGACCGTCAGCGTGGCCAAATCTTCTATGTTGTCCAGAAAATAGGGGCCAATACTTTCCACCGTGTCTGGAACGGTAAACTCGGTGAGGTTGGTAATTTTGAACGCGCTCTCTCCAATGCTCTTCACACTGGCCATGGATATGCTGGACAGAGAGCTTGCGTAAAAGCACTGATAACTGATAGCGGTGACCTGATCCATCTCAATGCTTTGAATGCGGGATTCTGCAAAAACGCGCTCGCCCAGCGTCGGATTACCTGCGATGGTAGCCGTCTGCAGAGCCTTTGTCTTTTGAAATGCCCCTGCACCTATCTCAGTGACGCTTTCCGGGATGGTAATACTCGTCAGGCCGGACAGTTGGAACGCACCATCTTCGAGGGTTTTCAGAGTGCTTGGTAACTCAATCTGTTCCAGGGATGTGCAGGAGATAAACGCGTCCTCGCCTATAGTTACCAGTCCCGCAGGCAGCGTAACGCTGTTCAGCTGCGTACAATAGCCAAAGGCACCCTCGCCGATTTCCTTCAAGGTGGAAGGTTCTTCAAAGGTCACGCTGGTCCACTGGGCATTCAGGAAGGCATGATCGCCCAGGTATTCCAGCGTACTGGGCAGGATAAGCTCCCCGGCCAGACTGGTGCAGCTCTGGAACGCAGCATCGGAAATGGTCTTAAGATTGCAGTTCTCCAGGCCGTACACCGTCGTCAGCGCGGAGCACCCATCGAATGCCATTTCTCCGATGGTCTCCAGGGTGGTCGGGAGTGTGACGGTCTTCAGCGTTGTGTTGAACTGAAATACGTCTTTCTTGATTTCCGTTACGCCCTCAGGGATCACCAGATCCTCGGCGCTGCCGGTGTACTTTGTCACCGTGGTGCCAATGATGGTCATGCCATCCGGAATATCGGCCGGGTCGATGGCCAGCGCCGTCGTTGGCAGCAGGCCCAGGCACAGAGCTAGAACGCAGAGCAGACTTAGAATTCGTTTCTTCATACTGGTGCCTCCATTTCTTTTGAAAGGTCGGCAGAGAGGAACCTCCCTGCCGAAAGAGGGCCATGGCCCTCTTTCAATCTGTTTCTACAATTATAGATGTAATTTTACCACACTTTTCCACAATGCGCTATTACCCGTTTAAACCCCTAAAACGGGTAATACCCCCGGACATCTCCGGGGGTATGGTGTCATAAAAGCAAGCGGTTGTCATTTGGAAAGGAGGGACAGCAGCATGGGCCCGCTGTGACGGATATAAAAAATCGGAGCAAGCGATATAACGCTTGCTCCGACGTGGTGGACCTGATGGGATTCGAACCCACGACCTCTCGGATGCGAACCGAACGCGCTCCCAACTGCGCTACAGGCCCAAATATTCAATTCAGCTTTTGTATTATACCAGATTTTTAAAAAATGTAAAGCCTAATTTTGAAGATATCTCTGAGTTGGGGGTAGATTTGGAAAAATAGGTTGCCATTTTGGGGGAAGTATAGTAAAATACAGTCTAGCTTGTTTTGCACTTCGGCGCAAAGCAAGGCCGCACTAGTTGGGGAGATAGCGGTGCCCTGTACCTGCAACCCGCTACAGCAGGGATGAATCCCGGCCCCCGGACGTGTGATGTGTCGTCTGACCTGGAAAAGCAGTGATGATAGACCGGTCCCGCGCAACGTGGCCCCGTGAACCGTGTCAGGCGGGGAACCGAGCAGCACTAAGCGGCAAGCCGCGTGTGCCGTGGGGTTACTGTTCTTGAGCCGGCTGTCCAGGTAACGGACATACCGCACGCTTCAAAGGCCGGTGTGCGGCCTTGCTTTTCGCCGAAGTTTTCTTTTTTTCGAGGTGATTGGAACGTGTATCAGGCCCTGTACCGCAAGTGGCGCCCCCGCACCTTTGACGACGTGGTGGGGCAGGAGCATATCACCCAGACCCTGAAACAGCAGGTGTCGGGCGGGCGGCTGAGCCACGCCTACCTGTTTACCGGCACCCGAGGGACCGGCAAGACCACCTGCGCCAAGATTCTGTCCCGGGCGGTAAACTGTCTCAGCCCGGTGAACGGCAACCCCTGCAACCAGTGCCCCGCCTGCCTGGGCATTGAAAACGGCTCTATATTAGATGTATTGGAGCTGGACGCTGCCTCCAACAACGGCGTGGACCAGGTCCGGGCCCTGCGGGACGAGGCGGTCTACACCCCGGCGGCGGTAAAAAAGCGGGTGTACATCGTGGACGAGGTGCACATGCTCTCCACCCCCGCCTTCAACGCCCTGCTGAAAATTCTGGAGGAGCCCCCGGCCCACCTAATGTTTATTCTGGCCACCACGGAGCTTCACAAGGTGCCTGCCACCATCAAGTCCCGGTGCCAGCAGTTTTCCTTCAAGCGCATCCTGCCCGGCCAGATCGCCCAGCGCCTGGGCTACGTGGCCCAGCAGGAGGGCATCGACCTGACGGAAGAGGGCGCCGCCCTGCTGTCCCGTCTGGCTGACGGCGGATTGCGGGACGCCCTGTCTCTGCTAGACCAGTGCGCTGGAGGCGGACAGAGGGTAGACGAGCAGGAGATTCTGGATACCCTGGGTCTGGCGGGCAATCTGGAGACCGCCAAGCTGATGGGTCAGCTGGCCCAGCGGGATACCGCCGCTGCCCTGGAGACCCTGTCCCGCCTGTACCGCAACGGAAAAGATGTGGGCTCGGTGCTCTCGGAGCTGTCCGGCCTGGCCCGCGACCTGCTGCTGCGCAAGACGGCCCCCCGAGGCGGAGCGGCTTTGCTCACCGGTGGATACGATGAATCCACCATGCGCGCCCTGGGGGAGCAGTTTACCGCCCAGCGGCTGCTGCAAATGTTAAAGACCCTGCAAGAGACCCTGCCGGAACTGAGCCGCAGCGTGAACCGCCGTACCGACGCGGAGCTGTGTCTCATCCGGCTCAGCGACGAGGGACTGGACGAGTCCTTTGCCGGCCTGTCCGCCCGGATCGCCCGGCTGGAGGAGCAGCTGGCCAAGGGAGTTAGCATCCAGGCCGCGCCGGTCCAGAGTGCTCCGGCGGCCTCTGCGGCACAGCCTGTTCCGGCTGCCGCACCTGTGCAGTCCGCAGCCAAACCGGCCCCGGACGACACGCCCCCCTGGGAGGAGGAGCGTCCGCCCCTGCCCCCGGAGCCCGAGGAGGAGCCCTCCTGGCCGGAACCGGAGGCCGTGCGTCCTGCCCCGGCGGTGCAGCCCGCAGCTCCCGCTGCTCAGAGTGC
>CAJLCG010000010.1 GCA_905205085.1 uncultured Oscillospiraceae bacterium
GCCCACGGAGTAGGTGACGGTGGAGTTCTCCTTCACCCGCCAGTCGTTGATCTGGAGGTAGTCGTCCACCAGGTCCTTGTAGTTGAGCAGGGCAGAATTGACGTTGCGGATCTTCTCCCGCTGCTTGCGGTAGAGGATGTAGGCCTTGGCCACGTCGGCGTAGCCCGCCTCAGAGAGGACGGCCTCCACGCTGTCCTGGATGTCCTCCACGGCGATGCGGCCATCCCGGACCTTAGGCTCAAAGTCGGCGGTGACCCGCAGGGCCAGCAGGTCAATGACGCTGGGGTGAAACTGCTTGTCCAGGGCCTGGAAGGCCTTGGTAATGGCAGCGCTGATTTTACCGATCTCGAAGGTGGCGGCGGTACCGTCACGCTTAGATACTTGATACATGACTCTCTCGCTCCCTTAACACTCAGAATAAAACAGCCCGGCGCAGCGCCGGGCCGTGATTGGCGTGACTTCACTATATCACTTCCAGGATGTGGAGTCAATATATTGATTTCGACAAAAAACACGCCACAATATCTTGTTGTCAGCCCGGTGAGAACCCCTGTCCGCTTACTGCCCCAGGGGGTTGGGGTCATTGGGCTTTTTTATCGATCCACTCCGTTTTAAATTTGGAATAGACGATCTTCTGCTCGCTGTACAGCCCATAGTACCCCGAGAGCATATAGGACACGCCGCAGCACAGGGCGTAGAGAGGCAGGCCCTCCCCGCCGAACAGCTCCAGGGAGAGGAGCAGAGCGGTCATGGGGCAGTTGGTGGCCCCGCAGAACACCGCCGCCATGGCCATAGCCCCGCCAAAGCCGTGGGGAATCCCCAGCAGAGGCCCCACCGTAGTGCCGAAGGCGGCCCCGGTAAAGAGGACGGGGACGATCTCGCCGCCCCGGAAGCCCGCCCCCAGGGTGACGGCGGTAAAGAGAATTTTCAGCAGGAAGGCCTCCGGGATGGTCTCCCCGGCCAGCATGGCGCGGATGACCGCATCTCCCGCTCCGTTGTAGGTCTGCTCCCCCACCAGCAGGGTGAGCAGCAGCACCAGCACGCCGCCCACGGCCGCCCGGGCCAGGGGATTGGGCAGCACCCGGGTATAGAGCTTGGGAGCGTAGTGCATGCTCTTGCAGAACAAAATGGACACCAGGGCGCACAGCAGGCCCAGCCCCGCCGCCTGGAGCATGGTCAAAGGGGTAAGGGCCAGGACCTCTCCCACCGGATAGCCCAAGGTCTGGTGCAACCCCAGAAAGCGGGCCAGAAGAAAGGCCACCGACGAGGCCACCGCGCAGGGCACCAGGGCGGCGTAGTACATGACCCCTACGCTCACCACCTCCATAGCGAAGACGGCGGCGGTAAGGGGAGTGCCGAACAGGGCGGAGAAGGCGGCGGCCATGCCGCACATGACCATGACCCGCCGGTCCTTGTCGTCCAGGCCGATGTTCCGGCCCACCCAGGCGGCCAGGGAGCCGCCCAATTGCAGGGCCGCCCCCTCACGTCCCGCCGAGCCGCCCACCAGGTGGGTCAGAATGGTGGACAGAAAGATCAAGGGGGCGGTACGCAGCTTTAGCGGCTCCGCCTCCCGCACAGCCACCAGCACCAGGTTGGTGCCCTGGTCTTTTTCCATATGGCATACCCGATAAAGCAGCACAATGGCTACCCCCCCGATGGGGGCCAGCCAAACCACCCAGGGGTACTCCCCCCGCAGCTCTGTGGCCCAGTCGATGCCGAAATGGAAGGCGGCCGCCACCGCCCCCGCCAGCAGCCCGATGCCGCAGGCATACAGCAGCCACTTGAGGAAAATGCCCACTTCCCGGATGTGGGCCAGCCAACGTTCCCAACCCAGCTTCATGTCTCTCTCCTCCGTCCGGTGTTTGGAAAAATTATAGCATATCCGCTCTCCATTTGCATCCTATTCCCACACTTTGTAAAAGGAAGGCGCACGCTTGTGTTAAGTCTTTGATTTTGAGAGGCGGCAGGGTCAGGAGCGCCGGGGTTTCTCTTGCGTGGAGGAAGATTTTGTGCTATCATGCAAATTGTATTCGTGTATTTTTTTATTTAAGGGGGAATTTCCGTGTCTGGGGACCATTTATGGCCCATATTGTTTGGGATCAGTCTGGCTGTCAATGTAGTTTTGCTGCTCTACCGTCCGGTGCTTGCCTGGCTGCGCCGGGATAAGGGTGAGGAACTGGCCGATGAGATCATGGCAATGGTGGAAGAGGGCGAGGAGTCCGGCGCCATTGAGCAGAATGAGAAGGAGCTCATCGCCAACATCTTTGAATTTAACAGCATGACCGCCGACGACGTGATGCGTCACCGCACCGATATGGTAACCCTGGCGCTGGATGATGACGACCAGACCATTCTGGACACCATCCAGTCCTCCGGTCTGTCCCGTTTTCCGGTATATAAGGAAGATATCGACGATATCGTGGGCATTCTGTCCGCCCGGGACTACCTGATCAATCGAAGCAAACCCCAGCCCCAGCCTCTGGAGCAGCTGCTCCGCCCGGCCTATTTTGTGCCGGAGTCGGTACGGGCTGACGTACTGTTCCGGGATATGCAAAACCGGAAGATCCACATGGCTCTGGTGGTGGATGAGTACGGCGGCACCGGCGGCCTGCTCACCCTGGAGGACCTGCTGGAGGAGCTGGTGGGCAAGATTTACGACGAGTTCGATCCCCAGGAGGAGCAGGAGATCATCCAGCTCAGCGACAAGCAGTGGAAGGTGTCCGGCTCCGCCGACCTGGAGGACCTGGCCCAGGCCATGGACGTGGAGCTGGACGAGGAGGAGCTGGAGAAACTGGACTGCGACACCGTAGGCGGTCTGGTCTTTGCCCTGCTGCCGGTCATTCCCGAGGACGGCAGCCGCCCAGTGGTGGAGGCCATGGGCCTGCGCATCCGGGTGGAGGAGCTGTGCGAGCGCCGCGTGGAGTGGGCGCTGGTGGAAAAATTGGAGCCTGCGGAAGTATCCCAGTAATTCTATTTTTCACTCAAATGGTAGAAAACTTGTTCTTTCCAGCGATGGAAAGAACCAAAGATCGCCGGGGGACGGCTCCGATGAGCGCCTACGCGGAGCGGGCGCTCATAGTCACCTTTCCCCCGGTCCCCCTGTTTACGGGGGCGGGCCACTTCGGGCTTTTGATAAGTTTCGGCGGCCTAAGTTTTGACCGTGCACCTCTCTATTATCGGCCCACAGGGGCCTTTTTCCAGCAAAATTGCAAGCTTTTGCTCGCTAATGTACACCGCCTGGTGCCTGCCTACCTGTTTGGTGCGGCGGTGGTCAGTCGGACCAGCTGCCACAGCTACGCCAGGGTAGGCGGTGTGATTTCAACTGCATATCTTCCAAATTTTAACCCGGTAGGGGCCAGTGTCCCCGAGGCAAGAAGGGTGTTCCATTCAGGTTTTGCCCGCCGGATGAATGTTCCCAAGAAAACAGGAGGGCGTCCCCCGTAAACGGGGTCCGGGGCAAGCCGCCTATGAGCGCCGCCTCCGGCATGGCGCTCATCGAAGGCGGCCCCGGCGATTCTTTGGTGACTTTCTGATCGCTCAGAAAGTCACATCCCCTCCCCAAGAGAAGCAAAAAATCCACCGGCTTCCCCCTTCGGGGAAGCCTTTTTTAAGGAGAAAACCATGATTAAAGCCATTTTCTTTGATGTAGACGGCACCTTAGTCAGCTTCAAGACCCACACCATCCCTGCCTCCACGCTGGGGGCTCTGAATGTACTGCGTCAGCGGGGCATCAAGCTGTTTCTCTCCACCGGGCGGCACCAAAAGATGCTGGGCCAGGTGCGGGACTGGTTCCCCTTTGACGGCTATGTCACCCTCAGTGGCCAGTACTGCTTTGCCGGGGACCAGGTGCTGCGGAAAAACCCCATGCCCCCGGAAGCGGTGGAGGAGTTGGTGGCCGCCGCGGGGGACGACGCCTTCTCCTGCATCTTCCTGGAGGGCGAAGAGGTCTACCTTAACTGCATCAACCAGTTTACCCGCACCTTTATGAAGGATCTGAACCTGCCTCTGCCTCCGGTGCGCCCCGCCTCCTACGCCCTGGGCCGGGAGATCTACCAGGCCATCACCTTCCTGGACCGGGACAATGAGCACCTGCTGCTGGACCGGGCGCCCCACCTGAAAACCACCCGCTGGCACCCCCACTTCCTGGACGTCATCCCTCCCACCGGCGGAAAGGATAAGGGCATGGACGCCATCCTGGAGCACTTCGGCATCCCCGTGGAGGAGAGCATGGCCTTCGGCGACGGAGAGAACGACCTCACCATGCTGGTCCACGCCGGCATCGGCGTAGCCATGGGCACGGCCAGCGATGAGGTGAAGCGCCAGGCCGACTGGGCCACCGCCTCGGTGGACGAGGACGGCATCGTCAAAGCCCTCCAGCATTTCCAGGTACTGTAATCGGACAAGATTCACAAAATAGTATAGAATTCCTCCTGGCTCGGATGTACAATATAGTCACTACATGTGGACACAGGAGGCACGATTATGAAGCTGTCATTCTTCGGCGCGGCTCACGCGGTCACCGGAAGCTGTCACTGTCTGGAGGTGGGGGGCAAAAAGATCCTCATCGACTGCGGCCTGCAGCAGGGCCGGGATGAGCACGACGACAACGCTCTGGACTTCTCTCCCAGCTACATCGACTATGTTATCGTTACCCACGCCCACATCGACCACTCCGGTCGAATTCCCCTGCTGGTGAAGGAGGGGTTCCAGGGGCAGATCTTTACCACCCGGCTCACCGGAGAGCTGCTGTCCATTATGCTGCGGGACTCCGCCTTCATCCAGGAGAGCGACGCCCAGTGGCAGAACCAGAAGGGCAAGCGCGCCGGCCGGCCCGAGGTGGAACCTCTCTACACCGTGGCTGACGCCGAGGCGGCGCTGGAGCAGATCTTCACCGTGGAGTATGGCCAGACTCTGGACCTGTGCGAGGGCGTAAAAATTCGCTTCCGGGACGCGGGCCATCTGCTGGGCTCCTCCATTGTGGAGATCTGGGCCCAGGAGGGAGAGGTATCCCGCAAGCTGGTCTTCTCCGGCGACCTGGGCAACGTAGACCAGCCCATCATCCGGGACCCGGAGTTTCTGGAAGAGGCCGACTACGTGGTCATGGAGTCCACCTACGGCGACCGGGACCACGAGGTGCCCGAGAGTTACACCGAAGCACTGGCCCAGCTCATTGATGACACCTTTTCCCGGGGCGGCAACGTGGTTATTCCCTCCTTTGCCGTGGGCCGCACCCAGGAGCTTCTCTACTTCCTGCGGGAAATCAAAAACGAAGGGCTGGTTAAGACCCACCCCGACTTCCAGGTGTGCGTGGACAGCCCCCTGGCCGCTGAGGCCACTAAGATCTACGCCGGAGACCTGCGGGGCTACCTGGACGAGGAGGCCATTGCCGTCCTCCAGGGGGGCGAAAACCTGTTTACCTTCCCGGGGCTCACCCTGGTGCAGTCCACCGACGAGTCCAAAGCGCTGAACATGGATCCCCGCTCCAAGGTCATTATCTCCGCCTCCGGCATGTGCGATGCGGGCCGTATCCGCCACCACCTGAAGCACAACCTGTGGCGCAGCGAGTGTGCCGTGGTGTTTGTGGGCTACCAGGGGGAGGGAACCCTGGGCCGGCGGCTGCTGGAGGGCGCCAAGTCGGTGAAGCTCTTCGGCGAGGAGATCGCCGTCAACGCACGCATTGTCAACTTTAAGGGGCTCAGCTCCCACGCCGACCGCACCCATCTGCTGGACTGGATCGGCCGCTTTGCCCCCACCCCCAAGCAGGTCTTTGTGGTCCACGGCGACAGCCCGGTCACCGACCTGTTTGCCCAAACCCTCAACGACCGGGGCATCCCTGCCCACGCCCCTCTCTATCAGGAGGTCTACGACCTGGCGGAGAATGTGATGCTGGCCAAGGGCATCGTGCTGGAGCCCAAGCGGGTGTCCGGCGGCGCAGCCCAGGGCTCCCCCGCCTTTGTCCGCCTGCTGGACGTGTCCAAGCAGCTGGAGGCTCTCATCAGCCGCAGCCGCGGCCGCCCCAACAAGGACTTGGCAAAGCTGGCTGATCAGCTGCGCCAGGTGATGGAAAACTGGGAAAACTGAGGGCAAAATCACAATAGAACGGAGACACACGATGATACCCATGGAGATCCACCGCAAGGCCCTGAAGGACCGGGCCAAACAGACCATGCGGCAAAATGTTCCTTCCGCATGGCTGGTAGCCCTGTTGTTCTGGGGCCTGACCACCGGCGTGAGCACCCTTTCCGACCTGGCCGGCTTTACCACCAACCTGGCCGCGTCCTCCTACGGCGTGCAGTTTTTCCCCCTGTTCTTCACGCTGCTGCTTACCTTATACAGCGTTGTGATGGACTTTGGCTATAAAATCTGGTGCCTGCGGGCCTGGCGGAGAGATGAGGCCAACTTTGCCACCTTGATCGACGGCTTTGGCATGGCGGGACAGGTGCTGATGATGGAAATCCACATCTTCGTGCGGCTGTTTGGCTGGTGCCTGCTGCCCATGGTCCCTGCCACGGTGATCATTTCCAGCGTAAACAGTCTGGAGGTCATGGTCCTTCTGATGGAGCTGTTTACCTTCGCTCTGATCCCTTACCTCTATTTCATCCGTCTGCGCTACGCCCTCACCCCCTACCTGCTGATGGACCGCCCGGAACGGGGCGCTGCTGCCGCGGTACGGGAGAGTGTAAATTTGATGCGGGGCTGGAAGATGGAGCTTTTTAAGCTGGACCTGTCCTTCCTGGGCTGGTATGTGCTGGAGTGGGGTCTGACTATTCTTGCCCAGGTCATCTTCCTCATCCCCACCCTGCTGGGAATCTTGCAGAGCGGCGCCACCCCGGAGACGCTGCTGACCCTGGCCGCCGGAACTACGGCGGGCTCGCTGGTAGGCCTTCTGCTTTGCCTGCCGGTGGAGCTCTGGCTGCTGCCCTACACCGGTCTGGCCCGGGCGGGTTTCTATGACGCCCGGATCTCCTTTGTACCTCCCGCCCCCCCGGTGTACACCTACGACTCCAACCGGTGAGCAGACCCATAAAAAATAATTTCGCCGCTGCGGTCCCGCCTGAGACGTGGAGATCGCAGCGGCTTCTTTTCACCCTTCCTTTACAAACTTTAACTTGCCAGGGCCATAAAATTGTGCTATTCTGAACTCGGCAGAGAAATCCTAGCCAAATAATAGGAAAAAGGAGGAAATCCAGGTGGACTTATGCGGACGAAGTACCAAGATGGACCGTGATATCCCTATATGGACCGGGACTGTCCAGGCCGCCTGGCTTTCCCAGTGATTTGACCATGCCCACAGGGGTGGTCTGCCTTATGCCGCCTTAGCGGCTCCATACTCGGGTATCACCGCGGAGAACGGCCGAAGAAGCTCCTTCGGCAGGTTTGCCGCGGTTTTGTATGTCCAATTGGTCACTTCCTCGCTGTATCAAACCAAGAACAGGAGGAATTTCCGATGGAGAAGATGATGAATGTACAGGCGCTGCTGGAGCTGCTGGAGCGCCGTGATCTGCACGCCCTGCGTGCCGCCCTGCTGGGGGAGAATGAAGTAGACATCGCCGAGTTCCTGGAGGAGCTGCCCCAGGACAAGATCGTGGTGGTGTTCCGGGCCCTGCCCAAGGAGATGGCAGCAGAGGTATTTTCTAACCTGGAGGCGGACACCCAGCAGGTGATCATCCAGTCGGCCACCGACCAGGAGGTCTCCGCTATCGTGGAGGAGCTGTATGTGGACGACGCGGTGGACATGCTGGAGGAGCTGCCCGCCAACGTGGTAAAGCGGGTACTGAAGGCCGCCCGCCCCGACACCCGCAAGCTCATTAACCAGTTTTTGAACTACCCCGACAACTCGGTGGGCAGCATCATGACCGCTGAGTTTACCGACCTGAAGCAGTCCATGACGGTCTCTCAGGCCATCGCCCACATCCGCCGCACCGGGGAGAACTCGGAGAGCGTGTATACCTGCTATGTCACCGACGCCGGCCGCCGTCTGGAAGGCGTGCTCACCATCAAGGAGCTGCTCCTGGCCAAGGACGAGCAGCTTATTGCCGACCTGATGGAGACCGATGTCATCACCGCCGAGACCACCGAAGACCAGGAGAAGGCGGTGGAGCGGATGATGAAGTACGACTTTATCTCCCTGCCCGTGGTGGACAAGGAGGGCCGCCTGGTGGGCATCGTCACGGTAGACGACGTGATGGACGTCATGGAGGAGGAGGCCACTGAGGACTTTGAGAAGATGGCCGCCATGGCCCCCTCGGAGAAGCCCTACCTCAAGACCAGCGTGCTCTCCCTGGCCAAGCACCGCATTATGTGGCTGCTGGTACTGATGATCTCCGGTATGATCACCGGCGGCATCCTGGGCCAGTACGAGGCCGCCTTTGCCGCCATGCCCCTGCTGGTCACCTTTATCCCCATGCTC
Source organism: uncultured Oscillospiraceae bacterium (assembly GCA_905205085.1). Taxonomy (GTDB): domain Bacteria; phylum Bacillota; class Clostridia; order Oscillospirales; family Oscillospiraceae; genus Lawsonibacter. Next base: position 8,411 of record CAJLCG010000010.1, read on the forward strand.
ACCGACACCGGCGGAAACGCCGGCAGCCAGAGCAGCACCCTGGTCATCCGCGGTATGGCCGTGGGCGAGATCCAGCTCAAGGACTTTGCCAAGGTCTTTTGGAAGGAGCTGCGGGTGAGTATGCTGGTGGGCGTGGTGCTCAGCGCGGTAAACTTTGTCCGCCTGATCATCACCTATCCCGGCAACTACATGGTGGCCCTGACGGTGGCCCTGGCCCTGTTTGTCACTGTCATGCTGGCCAAGACGGTGGGCGGCGTGCTGCCCATGGCCGCCAAGCTGTGCCATGCTGACCCCGCCATTATGGCCGCCCCCCTTATCACCACCATTGTGGACGCCATTTCCCTGGTGGTCTACTTCCGCATCGCCTGCGCCCTGCTGCCCATTTGATCTGCAACAAAATGCCCCAGCCTGCCAGATTACTCTGGTTGGCTGGGGCGTTTTTCTATGTACAGGCGATTACCGGGCCAGGCGGCAGGGACTCATCGCCCGGAACTGCCGGGCCATGGTGAGACAAAGGTCATTGTAGTAGTCCAGGTAGGCCTTCTTCTGCTGACGCTGGAGGCGCTGGCGCTCCTGAAGCTCTTTCCAGGCTGCGCAGCTCTTGTGGCAGCCGCACTGGTAGTTGGGGCAGGTATTCTGACAGGGCAGCATAATATGACTCCTCTCAACTGGTATTCCGCCGGGACGCAGGCTCCCTAAAAAAAGCAGCGGCAGACCTGGGGCTGGACACCGAGATAGGCGTCCGGCCCGAGATCTGCCGCAAGACGAGGAAGGGGAAGTGGGCAGGCGCAGGAAGGCCTTGAACTCGTATTCCCGATGCTCTGGCACTGACCGCTCATCTTCCATCCTCCTTCCTCGGAAGGGAATCTGGGTCTATTGTAGCAGAGGTGCCGTGTCCCTTCCACGGGGTTTGTGTAAAATGCAGCTTAAACCTTTGTAGGGCCAGGATGTCGCTCTGCAAACCAAGTTACATATGTAACAAGAAATTTCGCTTTTGAAATAGATGTGCACAAAAAACAGCGCTTTATTTCCTATAATAGGTAGAATTGCACAAAATTGATTGACTTTTGTTACCCTCGTTGTTATGATTTTGTTGCAAACGTAACAGGTACACGGGCTGAGAAGCACCGAATCAGACGAAGGAGGAAGGACGCATGATTTTGGATCGAGAGGCTCTGGGCGCTATGCTGCTCCAGGCGGCCAAGCTGCTGGAGGAGAACACCCAGTATCTCAGTGATATCGACTCCCGCTTCGGCGACGGCGACCACGGCATCACCATGGGGAAGATCGCCAAGCTCATCCAGGAGCGGGTGCCCCAGTGGGGCGAGGACTCCATCAAGGACTTCCTGGACAGTCTGGGTATGGCCGTGATGGAGGTCAAGGGCGGCTCCGCCGGACCGCTGTACGGCACCATGATCGGTGGCCTGGGTGTGAACCTGGACGACGACGCCGGACAGGTGGACGAGGCAGGCCTGAAGGCCATGTTTGCCGGCTGTCTGAGCGAGATGGAGGATATCACCACCGCCAAGGTGGGCGACAAGACTATGATGGACGCCCTGGTCCCCGCGGTGCAGGCCGCCCAGCAGGCCCAGGGGGACTGCAAGGCCATTTTGGAGGCTGCCGCTCAGGCCGCCCAGGAGGGCGCCAAGGCCAGCGAGCAGTTTGTCTCCAAGTTCGGCCGGGCCCGCAGCTATAAAGAACAGACCATCGGCACCCCCGACGCCGGTGCGGTATCCACCGCCCTGTTCTTCCAGGGGCTGGCCCAGGGAATCTGACACTCATTACTTTTCAGATCATAATAAGGAGGACTTCCCCATGAAAATGAAGAAATTCATCAACAATCCCGAAAACCTCACCGACGAGCTGCTGGACGGTCTGGCTGCCGCCAACCGGGACATCATCCACCGGGGCGAGGAAAATATGATCATCAACAACGCCCTGGAGGGGGCCGACCGTGTCACCATCGTCACCCAGGGCGGCTCCGGCCATGAGCCCGCCATCTCCGGCTTCGTAGGCGAGGGCATAGTGGATATCTCCGTGGTGGGCGATATCTTTGCCGCCCCCGGTCCCCAGGCCTGTGTGGACGCCATCAAGCTGGCCGACAAGGGCAAGAGCGTGCTGTACATCGTGCTCAACCACGCCGGCGACATGCTCACCGGCAACCTGACTATGAAGCAGTGCAAGAAGCTGGGCCTGAACGTGGTGAAGGTGGTCACCCAGGAGGACGTGTCCAACGCACCCCGTGAGAACGCCGACGACCGCCGCGGCCTGGTGGGCTGCATCCCCACCTATAAGATTGCCGGCGCCGCCGCCGCCGAGGGCAAGAGCCTGGAGGAAGTGGCCGCCATCGCCCAGCGCTTCGCCGACAACATGGCCACCCTGGCCGTGGCCGTCCGAGGCGCTACCCATCCCTCCACCGGCGCCGCTCTGGCCGACCTGGGTGAGGACGACATGGAGATCGGCATGGGCCAGCACGGCGAGGGCGGCGGTGGCCGTCAGCCCATGAAGTCCGCCGATGAGACCGCCGAGATCATGGTCAACGCCCTGCTCAAGGACATCGGCATCCAGTCCGGCGAGAAGGTCATGCTCATCATCAACGGCTCCGGCGCTACCACCCTCATGGAGCAGCTCATCATCTACCGCAAGTGCGAGCAGATCCTGAAGGAGAAGAACATCGAGATCGTGGCCAACTACGTGGGCGAGCTGCTCACCGTTCAGGAGCAGGCCGGCTTCCAGATGTTCATGGCCCGCATGGACGACGAGCTGCTGCGGCTGTGGAACGCCCCCTGCCGCACCCCCTACCTCACCAAGAAGTAAGGAGGACCCGCTATGGCTGACAACATCGGCAACAAGGCCGCCCACGACTACCACCTGGACGTCCCCGTGGCCCAGGAGGGCTTCTATGTCAAGGGCGCGGCCCACTGTGATTTCGGCATGAAGAGCCGCCTGGCCCGGATGTTTGACCCCAAGTCGGGCAACACCGTAATGCTGGCCTTTGACCACGGCTACATTATGGGCCCCACCGCCGGGCTGGAGCGCATCGACCTGGTGATTCCTCCCCTGGCCCCCTATGTCAACGTGCTCATGGGCACCAAGGGAGTCTTTCGCTCCTGCATCTCCCCTGCCGCCCCGGTGGCCAAGTGCGTGCGGGTGACCTACGACTCCACCGTCCTCTATGACGACATGTCCAACGGCGGCGGCATCGCCTGCGACATGGAAAACGCCCTGCGCATGGACGCGGCCTGTGTGGCCGTGCAGACCTTCATCGGCGCCCCCGGCGAGAGCCGCTCCCTGGAGCTTCTGTGCCGCACCGCCGACGCCGGTACCCGCTACGGCATGCCCACTTTGGGCGTGGTGGCGGTAGGCAAGCAGATGGAGCGCACCGAGAAGTTCTTCCTGCTGGCCACCCGGGTGTTGGCGGAGAACGGAGCCAACGTGGTCAAGAGCTACTACTGCGACGGCTTTGAACGGGTGGCCGCCGCCTGCCCGGTGCCCATCGTCATCGCCGGCGGCAAGAAGCTGCCTGAGCTGGACGCGCTGGAGATGGCCTACAAGGCCATCCAGGAGGGGGCCCACGGCGTGGACATGGGCCGGAACATCTTCCAGTCCGACTGCCCCGCCGGCATGGCCCAGGCCATCGGCAAGGTAGTCCATGAGGGCTACACTCCCAAGCAGGCCTTTGAGGTGTACGAGACCGTGAAACACGGCTAATTAAATACAATATGGATAGGAGGACCCATTATGTCCGCTGAGTATATGCACATCGGCATTCCTGTCACCAACCGCAAGCCCGGCATGACCTACAACGAGGGGGCCAAGTTCTGGGTGAGCAACGTGGACGACTACGACTACAAGATCGAGTATCTGAAGTTTGAGGAGGGCACCCCCTTCCCCGAGGAGATCCACCGCAACCCCCACGTGGCCTACAAGGTAGACAATCTGGAAAAGTACATCGCCGACGCCGACAGCGTCATCTGCGGCCCCATGCCCGCCAATGACAAGGACCGCCTGGCCTTTGTCTGGAAGGACGGCGCCATTCTGGAGCTGTACGAGGCCAACTGACCTCCCCCATGTCCCCCACAAAACAGGCCGCCAGCATCCCTGGCGGCCTGTTTCTGGCTTGTGCCGGTTGCGCGGGACAACAAACTGTGATACCCTGTACCATACGTAACCAAACAGGAAGGAGGGAGCGGGATGCAGGACAGTCAGGAGCGGCTGCGGCGGCTGGCCCATGTGGCCACACGGTACTACCTGGAGGACTGGAAGCAGAGCGACATTGCCAAGGAGCTGGGGGTCTCCCGCCCTCTGGTCAGCCGGATGCTCAGCGAGGCCCGGGAGTTGGGCGTGGTGGAGATCACCGTCCACGCCCCCGGTCAGCAGCGGCAGGATTTGACCGAGCAGCTGTGTGCCCGCTGGTCCCTGCGGGATGTGGTGCTCTGCCCCGATGAGGGCGACGACGGCCAGACCAACCAGACCCTGGCCCTGGCGGCCATCGGGCTGCTGGAGCGGCTGCGGGCCCGCCGTGTGGGCATCGGCTGGGGCCACTTCATCGGCCAGATGGTAAGCGTGCTGGAGCAGGAGCCCCGGCGGCATGGGCCTGTACAGACCATCTGTCCCCTGCTGGGCAGCGCCGGCATCCCCATCCGCAACTACCACTCCAACGAAAATGTGCGCCTGCTGGCCGAGCGGCTGGGGGCGGAGCCCTACTTTCTCAACCTGCCCGCCCTGGCCCAGAGCTGGGAGGAGCGGGATCTGCTATGCTCCACCCAGCTCTATGGCCAGACCCATTTGCAGTGGGAGCAGATGGACACCGCCCTGGTGAACATCGGCAACTACCCCTCCACCCCGGACTTTGCCTCGGTGGCCCGATACGGGGACCTGCTCCACCGCAGTCGGGCCTGCGGGCGGCTGCTCAACTACTACTTTAACCGGGAGGGAGAGATCATTACCTCTGACCGGGACTTCGCCATCCAGATCCCCCGGGACGTTTTGTCCCGCTGCCCCCGGGTGATCGGCCTGTGCTCGGCCAATACCTCCTCTGCCGCCCTGGAAGGGGCGCTGAACACCGGCCTGTTTACCGCCCTGGTCGTCCGGGAAGGACTGGCCGAGGAGCTGCTGCACAGCCGGGAGTAAGCCATTTCCACCAAAAAATCCCACATACTGACGGACCGACGGAGCCAATCCCCGGTCCGTTTTTTTGCGGAAAAAGGAAGTGAAATTTTTAAATTGTTAAGAAAGTATTTCATAGGTTAAATGTCTCTTCAAAAAGTCTTTTCTTAAGATTTGTTAGGAATGTACAACTTGGCACAGGAAATTCAAGGAAACGCAGTTAAAAATGTTCCCGGAACCTTGTGAATTTATGAACGAACTCTTAACTTTTCATTAAGACTCATGAAACAATCTTGTAATATTTTAAAAGCGTGCTATGATGTATCAGACCAAGTACATAGAGACTGGTCTGAAGACGACAAACAACGACATTTTATAAAGGTGATTAACATGAATATGATTCAACTGGTGGAGGCCTTCAACCTCTTCCTGGCGGTTCTGTTCACGGTGGCCTATTTTTATCAGCTGGTCTATCTGGTGATCGGTGTGATCCGCCGCAAGCACTGGAACCAGTCCCAGGATGCCAAGATCCATCGCTACGCCGCGGTGATTTCCGCCCGGAACGAGGCAGGCGTCATAGCAGAATTGATCCACTCATTAAAACAGCAGCGCTATCCTCAGGATTGCCTGGACGTCTATGTGGTGGCCGACAACTGCACTGACAACACCGCCGAGGTGTCCCGCCAGGCCGGCGCCATCGTCTACGAGCGTTTTAACCAGAACAAGAAGGGCAAGGGCTACGCCCTGGACTTCCTCTTCCGCACCCTGCACCATGAGGGCCGCGATAAGTACGACGGCTACATGATCTTTGACGCGGACAATCTGGTGGACCCCAACTTCACCGCTGAGATGAACAAGGTCTTTGACAGCGGAAATTACGGCGCCATCACCTGCTACCGCAACTCCCGCAACTTCGGCGACAACTGGATCTCCTCCGGCTACGCCATCTGGTTTTTGCGTGAGGCCCGTTTCCTCAACTTCCCCCGTATGCTTCTGGGCACCAACTGCCACGTCTCCGGCACCGGCTTTTTGATTAACGCCGACGTCATCCAGGAGAACGGCGGCTGGCCCTTCCATCTGCTCACCGAGGACATCGAGTTCTCCGTCAGCTGCGCCCTGAAGGGCCGCCGCATCGGCTACTGCGACAAGGCGGTCATCTACGACGAGCAGCCCACTACCTTCCGTCAGAGCTGGGATCAGCGCCTGCGCTGGTCCAAGGGCTTCTATCAGGTCAACGCCAACTACAGCGCTGCCCTGACCCGCGGCTTCCTGCGTAAGCCTACCCGCCAGAGCTGGTCCTGCTACGACATGTTTATGACCGTGGCTCCCGGCATGCTGCTCACTCTGGTGACCCTGGCCTTTAACCTGGTGGTCTGCCTGGCCTGCTGGGGCCAGCCGGTGTACATCACCAACAAGATCCTGGCCGTGTCCGGCAGCTTTGCCTGCTCTACCGTAGTCAACTTCTACCTGGGCCTGCTGCTCTTCGGCGCTCTGACCGTACTCAGCGAGTGGAAGCAGATCCAGATTCCTACCTACAAGAAGATCCTGTACGTATTTACCTTCCCCATCTTCATGTTTACTTACGTCCCCATCTCCCTGGCCGCTCTGGTCCGGAAGGTGGAGTGGAAGCCCATCTATCACACCGGCAGCCAGAAGGCTCTGGGGAAGAGCTAAGACAAACAAAAAGACGGACCGCATTGCGGTCCGTCTTTTTTATTCCAGATTTTGATCGCTGAGCCGGTGGAAGTCTTTGTTCTGTCCAAACACATGGGTGAGGGGGAACACCTTGATAAAGCAGTCCACCCCCTGGTCCCGGATAAACTCCCGCAGCTGCACATACTCCCGGGAGTTGCACACGCAGTCCACCTGGGTCTTGGTCTGGCCGGAGTAGCTGCCGGTGACCTGGCTAAGGGTGGCGCTTTTGTGGATCTCATGGATGACAAAGGACTCAATGGCTTTGGAATTTTCACACACGATCTGGATCTCATAGAGCTTGGGCCCCATGTTGAAGATCACATAGTTCATGCTGTTGACGTAGATGATCTGCCCCACCAGGGCGTAGGCCACCACATCCAGGCTGAAGCGCAGCAGCATCACCGCCATGATCATACCGTCCAGCGCCAGCAGGATGTGCTTGAGCTCCACCGCCTTAAGCACCTTGGTCTTGAGGATTTTGGCCAGGGTATCCGTCCCGCCGTAGGAGTAGCCCAGGCGGTATGTGATCCCCGCGCCCACGCCGTAGATGACGCCGAAAAACATGACGGCGATCAGCTTCTCCTTTAAAATGATCTCCACAGTCCAGTGGTTGAGCACCCACAGCACCATGGGATATAAAAAGGAGAGAAATAAAATATTGGACACCTCCCGGTAGCCCAAAGCCACAAAGGTGAGCACCAGGATCAGGAGCATCAGTCCATAGTAGATCAGCGCATAGTTGATGCCGGTAACGGCTTGCGCTGTCATGGCAAGGCCGGTAATGCCTGTGACCACAAAGCCGTTGGGCAGAGCCACCCAGTTGACCGCGATACTGCAGATCACGCAGCTGAGCACCATGCTGACCAAGTCCTTGAACGAGATCTTTTTCATTGCCATCCTCCCAGGCAAATCACAGGTATGTTGCCCAACTGTCCCTCAGACGGGGACACGGCAGGTTACAGATCCAGCTCCTCTTCCTCTTCCAGCTTCACTTCCTCAAAGAGCATGCGCACGCTGCCGTAGATACCCGCATCCTCGCCCAGCTCCGCCAGCACAAAGGGGGTGTTGCGGAAGGCGTGGAAGGCATAGCGGCGGAAATAGGTCTCGATGGGCTTGAGAATGGCCATGCCGGCCTGGGCCATCTGACCGCCGATGACAAAGACCTGGGGATTGACGGTGCAGGCCACGGCGGTGAGGGCCTGGCCCATGAGCTGGCCAAAGCGGTCCAGCACCTCAGAGGCGGCGGCGTCCCCCTTCTTGGCCGCCTGACAGATGGCCTTGGGGGTAATCTCCCCGTCCCGCAGCAGGCTGGGCTCCTCCGGACGCTCCTCCAGCACCAGCTGGGCCGTATGTACCAGGCCGGTATCGGAGCAGTACTGCTCCAGGCAGCCGTAGTTGCCGCAGGTGCAGCGCTCAGTCTCCTTGGGGTTGACGCACATGTGGCCGATCTCACCGGCGGCGCCGGTGCTGCCCACAAATACCTTGTTATCCACCACGATGCCGCTGCCGATGCCCACGCCCAGGGTGACCATGACGGCGCTGTTGTTCCACTGGGCGCCGCCCTGCCACATCTCGCCCAGGGTAGCGGCGTTGACGTCGTTGGCCACTTTCAGCTTCTCAATGGCGGGCTCCAGCTCCCGCACCGCCTGGGGCACATTCAGGATGTCCCAGCCCAGGTTGACGCAGCGCATCACGGTGCCGTCCTGGTCCACAGGGCCGGGCACACCCATGCCCACGCCTTCGACCACATCCCAGGTCAGGGAGCGCTCTGCCATCTTGGCCCGGATGGCGTCCACCACATCGGCCAGCAGGTGGCTGCCATGGTCCTCCAGACGGGCGGGAATGGTCCACTTTTCTACCAAATTGCCTGTGGTCTGGAACAGACCGATCTTAATGGCGTTTCCGCCCAAATCTACGCCGAACGCATAGGGTTTCATGTGCCTCTCCTCCTCAATAATTCCATGGTATGATTGGGGAACTGCTCGCTTCCTTGCTCTCTCCGCCCCTTAGCGGAGAACTTAATGCCATTATAATATACAACGGTGGAAAATGGAAGAAAATTGCCGCCGCCTTGCAAAAGAATTTTTAGCCAACAAAAAACGGGGCGCTGTCTGGCAGCGCCCCGTTTTTGGATTGGGGATTACTGGAAGGGATTCTCGGTGGGATAGGGCAGGCTCTTGGGCTGGTTGTAGGCGATGTCGGAGACGCCAAAGTACTTGAGCACCTCAAACAGCGCCTTGCCGCAGTGGGCGAAGGCCACCGCGCCATGGTGGGGATAGCGCTTCTGGATGAGCACGTGGCGGTAGAAGCGGCCCATCTCCGGGATGGCAAACACGCCGATGCCGCCGAAGGAACGGGTGGCCACAGGCAGCACCTCGCCCTGGGCGATGTAGGAGCGCAGGTTCCCCTCGCTGTCACACTGCAGGCGATAGAAGGTGATCTCGCCGGGGGCGATGTCGCCCTCCAGGGTGCCGCGGGTAAAGTCGGGGGTGCCGCCGTTCTCCAGCAGGCGGTTCTGGATGAGCTGATACTTCACCGCGCAGCCGTCGCACATCTTGCAGCTGGGGGTGTTGCCGCAGTGGAAGCCCATGAAGGTGTCCTTGATGTCATAGTCAAACTTGCCGGCGATGTCCTCGTCGTAGATGTACTTGGGCACGGAGTTGTTGATGTCCAGCAGAGTGATGGCGTCGCCGGTGATGCAGGCGCCGATGTACTCGCTCAAAGCGCCGTAGATATCCACCTCGCAGGCCACGGGGATGCCCCGGGAGGCCAGGCGGGAGTTTACATAGCAGGGCTCAAAGCCGAACTGCTCGGGGAAGGCGGGCCAGCACTTGTCAGCAAAGGCCACATACTGCCGCGCGCCCTTGTGCTGCTCGGCCCAGTCCAGCAGGGTCAGCTCAAACTGAGCCATCCGCTCCAGCAGGTCGGGGTAGGTGCGCTCGCCCATCTCCTTCTGCATGTCGGCCACTACCTCAGGGATGCGCTGGTCCCCGGCGTGGGCCTTGTAGGCTACCAGCAGGTCCAGCTCGGAGTTCTCCTCCACTTCCACGCCCAGCTCGTACAGGCCCTTGATGGGGGCGTTGCAGGCGAAGAAGTCCTGGGGACGGGGGCCAAAGGTGATGATCTTCAGATTTCTAACACCGATGATAGCCCGGGCGATGGGGACAAACTCCCGGATCATGTCGGCGCACTCCTGGGCGGTGCCCACGGGGTACTCAGGCAGGTAGGCCTTCAGGTGGCGCATGCCCAGATTGTAAGAGCAGTTGAGCACGCCGCAGTAGGCGTCGCCGCGGCCGTTGATCATATCGCCGTCGCCCTCAGCAGCGGCCACGTACATGGTGGGGCCGTCAAACTTCTGGCACAGGATGGTCTCGGGGGTCTCGGGACCGAAGTTGCCCAGGAACACCACCAGGGCGTTGACACCGTGGGCCTTCACGTCATCCAGGGCCTTCAGAGCGTCGGCCTCGTTCTCCACGGTGATGGGGCACTCATACAGGCCCTCGCCGTAGGCGGAGACGATATTCTGGCGACGCTGGGTGGACAGGGCGATGGGGAAGCAGTCGCGGGACACGGCAATGATGCCCAGCTTGACCTCAGGAATATTGGCAAACATGATAATCAGACCTCTCTTTTCAAATCTACCGCTTACAGATCGGCGGCAATATCCACGTTGATGCCATCTAGCCGCACGGGCGCGCCCTGGGCGGCCTCGCTGCTGTCGGCGTGGGCCAGCAGCCACTTGTTGCAGGCCCACAGGGTCTCATCCTCCCCGTTGAGGGGGGTGATGGCAGGCTTGGGGCCGTTGGTGCCACGGGGCAGCGCGATGACCACCTGGAAGCCGGCCCCGGGGGCGGCGGAGCAGGGGGCATAGTGCAGGGTGGTGGCGTATACCTCCACCACCGCGCCGGCGGGAGCCCGGAAGGCCTTCACCTTGGCGGTATCCAGACGGCCGTCTACCATGTCATCTTCCTTGGCCACCAGGAGGATAAAGTCCTGGGCGCCGATGTTCAGCTCACTGTCCCGGTGGTACTCCAGGCAGTTGAGACGGGTATTATGTCCGTTGCACCACCCCAGCTGGATGGGCATGCCGCCGTAGGCGTTGGAGGCAAACTGTCCGGCGATGGGCAGCGCCTCCAGCTCGGGCTGAGAGGGGACGTAGTCCACCCCATCGGGTACGGGAGTCACCGCCTTCAGGGTGTCCGTCAGAGCGGCGGTGTCGTAGCCTCCCAGCACCTTGCCGTAGGGGGCAAAGGCGGCGTCAAAGACTGAATGGATGATCATAGCTTATCACCTCAAGACCGGGAGCGCACTCCCGCAAATTGATTCAAAACACACACACAAATTTTTTCACTCACAGGGAAAAACAGCTGGGCGGCGGGGCCCACCAAAAAGGCGCAGATGATGGTGCCCACCCCCACCACACCCCCCAGGGCAAAGCCCACCAGGGCGAAGGTGAGGTCCACCCCGATCCGCACCGGACCGAAGGGTTTCCCGCTCTTGTCGCTGAGCACCACTGCCACCAGGTCGTTGGGGCCGGTGCCCGCCTGGGAACGGATGACGATGGTCATACCGAAGGCCAGGATCACACAGCCCACCGCCAGCAGGGGCACCCGGACCGCCAGGGGCAGGGTCTCGTTGAGAAAAGGGGAGAGCCACAGGGTGTACACATCGATGATGGGGCCGCCCAGGGCCATGCACAGTACCGTCCCGATGCCCACATAGCTGCGGTCCACCACCAGCAGCACCACCATAATGAGCAGCGACACCAGCAGATGGACCCGGCCATGGGTCATTCCAGCCCAGTCCGGCCAGGGGAGGGCCCGGAACAGGCCCTGAACAAAGACGTTAAAGGGGTCGGACCCCAGGTTGGTCTGGAGAAAGAGGGTCACGCCCAGGTGGGCGATCCACAGGCCAAGGAGCAGCAGCACCACCCGCACGGCCATTTCCCGAAGGGAGCGACGGTTCACGGCTCCTCCTCCGACGATGCGTCTTTCTTTTCCTGTCGAGCCTTGCGCTCCTTAAAGTAGCGCACCAGGGCGTAGTCACAGAAGCCCAGGCCGCCCAGGCCCAGGATACCGCCTCCGACATAGGCGACCACATCGCTCATGCCGGTATCTCCCGCCATCTGGGCGGAGATCAGCATGTAGGCCAGATACGCCAGGTACAGCCCTACGGCCAGGCGCAGGATCAGATGTCCCTCTTCGTTCATGTACGCCCCTCCTTGTTATGCTTTACAGCAGCTGAGGGTAGAGCCCCTTCAGCGTGGGATAAATTTTGGCAAACTGCTGGTAGCGCTGCTCATAGCGCGCGGCGATCTCCGGGTCGGGCCGGACGGTGTCCGCCACCTTCACCAGCTTGTCGCACACCGCCTGCACGCTGGGGTAGGCCCCGCAGGCCACCATAGCCAGCATGGCGCCGCCCATGCCGGGCCCCTGCTCAGAGGCGGGGGTGTCCAGCTCTACGTTGAGCACATTGGCCATGATCTTTTTCCACAGGGGGCTCTTGGCGCCGCCGCCGCAGATCATGCTGCGCTTGATATCCAGCCCCAGGGACCGGGCCACCTCAAAGCTGTCCCGGATGGCAAAGGCCACTCCCTCCAGCACCGCCTGGGTCAGGTCGGTGCGGCTGGTGTCCATGGTCATGCCGATAAAGACGCTGCGGGCGTTGGTATCGTTGATGGGGGAGCGCTCCCCCATGAGGTAGGGCAAAAAGTACACGTGGTTGCGGCCCAGCTTGTCGTCGGTGATGTCCTTCTGGGCCCCGGCGTAGTCCTGAGAGCCCAGGATGTCGTCCATCCACCACTTGTTGCAGCTGGCAGCGGAGAGCATGCAGCCCATCAGGTGGTAGCAGCCGTCGGCGTGGGCAAAGGCGTGCAGGGCGTTGTGGGGGTCCACCCCGAAGTGGTCGCTGGAGATAAACAGGGTGCCCGAGGTACCCAGGGAGATGTTGCATCCCCCCGCGCCCACCGTGCCGGTGCCTACGGCGGCGGCGGCGTTGTCTCCCGCGCCGGCACACACCACCACGTTCTCGGGCAGGCCCAGTTTCTGAGCCATCTCAGGCAGCAGGGTGCCTACCGCCTCATAGCTCTCAAAGAGCTTGGGCATCTGGCTCTCGGTGATGCCGCAGATGTCCAGCATCTCCCGGCTCCAGCACTTGTGCTCCACGTCTAGCAGCAGCATGCCGCTGGCGTCGGAGTAATCGGTGCAGTGGACGCCGGTGAGGATGTAGTTGATGTAATCCTTGGGGAGCATGATCTTGCGGATGCGCTGGAAATTCTCCGGCTCGTGCTTCTTCATCCACAGGATCTTGGGGGCGGTGAAGCCGGCGAAGGCGATGTTGGCGGTGAGAGCGGACAGCTTCTCCCGTCCCACCGCCTCGTTGAGGTAGTCCACCTCCTGGGCGGTGCGCCCGTCGTTCCACAGGATGGCCGGGCGGATCACCTGGTCGTGCTCATCCAGCACCACCAGGCCGTGCATCTGACCGCCGGCCCCGATGCCCGCCACCTGGGACTTGTCAAAGCCCTCCAGCAGGGCGGGGACCCCCTCCAATACGGCAGCTTTCCAGTCCTCCGGATTCTGCTGGCTCCAGCCGGGCTGAGGGAATTCCAGGGGGTACTCCCGGGAGATCTCGTTCTTGATTTGGCCCTCCTCATCCATTAGGAGCAGCTTCACCGCAGAGGTTCCCAGATCAATTCCAATATACAACATAGTTTCCTCCAAAAGGCAACGGATCGAAGTGTTTACTTTCCAGACTTGCGGCTGGTGACCACGTCGAAGATAACCGCGACCAGCAGCACGCCGCCCTTGACCACATACTGCCAGGAGTCGCCGATGCCCAGGATGGACATGCCCATGTTGATCACGCCCAGCAGCAGAGCGCCGATGACCACGCCGCCCACGGTGCCGCTGCCGCCGTAAGCGGAAGCGCCGCCGATGAAGCAGGCGCCAATGGCGTCCATCTCAAAGGAGGTACCGGTGGAGCCGTTGACAGAACCCACACGGGCCGCGTTGAGCAGGCCGCACAGGCCGGCCAGCAGGCCCATGTTGGCATAGGCGATGAAGTAGATCTTATCGGTGTTGATACCGGAGAGCTTGGTGGCCTTCTCATTGCCGCCAACCGCGTAGAAGTAACGGCCGAAGGCAGTCTTGGCGGTGATGAAGTTGTAGATGAGGCAGATGGCAACCACCCACACCAGCATAACGGAGATGCCGCGGTACTGGCTGAGCAGGTAGCAGTAGTAGAGGATCAGAGCGGCAATAATTCCAGCCTTCAGATAATCCCACACCATGGAGTTCTGACGATAGCCGTTTTTGGCCCGCTCCCGGCGTGTTTTTGCCGTGCTGAACAGGACAAACAGGGCAGCCACTACACCGATGATCAGAGCAGAATAGACGGTGTCGCCGTCATCCAGGCCGGGGATCTTGATGTACATGGTGAAGATGTTCAGGAAGGTGGAGTCCTGGATGGCCACGGTCTTGTTATCCAGGATCAGACGGCCGATGCCGCGGAAGATAAACATGCCGCCCAGGGTGGTGATGAAGGGGGGGATGCGGACATAGCCGATCCAGTAGCCCTGCCACACGCCCACCAGCAGGCCGGCCACCAGGCAGACCACGATGGTGAGGATGGGGTTCATGGACATGTTGGTGATCATCACGGCAGCCAGGCCGCCCACCAGGCAGATCACCGAGCCGATGGACAGATCGATGTTGCCGCCGGTGAGGATACACAGCAGCATGCCGCAGGCCATGACCAGCACGTAGCCGTTTTGCAGCATCAGGTTGGACATGTTCTGGGGATACAGCAGACGCCAGTCAGTCAGATAAGCAAACAGAACAAACACGATCACCAGTGCGATGACCATGGCGTATTTCGTGAGGAAATTTGAAGCTTTGTTGGTCGTTCCTTTCATGGATGTCACACTCCCTATTCCATGTGATTAAACTTTCGCCGTGTCCCGCACGGTGTCGCGGATGATATAGCCCATGATACTCTCTTGGGTGGCGTCGGCCGCATTTACCTCAGCCAGCAGGCGGCCCTCGTTCATGACGTAGATTCGGTCACACATACCCAGCAGCTCAGGCAGCTCGGAGGAGATCATCACCACCGATTTGCCCCGGCTGACCATGTCGTTGATAAGGCAGTAGATATCGTACTTGGCGCCCACGTCGATGCCGCGGGTGGGCTCATCCAAAATCAGCACGTCGGGCTCAGTGAACATCCACTTGCCCAGCAGCGCCTTCTGCTGGTTGCCGCCGGACAGGTTGCCGATGTGCTGCTCAATGGTGGGTGTCTTGGTTCCCATTTCATTTTTCATATCCTCGGCCACCTTGACCTCCTTGTCCCGGTCGATGATGCCGCCGGAGCACACCTTGTCCAGCCGGGCCAGGGTGGTGTTGAAGCGGATGGTCTCGCCCAGAATGAGGCCGTTGGTCTTTCGGTCTTCGGTGACGTAGGCCAGCTTGTGGCGGATGGCGTCCTCGGTATTTTTCAGGTTGACCTTCTTGCCGTTGAGGTAGACCTCGCCGGAGATGCCGGTGCCGTAGCTGCGGCCGAAGATGGACATGGCCAGCTCGGTGCGTCCGGCGCCCTGCAGGCCGGAGAAACCAACCACTTCGCCCTTGTGGACATGGAAGGAGACGTGGTCGTCCACGACCCGCTCGGGATACAGGGGGTGGTGTACCGTCCAGTTCTTGACCTCAAAGCTGATTTCAGGCTGCACCTTGTGATCCCGCTTGGGATAGCGGTCCTCCATGGAGCGGCCCACCATGCCCTTGATGATGCGGTCCTCGCTGAACTCGTCCACGCCCTTGACCAGGGTCTCGATGGTGGAGCCGTCGCGGATGATGGTGGCCTTGTCGGCGCAGTAGATGATCTCGTTGAGCTTGTGGGTGATAATAATGGAGGTCAGGCCCTCCTTCTTAAACGCAATGAGCAGGTCCAGCAGCATCTTGGCGTCCTCGTCGTTGAGGGAGGAGGTAGGCTCGTCCAGGATGAGCAGCTTTACCTTCTTGGAGAAGGCCTTGGCGATTTCCACCAGCTGCTGCTTGCCGGTACCGATGTCCTTGACCAGGGTCTGGGCCGACTCATTGAGTCCCACCTGCTTCATGTGGCGCTCGGCCTCATAATAGGTCTTGTTCCAGTCGATGACCCCCATTTTGTTGCGGATCTCGTTGCCCAGGAACATATTTTCGCCGATGGAGAGCAGAGGAATCAGGGCCAGCTCCTGGTGAATGATGACAATGCCCAGCGCTTCGCTGTCCTTCTGGGTTTTAAACTGGCACAGCTTGCCTTCGTAATAGATTTCACCGGTGTAGCTTCCCGCGGGGTAGGTGCCGGACAGCACGTTCATCAAGGTGGACTTGCCCGCGCCGTTTTCACCGATAAGGGCGTGGATCTCGCCGGGTTCCACCTGGAGGTTCACGTTGTCCAATGCCTTGACGCCGGGGAACTCCTTGGTGATGTTTTTCATCTCCAAAATGTACTGTGACAAAGGGGATGGCCTCCTTTCAGCCTTGGGTATTCAGAGTACAATGGGCGGGGCAGAAGGCCCCGCCCATTGTCTAACAGTTCGGCAGTGTTTTGATTCAGATTCCAGTTCAGGCAGCGGGGTGCAGGTAACCGTCGGCGTCCTGAGTGTAGTAACCGGTGTCAACCAGCTTCTCCACCATGTTGTCCTTGGTAACCACGTCGGGAACCAGCAGGAAGGAGGGGCAGTTGTGACCGTCGGAGGTGAAGTAGGACTCGGTGTCGTAGGCACAGTCAAACTCCCAGCCGGCGTTCTCGATCAGGCTGCCGTCCACGGTCTCGCCGTTGAGGATGGCCTTGCCCAGATCCAGGGTGACCACGGCCTCGTTGGCCACGGCCTTGTACACGGTCATGGACTGCTTGCCGTCCACGATATTCTTCAGGTTGGCCTCGTCGCCGTCCTGGCCGGTGATGATAGGCTGGTTGGAGCCGGTGTAGTCAGACTCGATGGCCTGGGCAACACCCAGAGCGGTGGAGTCGTTGGAGCACAGCCAGGCGTCGACCTGGGTGCCGTCGGCGTAGTAGGAAGCCAGCACGTTCTGGGCACGGTCCAGAGCGGTGGAGGTGTCCCACTTATCGGTCGCTACGGCGTCAAAGTCGGTCTGGCCGGAGACAACTTTCAGCTTGCCGGAGTCGATGTAGGGCTGGAGCACGTCCATGGCGCCCTGGAAGAAGTAGCCGGCGTTGTTGTCGGCGGGGTCACCGGCGGTGAGCTCAATGTTGAAGGGACCCTCGGCGTTGTCCAGATCCAGGGTGTCCACAATGTACTGGCCCTGCAGGGTACCAACGGTGTAGTTATCGAAGGACACGTAGTAGGACACGTTGTCGTTCATGATCAGACGGTCATAGGCGATAACGGGGATGCCAGCCTCGCCGGCCTCGTTCATCACGGTGTTCAGGGCCTCGCCGTCGATGGCGGCCACCACCAGCAGGTCCACGCCCTCAGCGATCATGTTCTGGATGTCGCTGACCTGACGGTTGGTATCGTTGTCGGAGTAAGTAATGATGGTCTCATAGCCGGCACTCTTGAACTGCTCATCCAGGTAAGAGCCGTCACGGTTCCACCGCTCCAGGGACTGGGTGGGCATGGACAGGCCGACCTTCTTGGTATCGCCGGAGTCGGAACCGGAACCAGAGCCGGAACCGGAGCCGGAAGCATTGCCGCCGCTGGAGCAGGAAGCCAGAGACAGGGCCATAGCCGCGGACAGAGCAAGAGCCAGGATACGCTTTTTCATTTCAATCGCTCCTTCTTTGTTTTGAAGTGGTGCCGCCATGATGTTGACGGCTTCCGAAGTTAGAGAAAGAACTTTTGTAAAAATCCTTTCTCTTTCTGTCCATAGAATACAACAAAACAAATTCGGATGTCAACAGGATTTTTCGCAAATTTGTACATTTAGCGCCTTGTACAAATTGAATCATTCAACTTTGAACAGTTTGACAAGAAAAGTTTCGCCGCCCCGGAGGGCGGCGAAATCATTAAAGCTGATTGACAAACTCGTAAAGGAAGCGGGTAGCTGCACCAATACAAATAGAGCGGCTGTAACTGGGGCAGAAGGTAAAGAAGTCAGTCTGATCGGACAGGGGGTCCAGCTCCCGGATCAGCTTTCCCAGCTGACTGCGGTAGGGGGGCAGATACTGGGACACCGATCCTCCGATCATCACCGTGCAGTCCAAAATGGTGTGGATGGTGGTGACTGCGGTGGCCAGATCCTCCAGATAGCTCTTCCACAAAGCCTGATAGGAGGGCTCGCCCTGCTCCAGACGCTGGAAGAATACCTCCAGAGTGATGTCCAGGTCGTCAGAGAGACGGGCCGCGGAGCAGTAGGCTTCCAGACAACCCTGCCGGCCGCACTCACAGCGGCGGCCTCCAGGGTGCAGGCACATGTGTCCAAACTCGGCGGCCCGGTGGCTGACCCCGTCGTACAGCTGCCCGCCCACCAGGAAGGCCCCGCCCACACCCCGGCTCAGGGAGAGGTAGGCCATGCTCTGCTGGTCGGTGCGGTTCCACCACTCTCCAAATCCGCCGCAGTTGGCGTCGTTGTCCAGGAGGGTGGGGTAGGGAATGGGGCTGGTAAAACGGCAGGGCGTAGAGGTATGCACCCCGATGGTGGGGGCATATTCGATGGTGCTCTGGTCCGGGCCGATAATGCCCGGCAGGGTCAGCCCTACCCCCAGCAGCTTATCCCGGTCCAGGTAGTTGGCGTCCAAAAAGGCCTCGATCAGCTGGGCCAGGCGATTCCCGTACTCTACCGTGTTGGAAAAGGGCAGGATGATCTTCTGATAGGCCACGGTCTCCTGGCGCAGGTTGACCGCCACCAGCCGCAGATCCCCTCCAGTCAGCTCCGCCCCCAGGGCAAAGCGGGCGTTGGGCAGGGGCGCAATCAGCCGGGGCCGCCGCCCGCCGGTGGAGTCGGTGGTGGCTGAGCGGTCAATGAGCCCCATCTCCGCCAATTCATTCAAATTTTGAGAAAGGGTAGGCAGACTCATGGACAGGCGAAAGGCCAGTTCCTGCTTGGTGACAGGCTCCCAGAGCGTGATCAGGTGGCGATAGACACGATTTCGGTTCTGCTTGCGCACCTCTACGGTGGACAGCGGTCTGTGGGCGCACATCGTCGCTCCCCCTAACTTTTATAAAAGTGGTTTCATTATAGCACATCTCCTTCTCCATTGTAAACGGGGAAACAAAAAAAAGCGGCCCAACGGGCCGCTTTTTTGTTGCATGAACCTATTATTTTGTGTTTTTTCCACAATTTTACGGGTTAGCCCAGCGCCTTGGAGAAGGCAGTCAGAATGACCGCCGCCTGGGCGCGGGTGGTGGAGCCGCCGGGGGCCAGCATATCGGCGGATACGCCGCTGAACAGGCCCTGGGCCACAGCCCAGCTCATGGGCTCCTTGGCATAGGCGCTCAGGTCATCCACATCCGCGAAGATGGACAGGTCGGCCCGGCCGCTGTCCAGCTTGCCCTGGAGGCGGGCATACTGGTAGAGGATGGCGGCCATCTGCTCCCGGGTGATGGTATCGTTGGGCCGGAAGCTGCCGTCGGTATAGCCGGAAACCACACCGTTGGCACTGGCCCAAGCCACGCCGTCCGCGTACCACTGGCCCGGGGCCACGTCGGTAAAGGAGGCGCTGCCTGCGGCAGGGCTGCCCGCCAGGCGGTAGAGGATGGTAACCAGCATTCCCCGGCTGGTGGGCAGGTCAGGGGAGAAGGTGCCCTCGCCGGTGCCGCTCATCAGGCCGTGCTCATAGGCATACCGCACCCCCTCGTAGTACCAGGTGCCCTGGGCCACGTCGTCAAAGGGGAAGTCGGGCTCGGTCTCCTGGGGAGCAAAGAGGGCAGTGACCGCAACGGCGGCGGCGGGCATGGTAAAGGTGTATTTGCCATTGCCCTTATCCGCCAGAGACAGCTTCTTGCCCGCGGAGGTGGTGACGGTGAGAGCGCTCAGCTCATAACCGGCATTGGGGGCGGCGTTGAGGGTGATTACCTCGCCCTGCTCCGCCCGAGCCGCGCTGGCAGTTACCTTGCCGCCGGTGGAGGTGCGGATGGTGATGGCGTAGGTGGTCTGATCCTCAGTGCCGTCAGAACCGTCGCCGTCTCCTCCCTCGGTGGGGGGAGTGGGCTCGTCCGGCTCCTGGGTACCGCCGGAATTGCCGCTGTCCTCCACATCCACCGCGGGATAGACGGTCTCGGCGCTGCTGTCGTTAAGCACCTTCAGGTCGGAGGCCTGCTCCACGGTAAAGCGGGCGCCGTCCGAGGAGAGCACGCCCAGGGTGAGGCTGCCCTCGTCGGGCAGGGTACCGGTCTTGGCAGTGACATAGATGGTCACATTCTGGCCATGCTGCTTATAGGTGGTATACACGCCGGAGCGGTCTGCCAGAGCGCTGTCCGCTGTAAAGGTGTAGTCGGCGTCGGCGGAAAGGGTCAGAGTGATCTGAAGGCTCTGGCAGTCAGCGGGCAGAGCAGTCAGACCCACAGTCTGGTTGGCGGCCGCCTCTTGGCTGGACACCGTCAGCTGGGGCCCCTGAGCCGCCGCCGCGGCACAGGGGATCAGCAGGCCCATGGTCAGTGCCAGGGCACAGATCAGGCTGAAAATTCGATTTCGTTTCACACGCGTTCTCCTTTAATTCTCTGCGCTTCCAGTCAGCTCGATAGAGGGCAGGTCGTCCTCCGAGGGGAAGCTGAGCCACAGGGTCTCACTGGTGATGCGCCCGCCCTGGTTGGTGTTGGGCACGTCGGTGCGGTAGAAGTTGACCCGGATCTCCAGGGGATAGTCGTCGGTGACGCCGCTCTGGGCGTTGAGCTCCTTTTCCTTCTCCAGATCGGGCACGAAGAGGAAGAAGCCGTCGCTGGTGTCGCTCACCGCCCCGTCCTCCGGGATCTCGGCAAAGAGCAGGCCGTAGCCGTTCATGGCGCGGGTGATGGTGGTGACGCCGTTGGCCTCGTCGGCCTCGCTGGTGGTGTTGTACACCGCCTCCACCGACACGTAGTTGTAGGTGGGATCGCCCCGGTAGGTGCCCAGGATGACCAGGGTACCGGCGGGGATGACCTCATCCTCTCTATCGCCGTACTGGAAGTTGTCCTTCAGTACGCCTACCGCGGCCCCCTCATAGAAGTCCACCCGGTCGCCGGGGTAGTCCAGCAGCTCCACCTGAGCACTCTCGGGGATGCCAGTGATCTTTACCACAGCGGCGTCATAGGTCCAGATACGGGTATCGTCGGGCTTTGCGCCGGGCTTGGTGAAATAGGCCACCAGGTTGTCGGACAGCTCGCCGGTCTTGGTGTCGGTCCAGTCGGCCCCGGCGCTGGCCTTCACCTGTACGGTGTAGCTGCCGGACAGGCCGGTGCCGGTCACCTTGATGCCGGTCACAGGCACAGAAGCGCCGTTCTTCATGGTGATGGTGACGGTGTCGCCATCGTGCTCCAGGGTGTACAGGTCATCGGAGATGGTCTTGTCATAGGCCACCCGGACCTCGTTGGCCTTGGCCTCAGCGCCCAGGTTGCCCAGCTTGTCCACGGGCACCACGGAGTAGGTGTAGGTGCGGTTGTTGGCGGCGCCCAGATTGTCGGTATAGGTGCTGCCGGTGGTGAAGGCGATGGCCACGCCGTTGCGGCGGATCTCATAGCCCAGGATCTTGCTGGCGTCGGTGTGCTGGATGGTCAGGGTCACCTGGGACTCCTCCACAGAGGCAGTCACGGTGGCGCTGCCGTTGGCGGCGCTGCCGCTGCCCAGCCGGTAGGTACGGGAGGCGTCGTTCAGATACCAGATGGCGCGGGTCTCAGGCTGGTAGTCGTCCAGGATGCTCTTCACCCCGTCGCTGAGGGTCACGCCCCAGCGGGTGAAGAACTCGGTGAGATCCCGGTCCGCCACCTGGGAGGCGATGAGGGCCACCCGCTCGTCGGTGGTGTAGCCGCTGTACGCGCCCGACTTCCACAGCTTGAAGAACTGGTTGTAGAAGGCCAGGGGCTGGGAGGCGTTGTCATAGGCCAGGTGGAGCTGCCAGTACATACCCAGCTGCACAAACACATTGTTGGCGGTGCCGGGGCGTCCCTGGGCCACCTTGTTGAAGATGTCCGCCCAGCGGCCATCCTCGGTGAGGCGGGTATTCAGGGACATGGAGCTGCCGTCCCAGGCCTGGAGAGCCAGGGAGTAGATGTTGTTGGTGATCTCCGCCTTGCCCAGCTTGTCCATGTTGTGGCCGATCTCGTGGGCGATGCCCCAGCCGAACAGTCCGTTGGCGCTGCCCGCTCCGGTGACGGAGGTGGGCTTGCCCTGGACCAGAGCAGAGGTGGAGCCGTACTCCACGCCGATGTGGTTGCCGGCGGCATACATGAAGGCGCCGGCGAACATGCGCATGTAGCGGATGTTCTGGCGGGTAGTCATGGGATACTGGTAGCCGGACAGGGCAGTGCTGGAATCGATAATGCCCTGGACCTGGTTGGCCACAAAGAGCTCCTCTTCCCAGGCCAGCACATTCTGATACATGGCCTCCACCATAGCGCTCTCATCGTTGCCCACACCCTTCAGTCCGGCCAGGACCTGGTCGGCGGGCAGGGACAGCAGCACGCTGGGGGTGGAAATTTCGGTGGCGTTGCGCACGTCAGTCTTGTAGTTTGCGCCGGTCAGGCCGGAGACATAGGCCTCCAGCTCCTGGACATAGGCGCGGATGGCGTCCTTTCGGGCGCTTTCCCCCATGGAATACCAGTTGGACAGCTCCAGCACCGGCATCTCCCAGGCGTTAGACAGCACCCGGACCTGGAGCTTGATGTCCTCAGGGTTGCTGCCTGCGTAGGTCAGATAGAGCATGCCGCCCCGGGTATCGGAGAGGCTGCCGATCTTCTGGACAGTAATGTAGTTGCGGCCGTTCTTCAGGGCCACAGGGGTACCCTTCCACACGCCGGACTCGCCGTAGTACTGGGTGGGCACCACATAGACGGTGGCGTCGTCGGGAAGCTCTGCGTAGATGGCCACGGTGGCGCCCGCCCGGGCCGTGATGCCCAGGGGCTGCAGGTCGCTGGCGGTCTGTCCGGCCGCCTGATCTTCCGAGGCGGAGCCGCTGCGGCTCTGGAAGTCGTTCTTCACCAGACCCAGAGCGTCCTCGTCCTGGTCCAGCAGAGCCTGGGCCAGGTTCAGCTCATCGTTGAGCTGGGTCAGATTCAGATAGAAGCTGCTCAGAGCGCTCAGGCGGTTCTTCAGGTCGGTGATCTGCTCCTGCTTCACCGTGCTCTTGAGCTGGGTGAAGGTGCCGTCGGTAAAGAGGTCGGCAATGCCGCTGACCAGATTCTCACTGTCATAGAAGGCAATCTCCGACACACTCACTCGGGGGCCGCCGGCCTTCTCGCCCAGAGCCACGGTGACACTCTTGACCCCCTTGGTCTCGGGGAAGGAGAGGATGTAGTAGTTGCTGCCGGTGACATTGACGCCGTCCCGGTAATAGGTGGCCAGCACCTGGCCGTCCTCTCCCTTCAGCGTAACGGTGTAGTTGGCAATGCGGTTTTTATAGGTAGCATCCAGATAGGGCACTACCAGCAGGTAGTTCATATCGTGGGTGGTACGGAAGGTATAGGTAATGTTGCTGTTCTGAGTATAGGTGGCAGCGATCCAGTAGGTGTTGGGATCGTTGTCGGTGAGGTGGGTGGTCACATCAAAGTTGGGGCACAGGTTCCGGTTCACGTTGGAGGGGTCCTGCATAACAATGGAGGTGATCTCCCCGTTATCGATGCGCCCGTCGGTGGGCAGCGCCGGCAGGTCAAAGCCCTCCTTGTTTGGGGTGCCGGTAGCAATGGCGGAGTAGGGGCCCAGGCCCTTGCTGTTGCCCGCCTTCACCGCCACCTCATAGGTGGTGCCGTTGGTCAGGCCGGTGATGACGGCACTGGTGGCGGTGATATTGCCGCCCCAGGCCTGGAACTCTGCCTCGCCCTGCACCCGGTAGTAGACCTGGTAGTAGGTGGCGTCCTTGGTGGAGCCCCAGCTCAGGCGCAGGGCGGTGTCCGCCTTCTCCACCACCAGATTGGAGGGGGCGCCGGGGGCGCTGGCAGGCTGGGGAACCGCGGAGATCACCTCCGAGGGCACGCCGGTCCAGTCGCCGTTGGTGGCCATCACCTGGAAGTAGTAGGTCTGATTGTTCTTCAGCCCGGAGACGGTGGCCTTGTTGGTGCTCACCGCAACGCTCTGGGTCAGGCTGCCCTTGGCGGTCCCGTACTTCACCGTGTAGCCGGTGACATTGTTCACCGCCTGCCAGCTGAGCGACACCTCTCCGTCGCCGGCCACGGCGGTCACGTTCTTCACCTGGGTGTCAGCCGGGGTGTTGTCCGAGACAATATCCTTCAAAAACTCGATCTGGGTCACGGTGGCAAACTGGGGCTTGTCCCCGGTCTGGCCCTCCACCTTGGTGACGGTGATGGTGACCTTCTTCACGGCCACCTTCTGGCCCAGATTGATGGTCACCACGTTCTGTCCGGCTACCCGGCTGATGGCATATGTGCCATCCGGAGCGGTGGAGTCAAAGGAGACGGTCATGGTCTTCTCCTGACCATCCTCCTCATAGACCACCAGGGCGGTGCCCGCCTGGACCGCTCCGTCGGTGCTGGGGGAGGTGATGGAGATCTCACTCATCTCGGTGGGCTTTTCCAGGGTGATGGGGATGGAAAGCTCCTCTTTTCCCTCCGCAGGCTTCAGGGTGACCGTGGTCTCGCTGTCGTTAAACAGATCGGAGACACTACCTCCGGTCACGGTGACCGCATCCTGATCCACCTCCGCAGACACGATGGCGGAGGTATCGGTCACCTCGGGCTTTCCGGTCAGACCCATCATCTTATTGACATAGGACAGGTCGGTGATATCCACCACGCCGTCTCCGTTCAGGTCGTAGACGTCCAGCTGTCCGGTCTTGCCCAGCTGCTCGTCCAGGGCGTTACGGTCGGCGGCGTTTACCACGCCGTCCCCAGTCACATCGCCCAGGGAGAAGGTTCCGTTGGCCGTGCTCATGAGCACATGCTGGGAGTAATCCGCCAGGGTCACCCGGGTGGAGCAGGCGGCATAGCCCTTGCCCTCCAGTTTCAGGGTGTAGGTCCCCTTGGGCAGGCCGGAGATGACCGCCCCGTAGGCGCCCATCTGCTGCTCGGTGGTGAGGGGCACCCCCTGGGTGTTCCGTGCCTCCACCGAGACGGACAGGCCGTCTGCTCCGGTGGCGGAGCCGTCTTTCAGAGAGACGGTGATGTTTTTATCGTTCCCCGTCAGGGTAAGCTGAATATCCCGGTCCCGCACTTCCTCCACCCGCTGGGGCAGACCAAAGTTCAGGGTCAGGGCAATGGAGCCAGTACTCTGCTCTGCTTGCAGCACAGAGCTATCCCGGCGGCTGGCCGCGGCAACGTTGGGCAGCCAAGTGGTGCAGGTGGAACCTACCAGAGCCAGACTCAGCAGGCCTGAGGTCAGTCGTCGAAGCTGGT
This sequence comes from uncultured Oscillospiraceae bacterium, assembly GCA_905205085.1. Taxonomy (GTDB): domain Bacteria; phylum Bacillota; class Clostridia; order Oscillospirales; family Oscillospiraceae; genus Lawsonibacter. Next base: position 33,690 of record CAJLCG010000010.1, read on the forward strand.
TCAAAGCATTCATCCTTTCCAAATTTCATAATTGCATAGCTAAGCCGCCCGTCCCGCGCCCAATTGGGCCGGGGCCGACGGCCTCTACCACGCGGCATTATACTGGAAGAGCGCACCAGTTTCAATTACAAATTGGAAACAAAACGTTTTTTTGGCGCAGTGGTGAAAATGAACGCAATTACATACCGTCTTTATAGGGAAATAGACGAGAGAAAATCTTTGTCTTCTCCTTTGAAAAAAGTTTCATATCAAAATACTTTTTCTTCTATGTAGCAATACATGCGCCTTTGTATATATTATGCCGCATTTCTGTATATACTTTTGTAGAAAATCTTTTTCATTCTTTTAGAGTCAAATTGCATCTCTCTGCGGTTCAAAATGCAGAAAAGAATTTTTCACATCAGGATGTATGTTGTGTCCAAAGGACGCAGTTCTCCGGGCGGCTGCGGCGGATGGCTTCCTATTTTTATTGTCAGGATGGCAAATCGTGCCGTGTGCAAAAATTCAGATTCCGCCCCTGTCACAGCGCATAGAGGCATCCTTTTTTACTTAAAATCACAATATCAAACACAATATATTTGACATCATCGGTTCCATTGATTATGTTATACATACTGGTTTGCCGTCGAAGCGCTCTCCCCTGCTCCGGTTGGGAGAATTTCCGGCCCAGGCAGGGGTATGAAAACCCGCTGCAGGATTCTGAACTTGAGGTGATATCAACGATGGAGCATATCGTCGATCTTGTAGGCGTGCAGATGGACTTTGGTGCATCCAAGCGGGGCGTCAGCATGGGCCCCGCCGCCATCCGCTATGCCGGGCTGAGCGAGGGCCTGGAGCACATGGGCTTTCAGGTAGAAAATCTGGGCGACATTGTCCCCCTTCTCAAAGGTGACACAAAGCCCACACTGAGAAACTATGAGCAGGTGGTGGACGTGAACCGCCGTCTCTACCACACCGTGTATCAGTCCCTGGAACAGGGGCATTTCCCCGTGGTGCTGGGCGGCGACCACAGCATCGCGGCGGGCAGCATCTCCGCCGTATCCAAATTCTATGGTTCCATTGGCGTCATTTGGGTGGACGCCCACGGAGACTGGAACAATGAGGAGAGCAGCCAGACCGGCAACATGCACGGCATGCCCTTCTCCGCCGTGTGCGGCTACGGTCCCGACTGTATGGTGGATTTCGGCCAGGGCCCCGTCTTTGTGGATGTAGCCCACTGCGTGCAGATCGGCGGGCGGGACATTGACACCCAGGAGCGCATCCGTATGAAGGAGGCCGGGGTGACCATCTTCCCCATCGACATGATTGACGAGCTGGGCATGGCGGAGGTGATGCACCGGGCCATGGCGGTGGCCGGCGAGGGTACCAAGGGCATTCATCTGAGCTTTGATGTGGACGCCATCACTCCAGAGGCTGCTCCGGGCACTGGTACTGTGGTACACAGCGGACTCACCACCCGTGAGGCCTTCCTGGCTGTGGAGACTATTGCCCGCTCCCAGAAGCTGGTGTCCATGGATATGGTGGAGGTCAATCCCATTCTGGACGAGCGGAACAAGACCGGCATTCTGGCTTCGGAGCTGGTCCAATCCGCTCTGGGTAAAGTGGTATTTTAAACGAAAGCCTGCCTTTTCCGGCCCCACCGGTGCATAAAGCGCCGGCGGGGCCTTTTTCTGCCTGTATGCACGGCCGCATGTTTCCCCCTCCCATGCAATATAGATGATTATAGTCTGCTATGGGAGATGATGGGAATGAAGAAACCAATCCGCGCCTTTCGCATCGTTCTGGTGAAAAAAAGGTGGTGGACTGCCGCGGCGTGCCTGTGTCTGGCCGCGGCCATGTTCTGCGTGGTCAACTACTATCCCGCTGCGGTGGGAGCCTCAGCCTCGGTGCGCCAGCTGCCCATTTACTGTGTACAGCGGGACCAGAAGCTGGTCTCCATCAGCTTTGACGCCGCCTGGGGCAACGAGGACACCCAGCAGCTCATCGATATTCTGGACCGCTACGGGGTAAAGGCCACCTTCTTTGTGGTGGGTTCCTGGGTGGATAAGTACCCGGAATCGGTCAAGGCCCTCTCGGACGCAGGCCACGAGGTGATGAACCACTCCAACACCCACGCCCACTACCCCCAGCTCACCGCCGACGAGGTGGTAGCCGACCTCAATGCCTGCAACGACAAGATCGAGGCGGTCACCGGGGTGCGGCCCACCCTGGTGCGCATGCCCTACGGGGACTACGACGACAAATCGGTCCAGGCCGCCCGCTCCATCGGCATGGAGCCCATCCAGTGGGACGTGGACAGCCTGGACTGGAAGGAGATTTCTGCCGAGGAGATTGCACAGCGGGTGACCAGCAAGGTGGGGCCGGGGTCCATCGTGCTCTTTCATAACGCGGCCCTTCACACCCCGGAGGCGCTGCCCACCATTCTGGAGCAGCTGACCCAGGAGGGCTATACCTTTGTGCCCATCTCCCAACTGATCCTGACCGGGGACTACTCCATCGACCACACCGGCCGTCAGTGCCCCTGCTGAGCAGCACCGTTCTTTCCGGGCATAACATCGATTGAAACATATTGATACCACGAAAATGGTTTCCGAGACCAACCGTCTGTGTTATGATAATATTCTAACCACAAATGCAGCAACCTAAGGGCAGGTCCCAGCCCAAATAGGGCCGAAGAAAAAATTAGACTTTTACCAAAGAATGGACAATACGTCCACCAAGGAGAACGCTATGAACGTATTTGATATCATCGGCCCGGTGATGATCGGACCTTCCAGCTCCCACACCGCGGGGGCGGTGCGGCTGGGCCGGGTGGCCTGGAAGATCTTGGGGGAAGAGGTGGTGCAGGCCGACATCCAGCTGGCCGGCTCCTTTGCCCAGACCTACCGGGGCCACGGCACCGACAAGGCACTGATCGCGGGGATCATGGGGATGCACTCCGACGATGAGCGCATCCGCCGCTCTCTGGAGTTGGCCCGGGAACGGGGACTGGTCTTCTCCTTCCGGGAACAGGACATCCCAGGCGCCCACCCCAACACCGCCCGGATCTCCCTGGTGGGGGAGCACGGGGCCCGTGCTGTGGTCCAGGGGGCCTCGGTGGGGGGAGGAAACATCCTCATTACCGAGATCAACGGCATGGCGGTCTCCTTTACCGGGCAGTATAACACCCTGCTGGTACTCCATTACGACCAGCCGGGCGTCATCGCCTCCGTCACCAACTTTATCGCCAGTTCCGACCTGAACATCGGCAACTTCCGACTCTCACGCCCCCACAAGGGCGGGGAGGCGGTAATGACCATCGAGGTGGACGGAGACGTGCCCGACGGTCTTATTCAGTCGCTGCGCGGTCAGCCCCACGTGATCAACGTGGTACTGATCCGGGCCATGTAAGGGGGGATTGGTCATGCTGGAGTATACTTCGATTTCTGAGCTGTGCCAGGGGGCACAGGAGCAGGGCGTGAGCCTGTCCCAGCTGGTCCTGGCCGACCAGGCCCAGCAGATGGAGCTCTCCCCCCAACAGCTGCTGGATAACATGCAGCACCGCTTTACGGTGATGCAGGAGGCGGTGCGGGCCGGGCTGGACCCGGAGCTGCGCTCCACCTCAGGGCTGACCGGAGGCGACGCCGCCCGGCTGTGGCGCTATGCCCAGAGCGGCGGCATCACCGGGGTCTTTCTGAACCGTGCCATTGCCCGGGCGGTTGCGGTGGCGGAGTACAACGCGGCCATGGGCAAGATCGTGGCCGCCCCCACAGCCGGTTCCTGCGGCATTCTGCCGGGGACGGTGGTGTCCATGGTGGAAGAGGAGCGGTGCAGTCGGGAGGCGGGCGTGATGGCTCTGTTTACCGCCGGTGCAGTGGGTATGGTGATTGCCCAAAACGCCTCCATCGCCGGGGCCCAGGGAGGGTGTCAGGCCGAGTGCGGCTCGGCAGCAGCCATGGCGGCCGCCGCCCTGGTGGAGCTGAAGGGCGGTACTCCCGCCCAGTCGGCCCACGCCTGCGCCATTGCCCTGAAAAATCAGCTGGGGCTGGTGTGTGACCCGGTAGCCGGTCTGGTGGAGATCCCCTGCATCAAGCGCAATGTAGGCGGCGTGGTCATCGCCTTTTCCGCCGCCGAGATGGCCCTGGCCGGGGTGGAGAGCAAGATCCCCGTGGACGAGTGCATCCAGGCCATGCGGGCGGTGGGGGATTCCATACCCTGTTCTCTGCGGGAGACCTCTCAGGGCGGTCTGGCCGCCACACCCACGGGCCAGGCTATGCGCCGGGCTGTTTTTGGCAAGGAAACCCGGCAAGAAAACTGAGACCGGCCCCCGTGGGCCTAAAACAATAAGATGAA
>CAJLCG010000011.1 GCA_905205085.1 uncultured Oscillospiraceae bacterium
CGCTTTCTTGAAAGAAAGCTTGGCAAAGAACTTTGTGCAAAGCTTCGCTTTGCCTCTCGCGTAACATGTAAAATCCCCGTGGATGCATATCCACGGGGATTTTTTCTACTTATCGGCTCAGCACGAACAGGTCCTTGCTGGAAGAGATGAAGTTGGAGATGCTGTACAGCACCACCACCTGGTCAATCTCGTTGGTCTCCACATAGTCCTTCACGCTGTTCAGATTCATGCGGGGGTCAAACAGATGGATTTCGGAGAAGTTCTGGGTCAGGAAAGGAGCCAGGGAGTCGGAGTAGGAGTCCCGGATCACCAGCACCTTGGGGGCGTCGGTGTGCTCCGTCTCAATAACGCACAGAGGCTGGTTGCCGCCCAGGAAGGAGGAGTACTTGTCCTTCTTGTCCAGGTAGCTGTCCACATACAGGGTGCTGTCGGTGGGGGTGCCGTCAAAGTAGGCGGTCACCTTCAAACCGTCGCCGGAGATATACCGGTCGATGTGGTCGGGGGCCACCCAGCGCACCCCGGAGCTGGAGAAGATGGTACCGTAGAAGGAGTCGGTCACCGTCACCTTGGCGTCCTCATTCAGAGGGGCCGCCTCCATGCCCATGGCCTCCATCAGGGCGGTATAGCCGTAGTAGGCGCCCAGGCTGGTCCAGTGGTGGTCGGTGCGGTAGTAGATGTCCTCGTCCTTGTGCTCCTCCAGGGCAGAGTACACGTCGATGGTGTAGGTCTGCACCGTGTCGTACAGGCGGTCAATGATGGCCTTCTCGTCCGCGGTGGGAGCACCCTCAGGCAGCCGGTCCGACCAGATCTCTGCCGCAGAGGGGATAATGCCGAAGTACACCGGCACGTCCACGTTGTTCACCAGGGCATTGACAAAGCCTGCACTGGTCATCAGCGTGTCATAGTCCGGCTCGTCCAGGCGGTTGATCAGGGTGTCATTCTTGCCGAAGTAGACCCCGTTGTTCTCCTGCTTGCCGCTCAGCCGCTCGCTCCAGGCCTTCAGGGCGACCCACAGGTCTCGGCCGATCACGTGGTCATTGACGTAGTCCTCCGCGTCCTCCATAAACTTGCCGCTCTGAAGGTTCTCCAAGCTCAGCTTGGGAGGCGTCTGCAAATAGCGGTTTTCCAGCTCGGAGAACTCCTTGTCCGGAACCAACAGACTGCCCACCAAAATCCCGCCGATGAACAGAGAAAACAGGACCGTCAAAAAGATACAATACTTTTTATTCATGGATACCCTCCTTAGAAGCGGAAATACAGGAAGGGATTGTAGGTGCCGTCCACCAGATAGGCGGTGCACACCACCAGTCCCGCCAGCACCAGCACCGTACACACCACCTCAGCCGCCGGGGTCTTGAGCTTGTGGTACAGCTTGGCGCCCAGAGGGGTGGAGGCCACAGCGGCCACCAACAGGATGGGCAGGTAGCTGGTCACATAGTAGCCCAGCTTGGCGTCCATCAGCGGCACGCCGCCCAGGCCGAACATCACCTTCAGGTAGGAGCCCAGCTGAGCAAAGTCCTCGATGGCGAAGATGGCCCAGCTGACCACCACAAAGAACAGGGTGTAGATGTGGCCCACCAGGGCGGGGACCTTGCTGAGCACCTTCAGCAGGAAGAACTTCTCCAGCATCAGCAGGACGAAGAAGTAGAGACCCCAAATGAGGTAGTTCCAGCTGGCGCCGTGCCAGATGCCCGTGGCGGCCCACACCACCAGCAGGTTGAACATCCAACGGGGCTTGGAGCAGCGGTTGCCTCCCAGGGGGATATACAGGTACTCCCGGAACCAGGTGGACAGGGAGATGTGCCAACGCCGCCAGAACTCAGTAATGCTTTTGGAGATATAGGGGTAGTTGAAGTTGGGCAGGAACTCAAAGCCCAGCATCCGGCCCAGGCCGATTGCCATGTCGGAGTAGCCCGAGAAGTCAAAGTAGATCTGGAAGGTAAAGGCGATCACACCCAGCCAGGCGCCCAGCACGGTGAGCTCCCCGGCAGACATGGCCTTGTAGGCCTCCCACAGCATGCCCACGTTGTTGGCCACCAGCACCTTCTTGGCCATACCCACCATAAAGATCTGCACGCCGGAGGCAAACTTCTCCGTGGAGGTGGTGCGCTCGTTGATCTGATCTCCCAGGTCCTTATATTTGATGATAGGACCGGCAATCAGCTGGGGGAACAGGGTGACGAAGGTGCCGAAGTTGATGATATTGCGCTGGGCACGGGTATCTCCACGGTACACATCGATGGTGTAGCTCATGGTCTGGAAGGTATAGAAGGAGATGCCGATGGGCAGGTGGATGTTCAGCACCGGCATAAAGGTCAGGCCCATGGCCTGGAAGGAACCGGCCAGGAAGTCCCAGTACTTGAAGAACAGCAGCAGGGCCAGGTTGAAGATAATGGACGAGGCCACTGCCATCCGGGCTCCCTTGTCGTTGCCCTTCTTCTTGCACCGCTCCACCAGCATACCGTGGGTATAGTCAATGGCGGTGGACAGGAACATGATGGCCACGTACTCCCGCTCTCCCCAGTAGTAGAAGAACAGCGAGGAGATGAGCAGCACCACGTTGCGTCCCTTCCGGGGCACCACGTAGTAGACCAGCAGGGTCAAAGCCAGAAAATAAAATAGAAAAATTGGGGTCGAAAAAACCATATGGTTATCCTCCTGGGTAAAACGAAACAGAATGAAAGGCGGACGGCACAGACCGTCCGCCCCATGATATCACATTCCGCGGGGGAGAATCAATCAAAACAGAGCATTAAAATCCTTCACGATGGAATCGCAGTCCTCGCCAACCACCATCATCACGTAGTTGCCGTTGGACACCACCCGGGACTGCTCGGTCCAGATGCGGGTGGGCTCGGGATACCAGGCGCCGCCGTTTACCATGGAGTCAATGCGAGCCTGGAAGATGCTCTTCACCTTGGCCACATCGCTGCTGTTCTTTACCTGAACCAGGGCCATCTCACCCATGTTCATGGACATCATATTGATGTACACATTGCACTGCTCGGTGGCAATGCCGCTCAGGCCGGCATAGTAGTTGTTCATCAGGCCGGAATCCGCCAGGGTCAGGTTGGGCATAGAGTACTTGGAGGAAACGGAGGAATAGAAGGCCGCCAGATCCACCTTGCTGGGCTCAGGATCGGGGGTGGTGGTTCCGCCGCCGGAGCTGGAGCCTCCGCCAGAGCTGGAACCTCCGCCAGTGGAGGGCTTCTCCTCCTCCCACCGGCAGGCCACCACGCAGGTAGCCTTCTGGTCACCGGCAGTCACGGTAATCTTGGTGTTGCCGGGCTTGACCGCCACAACCTTACCGTTCTCATCCACGGTGGCCACGCTGGGGTCGCCGGACTTAAAGGTCACCTTGGTGCCCTCGGGCACGCCGTCGGCCTTCAGGGTGTAGCTGGAACCGGCAGAGAAGAGGGTAAAGCCGGTGCGGCTCAGGGTCAGCTTGGCCTCCTCCTGAGTCCCGCCCTGGGAGCCGTCGGGAGTGCTGGTGCTGCCGGAGCCGGAAGTGCTCACGTCAGAGCCGGAGCCAGAGGCGTCGGGGGTGCTCACGTCAGAGCTGGAAGACGACTGGCTGCCCTGGCTGGAAGAGATGCTGCTGTTGTCAGAGCTCTGGCTGCTGTTGGCGCCGTCGTTGGAGCCGCAGCCGGCCAGCAGAGACAGGGAGAGGGTGGCGGCAAGAAGCAGAGCATAAGTGCGGTGTTTCATAGTCGATAACTCCTTTTTCTTCGCTGGATTTCAGCGGTATTTTCTGTATTCAGTGGGTTGGACGGTCGTTGAAAAAAAAGGTTCCCAACTTTTTTAAAAAAATTTTTTGTCCTCCCTTGACAGGGGGCGACGTTGGGTGTATCTTGATGGTACAATATATGAACAGTTATTCATATGATAATTTGAAGGAGGGATGACCCATGGAGCAGGAGCGGGACCAGGACCTGTGCTGCGCCGTCACTCAGGTACACACCGACGCGGTGGAACACGTCCGCGCCCAGCTGCCCCGGGACGAGACCCTGTACGATCTGGCGGAGCTCTTTAAGATCTTCGGGGACAGCACCCGGGTAAAGATTCTCTACGCGCTGCTGGAATCGGAGCTGTGCGTGTGCGACATCGCCAAGCTCATGGACGTGAGCCAGTCCGCCGTCTCCCACCAGCTGCGGGTGCTGAAGGCCAGTAAGCTGGTAAAATTCCGCCGGGAGGGCAAGACCATCTACTACTCCCTGGCCGATGACCACGTGGTAAGTATTTTGAATCAAGGAATGGAACATATTGAGGAGGAATAACCCATGAAAAAGACCTTTCGCATGATCGACCTGGACTGTGCCAACTGCGCGGCCAAGATGGAGCGGGCCATCCAGAACATTGACGGCGTCACCAGCGCCACCGTCAGCTTTATGACCCAGAAGCTCACCCTGGAGGCAGACGACGCCCGCTTTGACCAGATCGTGAAAGAGGCGGTGAAGGCCTGCAAGAAGGTGGAGCCCGACTGCGAGATCGTGGTCAAGTAAGACCCGAAGAAATAAGGAGGCGGCTTGCCATGACCAAAAAGCAGAAAAAAATGCTTTGGCGCATTCTCATAGCCTTTCTTTTATTGATCGCTGCCGCATTGCTCCCGGAACAGATTTATCCCGGAGCATATTGGGTCATCGATTTCACCGGGCAGTGGTCACCACCCGCGGAATGGCTGGAGGCGGGCTACACCCAATACAGCTTCGGCTTTGTCCAGCCGCTGGTCTATCTAATCCCCTACCTGGTCATCGGCTGGGACATCCTGTGGAAGGCAGTCCGGAACATCTTAAACGGCCAGGTGTTTGACGAGAACTTCCTCATGGCCCTGGCCACGGTGGGCGCCTTCGGCTGCGGGGAGTACCGGGAGGGCGTGGCCGTCATGCTCTTCTACCAGGTGGGCGAGCTATTCCAGAGCGTGGCCGTCAGCCGCAGCCGCGCCTCCATCGCCCAGCTCATGGACATCCGTCCCGACAGCGCCAACGTAGAGCGAGATGGCCAGGTGGTCACCGTGGACCCGGAGGAGGTGGCGGTGAACGAGATCATCGTCATCCGGGCCGGGGAGCGGGTGCCCCTGGACGGCACTATTATGGAAGGGGCCTCCGCCCTGGACACCGCCGCCCTCACCGGCGAGTCCATGCCCCGGGATGTGGCCACCGGGGACGAGGTGGTCAGCGGCTGCGTCAACCTGAGCGGTCTGCTGCGGGTGAAGGTAAGCCGTCCCTTTGGCGAGTCCACCGTGTCCAAGATCCTGGACCTGGTGGAGAACTCCGCCGCCAAAAAGGCCAAGGCGGAGCACTTCATTACCAAATTTGCCCGGTACTACACCCCCGCCGTGGTGCTGTGCGCCGTGGCGTTGGCTCTGATTCCCCCGCTGGCGGGGCTGGGCCCCTGGCGCACCTGGGTGCTGCGGGCCCTCAATTTCCTGGTGGTGTCCTGCCCCTGCGCCCTGGTTATCTCCATCCCCCTCAGCTTCTTCGGCGGCATCGGCGGTGCCTCTCGCCAGGGCATCCTGGTAAAGGGCGGCAACTACCTGGAGGCGCTGGCCAAGGCGGACACGGTAGTCTTTGACAAGACGGGCACCCTGACCCAGGGCCGCTTTGCGGTAACGGAAGTCTCTCCTGTGGGTATGAGTGAGCAGGAACTGCTGGAGCTGGCCGCCCAGGCCGAGCAGTTCTCCACCCACCCCATCGCCCGCTCCATCCTCACTGCTTGGGGCGGTACCCCCGATCGGGACCGGGTATCCCAGGTGGAGGAGCTGGCGGGCCGGGGCCTGCGGGTCCAGGTAGACGGCAAGACGGTGCTGGCAGGCAATGAGCGGCTGATGAAGGAGAACGGCGTATCCCTTCCGGAGCAGCCGGAAGCTCCCGGCACGGTCATTCACTTGGCGCTGGATGGCCAATACGCCGGGCGGCTGGTCATTACCGACCAGCTGAAGCCCGGAGCCAAGGAGGCCATCCAGGCCCTGAAGGCCTCCGGCGTAGGCCGGACGGTCATGCTCACCGGCGACAGCCAGGCCGCCGGGCAGGCCGCCGCCAAAGAACTGGGACTGGACCAAGTCTATGCCCAGCTGCTTCCCGGAGATAAGGTGGACCAGGTGGAGGCCCTGCTGGCCGAAAAGCAGCCCGGGAAAACTTTGGCCTATGTGGGGGACGGTATCAACGACGCGCCGGTCCTCTCCCGGGCGGACGTAGGGGTGGCCATGGGGGCCATGGGCTCCGACGCCGCCATCGAGGCCGCCGACGTGGTGCTCATGGACGACGACCTGCGGAAGCTCTCCCGGGCGGTGGCCATTGCCCGCAAGACTATGACTATTGTCAAGGAAAACACCATCTTCGCCATCGGGGTGAAGCTGGCGGTGCTGGCCCTGTCCGCCGCGGGACTGGTGGGCCTGTGGTGGGCGGTGTTTGCCGACGTAGGTGTGTCGGTGATCGCCATTTTGAACGCCAGCCGGATGCTGAAAGCGCATTAAAGAAATGAAAGCCCGTGGGCTTGCCGTTTGGCAGCCCACAGGCTTTTTTATAGTCCTTCCTGTTCCATCAGCCGCCTCATGTCCGGCGGCACCGGGGCGGTAAAGGACATCTCCTGTCCGGTAATGGGGTGGCGGAAGGTGAGGCGGTGGGAGTGGAGGGCGGGCCGGGGAATGCGGTTGGGCTCCTCCGTTCCGTAGAGGAAGTCCCCCACCAGGGGGTGGCCCAGGCGGGCCATATGCACCCGGATCTGGTGGGTGCGGCCGGTATCCAGCACCAGGCGTACCAGGGCGCAGTTCTCCCCCGCCTTTACCACCTCATAGTGGGTGCGGGCAGGTTTTCCGTCGGGGCGCACCATCTGCTCCACCAGGGAGCCGGGTTTCGGCCCCAGAGGAGCGTCCACCGTCCCGGCAGGCGGCTCAGGCACCCCCTGGCACACCGCCAGGTACTCCCGGCGGAAACTGTCAGTGTGGAGCTGCTCCTTGAGCACCTCCTGGGCATGGGGGTGGCGGGCCACCACCAGCAGGCCGGAGGTGCCCCGGTCCAGGCGGTGGACGGGGTGAAAGTCCCCCTCTGCCCCCTCCTGATCGTAATAATAAAGGAGATAATTCCCAATTGTATCGGAATAGTGCCCCGGGCCGGGGTGGACAGGCACTCCGGGGGCCTTATTGAGCACCACCACATCTCCGTCCTCATAGACGATATCCAGGGGGCCAGGGGCGGGCAGAATGCCGCTGCGCCGCTCCGGGTCAGACAGTCGCACCGAGAGCACCTGCCCCTCCTGGGGACAAAACCGGGTGTTCACCCGCGCCCCATCCACCAGGATGCCGTCAGGTAGCCATTTGATTCGCCGCACCACCGTGCCAGACAGGCCCAGATGCCGCTTGAGCAGGGTGTCCACCTTGATCCCTGCCAGCGCCCCGGTGATGGGCAGTTCCAGCCGACGCACGCTCATAGCTTCCGGGACAGGCCCAACTGGGTCCCCAGGAACAGCAGAACGTACGCCGCCATAGAGCACAGCAGCACGGTCACCAGCCGCCGGTCCACCGCCACCAGCAGAAAGGCGGCCAGAGCCTGGAGGAAGAACACCCCCACCCCGGCCAGCTGGGCGGCCTGGGCGGTAATGCGCTGATTGCGCTCATCGGTCTCCTGGATGCGGGCCTTGCGCCACTTCTCCGGATGACGGAGCATCCACTGGCTGCGGACCAGCAGACCCAGTCCCCCTGCGGTAATCCCGCAGGCGCCCCCCAGGTAGAAGCCCTGGGCGTGGTCGCTCAGGCCGCTGCCCGGTACCAGCCACACGTAGCATCCCAGGCCCACCAGCCCGATGGCCAGAATGGCCAGGGCGGCCCAGCTGCGCTGGCGCAGGCTCTTGCCGTAATCCCCGCCTGCATTTCCTGTCATCAGCTTCAAGATCATGTTCCTCTCCCCCTCACATCCGCTTGGTCCAGCGGTTCATGTTTACCATTAAAAAGACACAGTGCAGCACGATAAGCACCGACACCAGGGCGGTGGGAAAGCCGCTGCCCAAAAACAGGGTGATAAAGAAGGCCCCCCACAGCAGGTACAGGGTCCAGTACCAGCTGGAATAGGCCGCCTTCTCCCGAATGGCCACGTTGCGCTCGTCCGTTTCGCCCCGCTCCACCTCCCGGCGCTCCTCCTCACTCATCCGCCGCCAGACCACATCCATGGCGATCCCGGCTACGCCCAGGCCCATAAGGGCCCCGCCTGTACCAAACAGGACGCCGCTCATGCCCTTGGGAAGTTGCTCCCCCAGCACCACGGCGGCCAAAACCAGGCAGGCTCCGCATATTACCCCCAGAATGGGCAAACCTTTTTTCAAACGCTCTTTCATGGCAGAACTCCTTTCTACGCAGAAAACACCGTTAAAACTTCTGACTCAGCCGGGACAACTGGATAAAGTAGGACAGCACATGGACCCCGAACAGGGCCGCCGCGGCGATGATGCCCGCCGTGCAGTCCAGCACCGACATCACCACGGCCATGGCCGCAATGGCCGCCATGGTGACCTGCCAGGAGAAGTAGGCCGCCTGGCCCCAGAGGAACTGGTTGCGCTCATCCTGGCCGGAGCGCTCCATATCCCTCCGCTCCTCCGGCGTGGCCTTTTCCCACCGCCGCCGCTCCAGATACCAAAAGCCCATGTAGATCACCAGTACCCAGCCCAAGGTGGTGATGCCATCCTTTAGCGGGCGGTACAGGGCGGTGTGCTGGAGGTTGGGCACCAGGGTCACCTTCAGCAGCGCGAAGACCATCAGCAGCGCCAGGGCAATGCCGTACTTCCGATAAACCTTTTTCATGGCTCTTCCTCCTCAAACAGGAATACTTCCTCAATGGTCATCCCAAAATATTTGGCGATCTTATGGGCCAGCAGCAGGGAGGCGTTGTAGCGTCCGTTCTCCAGGGAGATGATGGTCTGCCGGGTCACGTCCACGGCGTCGGCCAGCTCCGCCTGGGAGATGCGCCGCTCCTTGCGCAGCTGGGCAATGCGGTTGGTCACATCGCCGCCTCCTTTCTATGTAAAGCTCCCTTTACACCCATAGTATAGCTTGCTTTACATTTCGTGTCAAGCTAGCTTTACATCTTTTTTTGCTCTCGGCGGATTTCCCCAATTTTATCCAGAGAAAGCCAAGATTCTCTCTCTTTTCCCTCCCTTGCACTCCAAAAGGCTGTGGTATATAATGCGTGGGAGCAAACCCCGGTTTGTTCCAGACAAAATTTCTTTCCAATTTCACGAGGTGTGTATCCATGGCGGACAAGCTGGGCATTTATATTCATATTCCTTTCTGCCGCAGTAAGTGCGACTACTGCGACTTCTATTCCCTGGCCGGTCGGGACGACCGGATGGACCAATATCAAAAGGCGCTGCTCTCCCATATAAAGGAGACCGCCCCTCTGGCCCAGGACTTTCCGGTGGATACCATCTATATCGGCGGCGGCACCCCCAGCTACTACGGGGCCAAGCGGCTCAAGGAGCTGCTGGGCGTGGTGCACAAGCTCTATAAGGTAGAGAAGGATGCTGAGGTCACCGTGGAGTGTAACCCGGACAGCGTGGACGTGAAGGCCCTGAAGATCCTGCGCAAGGCGGGGGTCAACCGCCTGTCCATGGGGATGCAGTCGGCCAACGCCTGCGAGCTGGAGCGCATCCACCGCATCCACACCCCCCAGCAGGTGAACGAGGCGGCCACCGCCGCCCGGAAGGCGGGCTTTACCAACCTGTCCCTGGACCTCATTTACGGCCTGCCCGGCCAAACCATGGACAGCTGGAAGGCCACGGTGGAACACGCCCTGTCCCTCATCCCCCAGCACCTGTCCTGTTATGGATTGAAGGTGGAGGAGGGCACCCCCCTGGCCGCCCGGGTGGCGGAAGGGGAGGTTCTCCCCGATGACGACCAGCAGGCCGACCTGTACCTGTGGACGGTGGGACGGCTGGAGCGGGCGGGCTACCCCCAGTATGAGATCTCCAACTTTGCCAAGCCCGGCTTTGCCTCCCGGCACAACCTGCGCTACTGGCTCACCCAGCCCTACATTGGCTTTGGACCCGGGGCTCACTCCGACTTTGGCGGACGGCGCTACTCCTTTGTCCGGGACCTGGACGCCTACATCCAGGGGGTCCTCCAGGGCGGCGATATCATCGACGAATCGGAGCTCATCCCCAAGCGGGAGCGGTGCGGGGAATACCTGATGCTGCGCCTGCGCACAGTACAGGGCATCAACGAGCAGGAGTACCGCAGCACCTACTTTATGGACTTTGCCCCTCTCCAGGCCCGCCTGGAGCAGTTCCAGGCCCAGGGCTGGGCGGAGCAGACCGACGGCCGCTGGCATTTCACCCCCCAGGGCTTCCTGCTGTCCAACCAGCTCATCGGCGATCTGCTGGAGCGCCAGGAGCAGGCTCACTGGGAAGATCTGGTTGCCAAGTCCCGCCATGATCATCTCGACCAAGGCTGTCCTTGATTTTTCCATCCTTCTTACTTTTTGCACAATTTTGTGCCCGCCGTGTAAAATTCATTGCCTTTTGGATATACTGATGGTATAATGTATGCGTTTTAGAGCGCCTCCTTACAGGAGGAGCCTTTTGAGATCGCTTTTGCGGCTACTTATGGCGCGCTGCGCCGTATGTTCATATAAACCCCACGTTTATTTCCTTCGAGAGGGTGCAGACAAGTTTGAATAAGTATCAGATTCAGGGCGGAACGCCCCTTCACGGAACCATCACCATCAGCGGCGCCAAAAACGCCGCTGTCGCTATCATCCCCGCCGCCCTGCTGGTGGACGGGGTCTGCCGTATTGAGAACATTCCCCAAATCAGCGACGTCACCTTGATCCTCCAGATCCTTCAGGAGCTGGGGGCGGACGTGCGCACCGTCAACCGCACCACCGTAGACATCGACTGCTCCCACATCCGCAACCGTCAGGTCCCCTATGAACTGGCCCGCAAGATCCGCGCCAGCTACTACCTGGTGGGCGCTCTGCTGGGCCGCTTCGGCTGGGCCGAGGTACCCCTGCCCGGCGGCTGCGATCTGGGCGGACGGCCCATCGATCAGCACATCAAGGGCTTTGTGGCCATGGGCGCCGATGTGGATGTGCGCAACGGCCTGATCTGCGCCAAGGTCCCCGGCGGACGTCTGTCCGGCGGCCAGATCTACCTGGACATGGTGTCCGTGGGTGCCACCATGAACATCATGCTGGCCGGCGTGCTGGCTGACGGCATGACCATCATTGAAAACGCCGCCAAGGAGCCCCACATCGTGGACCTGGCCAACTTCCTCAACTCCATGGGCGCCAACATTATGGGCGCGGGCACCGACGTCATTAAGATCCGGGGCGTCAAGCGCCTCAAGGGCGGCACCTACTCCATCATCCCCGACCAGATCGAGGCCGGCACCTATATGGCCGCCGTGGCCGCTGCCGGCGGCGACGTGCTCATTCAGAACGTCATTCCCAAGCATCTGGACTGCATCACCGCCAAGCTGGTGGAGATGGGTGTGGATGTGGAGGAGCTGGACGACGCGGTGCGGGTGCGCCGCTTCGGTCCCATCAGCCGCACCAACGTGAAGACCATGCCCTACCCCGGCTTCCCCACCGACATGCAGCCCCAGATCGCCGCGGTGCTCTGCCTTGCCACCGGCACCAGCGTGCTCACCGAGGGCGTGTGGGACAGCCGCTACCGCTACGTGGATGAGTTCCGCCGCATGGGCGCTCACATCCAGGTAGACGGCAAGGTGGCCGTCATCGAGGGCGTACCCCAGCTCACCGGCGCACCGGTGAATGCCTGCGACCTGCGGGCGGGCGCCGCCATGGTCATTGCCGGTCTGGCCGCTCAGGGCATCACCGAGGTGGGCGACATCCATCACATTGAGCGTGGCTACGAGGACCTGGTGGGCAAGCTGTCCGGCGTGGGCGCCAACATCCGTATGATCACCGTCCCCGACGAGGACGCCAAGTCCCAGGTGGGCTAACCAAACAATCCAAAAGCGGGAGCACAGGTCCGGGACATCCGTCCCCCTCCGGCTCCCTCTTTTTCTGCCTGCACGCGGAAAGGAGCTCCTGTTTTGCTGTCATTTGTCACCCTGGCCAGCGGGTCCAGCGGCAACGCCGCCCTGGTCTCCTGCGGCCAAACCCATATTCTGCTGGATGCGGGCATCTCCGCCCGGCGCATCACCACCGCCCTGCGGGGCCTGGGAGTGGAGCCCAAGGAGCTGTCCGGCGTGCTCATCACCCACGAGCATACCGACCATATCTCCGGTCTTGCCACCCTCACCAAGCAGCTGAACCTGCCGGTGTACGCCACCGCGCCCACCCTGGACGCCCTGGCAATGAAGGTCCCGGCCATCCCTCAGAACCGGCTGGGCCGCTTTTTTGCCCCCGGCGAGGCCTTTCCCCTGGGCGAGCTGTGGATCGAGCCCTTTGCCACCTCCCACGACGCGGCCTGCAGCGTAGGCTACGCCATCACCGGGGAGGACAGCCGCCTGGTGCTGTGCACCGACCTGGGCTACATATCTCCCGAAGTAGAGCGGGCGGTGGCCGGGTGCGACCTGCTGGTGTGTGAGGCCAACCACGACGAGGAGTGGGTGCGCACCGGCCCATACCCCTACTACCTCAAGCAGCGGGTGCTGGGCCGCCGGGGCCATCTGTCCAACGAGGCGGGCGCCCAGCTGGCTCTGCTGGCCGCCCGGAACGGGGCCCGCACCATTCTGCTGGCCCACCTGTCCGCCGAGAACAACACCCCCGTCCACGCCCTGGAGGTGGTGGGCCGCACCCTGCGCCAGGCAGGCTTTGAGGATACGGTAACGTTGGAGGCCGCCCCCCGCAAAGAACCCGGCCGGGTGTACCATCTCTCCCGCCAGGGGGTAAGACAGGAGGCCGCCGTATGTTGAGCGTCCATCTCATCTGCGTGGGAAAATTGAAGGAGAAGTTTTATCTGGAGGCCTGCAAGGAGTACGAGAAGCGGCTGGGCGGCTACTGCAAGCTCACCCTCACCGAGCTGCCCGAGGAGAAGCTGCCCCAGAACCCCACCCAGGGCCAGATCGATCAGGCCCTGGCCAAGGAGGCCGACGCCATCCGCGCCAAGCTCCCTCCCAGCGCCAGTCTGGTGGCCCTGTGCGTGGAGGGAAAGCTGCGCTCCAGCGAGGAGCTGGCCAAGATTATGGAAGATTGGCAGCAGTCCTCTGCCAAGCACCTGGTCTTTCTCATCGGCGGCTCCTACGGCCTGCATCCCTCCATCAAGCAGCAGGCCTGGCTCAAGCTCTCCATGTCCCCCATGACCTTCCCCCACCACCTGGCACGGGTGATGCTTTTGGAGCAGGTCTACCGGGCCTTCAAGATTAACGAGGGCTCCAGCTATCACAAGTAGAATCCCATGTTTTTCCATAAATTTGACGAAACTCCGCTGGAAATTTACGCCTTGTTGTGGTACACTTACCACAACAGCGTCTTCCCAGCGGAGTTTTTATCTTTACAGGAGGTTATGTACCTATGTTTTATCGGGAGAATTACGAGAAATGGCTCAACAGCCCCGCTCTGTCCGCCGACGAAAAGGCAGAGCTGGAGGCGATCAAGAACGACGAGAAAGAGATCGAGTCTCGCTTCTTTGACCAGCTGTCCTTCGGCACCGCCGGTCTGCGCGGCACCATGGGCGTGGGCCTGTACCGCATGAACATCCACGTCATCCGCCACGCCACCCAGGCCTTTGCCCAGGTCATCCTGGAGGAGGGCCCCGAGGCGGTGAAGCGGGGCGTGGCCGTGTGCTTCGACTGCCGCAACAACTCCGACCTCTTCGCCAAGGAGGCCGCCTGCGTCATGGCGGGCAACGGCATCCCCGTGCGTCTGTTTGAGGCCCTGCGCCCCACCCCCGAGCTCAGCTTCGCGGTGCGTGAGTACGGCTGCATCGCCGGCATCAACGTCACCGCCAGCCATAACCCCAAGGAGTACAACGGCTACAAGGTGTACTGGGAGGACGGCGCTCAGCTGCCCCCCAAGCACGCCGACGAGGTGGCCAAGAAGATGAAGGAGCTGGACGTGTTCGACTGCGTCAAGACCATGGACTACGACAAGGCCGTCGCTGAGGGCAAGATCGTCATCATGGGCGCGGAGACCGACGAAAAGTTCCTGGCCAACGTGATGGAGCAGGTCAACGACAAGGCCGTGGTGGAGAAGATGGCCGACACCTTCAAGATGGTGTACACCCCCTTCCACGGCACCGGCTACAAGCTCATTCCCGAGGCTCTCAAGCGTCTGGGCATGAAGCACGTCATCTGCGTGCCTGAGCAGATGGTCATCGACGGCGACTTCCCCACCGTGGTCTCCCCCAACCCCGAGAACCCCGAGGGCTTCTATCTGGCGGTGGATCTGGCCAAGAAGAACAACGCCGACTTCATCCTGGGCTCCGACCCCGACGCCGACCGTGTGGGCATCATGGTGCGCACCAAGGACGATGACTTTGTGGTCATCTCCGGCAACCAGACCGGCGTGCTGCTGCTGGACTATCTGATCGGCGCCAAGAAGCGCACCGGCAAAATGCCTGAGAAACCCGTGGCCCTGAAGACCATCGTGACCACTGAGATGGCCCGCAAGGTGGCCGAGGTCAACGGCCTGCAGTGCTACGACACCTTCACCGGCTTTAAGTTCCTGGCCCAGAAGAAGGACCAGCTGGAGAGCAGCGGCGAGGGCAAGGTCATTATGTCCTACGAGGAGAGCTACGGCTACATGCTGGGCGACTACGTCCGGGACAAGGACGCCGTCTCCGCCAGCGTGGAGCTCACCGAGATGGCCGCCTGGTACGCCAGCCAGGGCATGACCCTGTACGACGCCCTCCAGGCCCTGTTTGAGAAGTACGGCTACTATGGCGAAAAGACCCTGAACCTGGTCATGCCCGGCCTGGACGGTCTGAAGAAGATGGCCGACCTGATGGCTGGTCTGCGTGAGAAGCCCCCGGTGGAGATCGCCGGTGTGGCCGTCAAGGAGCAGAAGGACTACAAGGACGGCAGCGTGGTCAATGTGGCCGACGGCTGCAAGAGCACCATGGAGCTGTCCGGCTCCAACGTACTGCGCTATGAGATGGCCGACGGCACCAGCCTGATCGTCCGTCCCTCCGGCACCGAGCCCAAGGTGAAGGTCTACATCCTGGCCAACGGCGTCACCAAGGCCGAGTGCGACGAGAAGGTGGCCAAGTACGCCGCCTGGGCTGAGACCCTGAAGGGCTAAGCAGCTTTCTTGAAAGAAAGCTGCGCAAAGAACTTCCTGCAAAGCTGCGCTTTGCTTCTGCGCCCGTTCTGAAACAGCATACGAGGGAGTGACCCATCCGGTCGCTCCCTCTTTTTTGTGGATTGGTATATATTTGTCTGCCGTCTGTCCGCCCAGCTTCCCTGGCTCTGTCGGAGCAGGCGGTATTCGCACAGCGCAGGTGCTTACAAGTTTCTGACCCGGTAGGGGCCTGTGTCCCCGAGGCAAGAAGGACGCAAGGTCTTGTCTTCGGGCCGCCGGACGCAAGTGCCCAGGCATCAATAGGGCGTCCCCCGTAAACAGGGGTCCGGGGGAAAGGTGACTATGAGCGCCCGCTGCGCGAAGGCGCTCATCGGAGCCGTCCCCCGGCGGCGTTTTGGTTACTTTGCCGCCGCGGGCAAAGTAACACCGTTCTTCTACAAAACCTTTTTATTTTTTCAAATAATCCACCGCAAACTGCACCAGCACCGGCGCGGCGTAACGCAGCGCCTCGTCAGGGAAGATATTCTCCGCCACATGGATGCCCAACCCACTATTGGGACAAGCAGGGTCGTGGGTGCCCACCTGGAACTGCACTCCCCGGCCTCCGCAGGCCTCTATCCACACAGAGAAATCATCCGAGCCCATAGAAGGCTCCGGCACCCAGTACAGGTGCTCCTGCCCCAGACTCTCCTCCACCGCCCGGGCCACCCCGTCGGCGATCTCCGGGTCGCTGATGATGGAAGGGATGCCTACGTCCCGGGCAACCTCTCCCTTGGCTCCCAGGGCGGCACAGCAGTCCCGGGTGATCTGCCCGATCTGCTTCAGCATCTCCTGGCGCAGCCCCTCGTCAAAGGCCCGCATAGCGCCCCGCATGGTCACCTGGTCGGGGATGATGTTGGGGGCAGTCCCTCCGTGGATCTCTCCCACCGTGAGCACCGCCGGGTGGATGGGGTTATTGAAGCGGCTGACCACCGTTTGCAGCTGGGTAATGAGGTGAGCGCTCACCACCACCGGGTCCACACACCGCTGGGGATAGGCCCCGTGGCCGCCCCGGCCGGTAATGGTCCAGGTGAAGATGTCAAAGCTGGCGTTGCTGGGTCCCGGGCGCACGCCGATCTTGCCCAGCTCCAGCAGGGGAGCGCAGTGAAACCCCACCACTGCCTGGGGCTGGCAGCCCTTCAGGGCCCCTGCCTCCAACATCTTGTAGGCCCCGCTGCCCACTTCCTCGGCGCACTGGAAGATAAGCTTCACACTGCCGTGGAGTTCCCCCCGCAGGGCGTTCAGGGCCCGGGCGGCGTACAGCAGGGCGGCGGTGTGCACGTCGTGGCCGCAGGCGTGGCACACGCCGGGCCGCTGAGAGGCAAAGTCCAGGCCGGTGTTCTCCTGGATAGGCAGGGCGTCGATGTCCTCCCGCAGAATCAGCATGGGGCCGGGGTGGGCTCCTTCGATCACCGCGGATACGCCGGTCTCCAGACCGGGCAGCTCCTCCACCTGAATGCCCCAGGCGGTAAGCTGCTCCTTCAGAAAGCGGGTGGTCTCCCGCTCCTCGTAGGGGAGCTCCGGATTCCGGTGCAGCCGGTGGCGCACCTCCACCTGCTCCTCATACCAATTCTCCAGCCAGCCCTTCCAGTTTTCCATCCTGCATCGGTCCTTTCCTGCGGTCTTTTCTCCCATCATGGCCTATTTTGCCCGCCCTGTCAACCCCAACAAAAACCGCCCGGCGGAGAAACAAGAGGTCTCCGCCGGACGGCTGTCCGGTCAATAATTGAAGTAGTAGCGCTCAGCCCGGGGCAGGTTCATATCCTTTAGGGTCAGGTCCCGGGTGTAGGGGTTCACCAGCTCGTTGACCAGCTTCACGGTAGACTCCCGGTTTAGCTCCATACACCAGGCAGAGGCCCGGTAATAGGCATCTCCCCGGCCCTCCAGGGTGGCCGAGCTGACGCCGCTGGAGGTATTCAGCTTCATACCCTGGGTGGCAAAGTAGATCATATCCTTCAGCCCCATGTCGGTCTTGACGTAGGTGTTGAAGATATTCAGGAAGGACTGCACCTTGGTAATGCTGCCCCAGGAGATCACCTTATCCGCCAGCCCAGTAAGCACCTGCTGCTGCAGCTTGGTGCGGTCCAGGTCGCTGTAATTGGAATTGACGGTGGTCTTGTTGTCGTGGCGGTAGCGCACCGCCTCCATGGCCGCCTGACCGTCCAGATGCTGGGGGCCCTTTTTGAAGTGGATGTGCAGGTTCTGATAGGGGTCGTCGTAGTTCATATCCACCGGGATGTCCACATCCACCCCGCCCAGCTCATCCACCAGCGCCACAAAGCCCTGGAGGTTGATATGGAAGTAGTAGTCGATGGGCACGCCCAGGGTCTTGGTAATCTCTTCGGCCAGCAGCTCCGGTCCGCCGTGCCCCAGAGCGGCATTGATCTTGCCGTTGCGGCTCCAGTCCCGGTCCACCATGGTGTCGCGGGGGACGGAGAGCACCCCCACCTTCTGGTTTTTGGTGTCGTAGCTAGCCACGATGATGGTGTCGGCGTTGCCGCCGCCCTTGTCGCTGCCCAGCAGCAGGAAGTTATAGACCCCTTCCTTCCGTTTCAGGGCGCCGGAGCCGGACACCTGGGGAGCCTCGCCCCCCTCGGTCTGCTGGGTTGTCTCGCTCTTTCCGGCCGCCGGGGCGGTGGCCTGGGTTCTTGCCTCCTTTACCGGCGGAGGCGTGATGAAAAAGGTTCCGGCGGCATACGCACCTACCACCAGGACGGCCAGTACAGCCACAAAGGTGTAAAGGGCCCAAATCGCGCCGCGGCGGCGGCGTTTATATCGCTTGACCGGCTGCTGCCGGCGGCCGCCGGAGGACGACCGGCGGTTTGGTATCTGTGTCTGAGCCAGGGGGGCTCCCTCCAATCTTGTTTGAGATGTGCCCCAGTATATCCGATTCCCCTTCCTTCGACAAGCCTTCTAAAGGTTGTTTTATGATTTCTTAAGGAATCATGCAGGCTGTGTCCCTCCGCCTCCCGGTTCTTTTCTCTTCTTCCGAAAGCATCCGAGCCCGCTTATAAAAAAGCCCCGCACAGCATGCTGCTGTGCGGGGTCTCGTTGTTTAATCGATTATGCCGCCGTTCCAGTAGTACTCCGGCACAGGCAGGTTCAGATCATCGGCCCGCAGGTCCCGGGTGTAGGGATTGATGAGGGAGTTGATGGTGGGCAGGATATCTTCCGCCTCATAGACGAAGCAGTACTTATAGCCGTTGACCACGCCCTCGCCCCGGCCCTCCAGGTTGCCCTGGGTGATGGCGGTGGATACATCCACCTCCATGGCCTTGGTGGCAAAGTAGAGCATGTCCTGCATGCTCAGGTCGGTCTTCACATAGGTGTTGAACAGCTCCAGGAAGGAGGTCACCTTGGGGATGGAGTTCCAGGAGATCACCTTCTTGGCCAGTTCTATCAGCACCTGGCGCTGGAACTCGCCGCGCTGCACGTCGCTGTACCACTGGTTTGCCTTGTAATTCGGGCTATCCTCGTTGTCATGACGGTAGCGCACCGCCTGCATGGTCTGCTGCCCGTTGAGATGCTGCATGCCGGCATTCAGGTGGATGTGCAGGTCCTGATAGGGGTCGTCGTAGTTCATATCCAGGGGGACCTCAATGTCTACGCCCCCCAGCTCGTCCACCAGAGCGATAAAGCCCTGCAGATCCACATGGACGTAGTAGTCAATGGGAATTCCGAAGGTGGTCTTGATCTCTTGCTTCAGTACATCCGAGCCGGCCTTCTTGCTGTGGAAGGCGGCGTTGATCTTGGGCATACTGCTCCACTCGCGGGCCACTGCGGTATCACGGGGGATGGACACCATGCCGATCTTCTGATTCACCGTGTCATAGCTGACCACGATCAGGGTATCGGTGTTGCTGCTGTCCACGTCCTTGCCCAGCAAAAGGAAGTTATAGACTCCCTCTTTTCGGATCAGAGCGTTGGGGTCCTCCGGCTCCTGGGAGCCATCGTCCACCACCGGGGCCGTGGAGATATCGCCCTCCGTTCCTTCAATGGGAGGGGCCTTGATGAAAAAGTGCCCTGCGGCGTACACACCCACGATGATGGCGGAAATGACCACCAAGATTCCATATAACGTCCAGCCAATGCTGCGGCGCTTACGTTTTTTGGGTGCGGCCCGTCGGGGCTGAGGCTGCTGCCGTCGACCGCCGGAGGAAGCGGAACTGCTCCTGCGGCGGCGGGTTGGTGTCTGCTCCATGGTGGTGATCCCCCATCTTATGTAAATCTTGTATTAGTATACTCAGTTTTCCAAGGTTCGGCAAGCCCAAAATGGAGAATTTACCTGCTTTTCTCCATGCCAAAATATGCTGTTACATCTCTCCCCGGGTCTCGGTCCAGTAGGCCGCCATGCTCTGTCCGGGCTGTCCGGTGACCTCATCGCTGAGATACTCCCCCAGCTCCCCGGGCTGCCAGGCCAGGGCAGCCTCCTTGGTGTCAAATTCCACCTCGGCGTAGAAGAACTCGCCCGGCTGGCCCCGGTCCACCTGGTTCACCTCCAGGGTCAGACCGCCAGGCAGGGCGTAGCGCCGCTGCTCCTTCTCAATGAGGGGACGGCCGATGAAGGCCTCCAGCTTGGCAAACAGCTCCGGGGCGATGTTGGTCTCGATCTCCTCCCGGGCCAGGCCGTCGGGCCCTGCCGCTCCCTTGAAGCAGAGCACGTACTCGGTCACGTCTCCGCTCTGCTCGCTGCGGATGCGCACGGTGGGCCGGGTGGTGATATATCCCTGGCGCATCAGAATCCGCCGCGTCTCTTTCAGTCCCTGGGGCCACCCGTCGGTGAGCCACTTGCGTTCAATTTCCATCAGATCCGCTCCTTTCCCTTTTCTTCATTCTAGCACAGGGCGGCAAACCATGCTATAATGAAGATTACGAATTTATTTTTTACCAGAGAGGAACCTGTTTATGAAACAAAGCCGCCCCTATCCCGTCTATACCATCACCCCCAAGGGGGAGCGGGCCATTCTGTCCGGCCATCCCTGGGTGTACGCGGAAGAGCTCACCGACCAGCCCGACCCCGCTCCCGCCAACGGCGCGCTGGTGGATGTGGTCAGCAGCAAGGGCCGCTACCTGGGCACCGGCCTGCTAAGCCAGAACAGCAAGATCCGGGTGCGGCTTTTAAGCCGCAATGCCAACGACCGCTTTGACGAAAACTTCTGGCGCCGCCGGGTGGAATACGCCTGGGCCTACCGCAAGACGGTAATGGGCCCCGAGGATCTCAGCTGCTGCCGGGTCATCTTCGGCGAGGCCGACCAGTTCCCGGGTCTGACCGTGGACCGCTTCGGCCCGGTGCTGGTGACCCAGACCCTGTCCTATGGCATGGAGCAGCTCAAACCCGTCCTCTTCCCCATCCTGGTGGACGTGCTGCGCCAAGACGGCCAGGATATCCAGGGCATCTTTGAGCGCAACGACGTGGCCCTGCGCCAGCGTGAGGGCCTGGAGGAGAACAAGGGCTGGTTCCCCCTGGAGGGGCTCCAGCACCCCCAGGAGACCTGGACCGAGATCTGTGAAAACGGCGTACGCTACCGGGTGGACTTTGAAAACGGTCAAAAGACCGGCTTCTTCCTGGACCAGAAGTACAACCGCCGGGAGGTGGCCAAGCTGGCCCGGGGCAAGCGGGTGCTGGACTGCTTCACCCACACGGGCAGCTTTGCCCTCAACGCCGCTTTGGGCGGCGCGGAGCACGTCACCGCCGTGGATGTGAGCCAGGCGGCGGTGGACCTGGCCCGGGACAACGCGGTCTTAAATGGCCTGGATGGGCGCATGGATTTCCTCTGCGCCGACGTCTTTGACCTGCTGCCCACCCTGGAGCACCAGCCGGACTACGACTTCATCATCCTGGACCCGCCCGCCTTCACCAAGTCCCGCAAGACTGCCCGAAACGCCATGCGGGGCTACAAGGAGATCAACTACCGGGCCATGAAGCTGCTGCCCCGGGGCGGCTACCTGGCCACCGCCAGCTGCAGCCACTTTGCCACCGAGGAGATGTTTATCAAAATGCTCCGCTCCGCCGCCGCCGATGCCGGGCGGCAGCTGCGGCAGATCGAGGTGCGCCAGCAGGCCCCCGACCACCCCATTCTCTGGAACGTGGAGGAGACCAACTACCTGAAATTCTTCCTCTTCCAGGTCATTTAAGCGCAGAAACAGCCCGTTCCCGGGAAACTGGGAACGGGCTGTTTGTATTGTATGTATTAAGCTTGGTTCTGGGCCTCCACCAGGCGCACACCGCAGTACTTCTCCCGCAGCTTGGGCTTTTCGATCTTGCCGGTGGGGTTGCGGGGCACGTCGGCGAAGATGATCTTCCGGGGCCGCTTGTACCGGGGCAGATCGGTGCAGAACTGGTTGATCTCGCTCTCGGTGCAGGTCATGCCGTCCTTCACCTGGATGATGGCGGCCGCGATCTCGCCCAGGCGCTTGTCGGGCAGGCCGATGACGGCCACATCGTGGATCTTGGGGTAGGCGGACAGGAAGTCCTCGATCTGGACCGGGTAGAGGTTCTCACCGCCGGAGATGATCACGTCCTTCTTCCGGTCCACCAGGAAGTAGAAACCGTCCTCGTCCTGCTTGGCCATGTCGCCGGTGTGGAGCCACTCCCCGTGGAGCACCGCGGCGGTGGCCTCCGGGTCGTGGTAGTAGCACCGCATGACGCCGGGACCTTTGACGCACAGCTCGCCCACCTCGCCCTGGGGCACGGTCTGGCCCTGCTCGTCCACGATCTTCACCTTCCAGCCGTAGCCGGGCACACCGATGGCGCCCACCTTGTGGATGTGGTCCATTCCCAGGTGGACACAGCCCGGGCCGGTGGACTCGGAGAGACCGTAGTTGGTATCGTATTTGTGGTGGGGGAAATACTCCATCCAGTGCTTGATGAGGGAGGGGGGCACCGGCTGGGCGCCGATGTGCATGAGCCGCCACTGGCTGAGCTGATAGTCCTCCAGCTTCAGGTCGCCCCGATCCAGAGCGGCCAGGATATCTTGGCACCAGGGCACCAGAAGCCACACGATGGTGCACCGCTCCTGGGAGACGGCATCAAAGATGGCCTTGGGGCTGTTGCCCTTGAGCAGCACGCCCTTGCTGCCGGTAAACAGGGAGCCGAACCAGTGCATCTTGGCGCCGGTGTGGTAGAGGGGCGGGATGCACAGGAACACGTCCTCGTGGGTGGTCTCGTGGTGGATGGACTCCATCCGGGCCGCCTGCAGCAGACACCGGTGGCTGAGCAGGATGGCCTTGGGGAAGCCGGTGGTGCCGGAGGAGTAGTAGATGGCGCCGTCGTCCTCGTCGTCCACCAGCACCTTGGGGGCGGCGGAGGAGCAGTTGGCAGTGGCCCGGTGGTAGTCCTCGGCAAAGGAGGGGCAGGTCTCACCCACGAAGAAGAGAAGACGCTCCCGTCCGATGGAGGGGACAATGTCCTCCACACGGCCGATAAACTCCGGCCCGAAGAACAGCACGTCGGCATCGGCCAGCTTCACACAGTATTCGATCTCCTGGGCAGTATAGCGGAAGTTCAGGGGCACCGCCACCGCTCCGGCCTTGAGGATACCGAAGTAGATGGGCAGCCACTCCAGGCAGTTCATCAATAAAATAGCCACCTTCTGGCCTTTCTTCAGCCCCCGGCCCAGCAGCAGGTTGGCCACCCGATTGGCCTTCTCATCAAAGACGGACCAGGTGATCTCCCGGCGGTAGGGTGCGGTAGAGGTGGGCTGAATGAGCGCATACTCCTTCCAGGTGACCCGCTGGGTCTCCTGAACCTCGGGGTTGATCTCTACCAGGGCGACCTCGTCGCCGTAGAGCTTGCTGTTGCGCTCCAGCAGATCGGTGATAGGCATGGCGCTCGTTCCTTTCAAAACCGGGCGAGGCCCGGATACTTTCGCGGTTTCAATCTTTAAACCGTTAAAGTATCATAACCCAGAAGCAAGGAAAAGTCAACCCCTGGATTCCCTTTTATCCCAGGGAAATGCCCATGCGCCGGGCCACCTCCAGCATGCCATGGCCGTCGGGGACCAGGCGGCTCTTGCCGGCGATGTCGGCGAGCTTATTTTCTCCCACGTGGTTGTTCTTCATGGCCACGGTGATGCCGAAGTTGCCGTCCTCCACCATCTTGGCGGCGTAGGAGCCAAACTGGGTGGCCAACACTCGGTCATAGGGAGAGGGACTGCCGCCCCGCTGGGTGTGTCCGGGGACGCAGGTGCGGGTCTCAAAGCCGGTCATCTCCTCGATCTGGCGGGCAATGCGGTTGGTGGCGGTGGTGATGCCCTCCTCCTTGCGCTTGGCCAGACGCTCCTTCTTCTTCATGCGGGACTCCTTGACGTCATAGACGCCCTCGGCCACCGCCAGGATGGAGAAGTGCTTGCCCTGCTTGGCCCGGTTCTCGATGGCGGCGCACACCTTTTCAATGGTATAGGGCCGCTCGGGGATGAGGATGATGTCCGCGCCGCCGGCGATGCCTGCGTACAGGGTGAGCCAGCCCGCCTTGTTGCCCATCAGCTCCACCAGCATGCAGCGGCTGTGGCTGCCGGCGGTGGTGTGGACCCGGTCGATGGCCTCAGTGGCGATGTCCACCGCGGAGTGGAAGCCGAAGGTCACGTCGGTGCCGTAGATGTCGTTGTCGATGGTCTTGGGCAGGCCGATGATGTTCAGGCCCTCCTCGGCCAGAAGGTTGGCCGTCTTATGGGTGCCGTTGCCGCCCAGGCAGAGAAGGCAGTCCAGCTTCATGGCCGCGTAGTTCTTCTTCATCTCGGCCACCTTGTCCACCTCGTCTTCGCCCACCACCCGCATGAGCTTGAAGGGCGTGCGCTTGGTGCCCAGAATGGTACCGCCCACGGTGAGGATGCCGGAAAATTCATAGGGCTTCATCTCCCGCCACTCGCCGTTAATGAGGCCGGAGAAGCCATTGGAAATGCCGATGATGGTCACGTCCTCCCCAAAGCGCTGGTACAGGGCCTTGGCCACCCCTCGGATGGTGGCGTTCAGGCCCGGACAGTCGCCGCCGGAGGTCAGGATACCCACTCGCTTTTTCATAAGAGTTCCCCCTTCATTACAATCTGGTACAAGAGTACTTTTTCCCGGATGGATTGTCAATATCCTCCTGTCCGGGCGGGCACTTGCCGCCGCCATCATTTTTTGCATTTCTCTTTACCCAGATAGGTTTCTTTGGTATAGTAAATATGAAAAAATGCCAGCCGTGTGATCCAGAAAGATTTTTTCGGAAGGGAGGTGCCCGGATGATCCGAATCGCTGTGGCTGAGGACGATCTGTCCTGGGCTCATCAACTGCAAACCTATGTGGACCAATATGCCCGGGAGTCGGGCAAAAGCTTTGAGGTGTCTCTGTTTGCCGATGGAGAGGATCTGCTGGAGCAGTATCATGGACAGTTTGATCTGGTTTTCTTAGATGTCCAGATGCGCTTTCTGGATGGAATGGCCACCGCGGAGCTGATCCGCCGCACCGACCCGGAGGTCATCATCATTTTTATCACCAACATGGCCCAGTACGCCATCCGGGGCTATGAGGTGGACGCCCTGGACTACATGCTCAAGCCGGTGGGCTACGCCACCTTTGCCCAGCGTTTGAGCCGGGCTCTGGGCCGGATGCGCCGCCGGGAGCGCACCTATATTACCGTGCCCATCAAGGGAGGCGCCATGAAGCTGGCGGTGGAGGACATCACCTTTGTGGAGAGCCAGGGCCACCGGCTCATCTATCACACCGCCGAGGAGGAGTACGTCAGCGCCGGGACCATCAAGGACGCGGAGGAGAAGCTGGAGGGCTACCACTTCTTCCGCAGCAACAAGGGCTATCTTCTGAACCTGGAGCACGTGGACGGCATCCAGGACAACTGCGCCCTGGTGGGAGAGCATAAGCTGCTCATCAGCCGCTCCCGCAAGGCCCCCTTCCTGGAGGCCCTGACCGCCTATATGGGAGGTGGCGCCCGGTGAGTGAAACCATGCCCCGCCTGTTTACTGCTCTGGCCGAGTGGGGAGCCTGCATGCTCTTTCTGCTCCAATACTCCCGCAGGCTCCGCGGCCCCCGGTTCTGGCTGACCGCAGCGGGCGCTCTGGTGGTGCAGGTTGTGTGGCTGGAGGGGACCGGCTCCCTTCCAGTGGCCTTCTGGATGCCCGCCATGGCGGTAGCGGTGGGGCTTATGTTTGTATTTTTGGCGCTCTGCGGCCGCAGCGACCTGCTGGGTGCGGGCTACTGCACGGTGCGGGCCTTCCTGCTGGCGGAATTTACCGCCTCGCTGGAGTGGCAGCTGTACGCCTTTTTTGTGTGGGAAACCAAAATCGATGGTTTTG
This sequence comes from uncultured Oscillospiraceae bacterium, assembly GCA_905205085.1. GTDB lineage: Bacteria > Bacillota > Clostridia > Oscillospirales > Oscillospiraceae > Lawsonibacter. The sequence goes on from CAJLCG010000011.1 coordinate 25,520, forward strand.
TTCCGGCCACCGCCTTTCTCGTTGTGATATACAGCGGCGTGTTTCTGCTGGCCTACCACCTGGAGCAGCGGGTATCCCAGGGGGGCGACCTGCCCCGGATGACCGGGCGGGAGCTGCTGTCCGCCGCCTCCATGGGCCTGGCCGCCTTCCTCATCAGCAACATGAGCTTTGTCACCGCCAACACCCCCTTCACCAGCTCGGTGGAGCAGGAGATCGCCAACATCCGCACCCTGGTGGATCTGGCCGGAGTGGTCATCCTCTACGCCTACCACATCCAGCTCTTTGAGCTGCACACCCGCCGGGAGCTGGACGCCATCAAAAATATCCTGCAAAACCAGTATGTGCAGTACCGCCAGTCCCGGGAATCCATCGACGTCATCAACCGTAAGTACCACGACCTGAAGCACCAGATCGCTGTCCTTCGGGCTGAGCAGGACCCCGCCCGCCGCTCCGCCTTTCTGGACCAGATGGAGGAGGAGATCCAACACTACGAGGCCCAGAACAAAACCGGCAACTCGGTGCTGGATACGGTGCTCACCGGCAAGAGCCTCTACTGCGCCAAGCACCAAATCAAGCTCACCTGCGTGGCCAACGGGGCCCGGCTGGCCTTTATGGATGTAATGGACATCTGTACCTTGTTCGGCAACGCCCTGGACAACGCCATCGAGTGTGAGCTGTCTATCCCAGATAAGGAAAAGCGGCTTATTCACCTGGAGGTCTACGCCAAAAAAGACTTTTTGGTCATCCGGTGTGAAAACTACTGCCCCACGCCCCCCGTCTTTGAGCACGGCCTGCCGGTGACCACCAAGGCCGACCGGGAGTACCACGGCTATGGGCTTAAGAGCATGCGCTACACCGCCCAAAAGTACGGCGGCACCATGACCGTCCAGGCCAAGGACGAGTGGTTTCAGCTCACCCTGCTCTTCCCCCTGGAACACCATTAAATTGCGGAAAAACTTTCCCCTTGCGGACCACCCCGCTTGTTTATACTGCCAAACAAGCGGGGTTTCATTTTGTGTACTTTCACAATATTTTTTGCAGTTTACGCCTAAAAGACAGCAGTTTGTGCCTTGTGTGAAAAATCCAGGTTAAGTTGTGATAAACTCCTCTCAGATTCGGGAGGGGCGGTTCTGTGTGCGTCCTTCCCAAAAACACGACAGGAGGAAGAAAAGAAATGCTTGCCATCAACATTGAAGACGTAATCTCCGTGTTGAACACCTGCAAACCCTACCTGATCGGGCTTGCCGTCGTGCTGGTCCTGGCCATCGTGGCCATGATCGCCTGCCGCAAGATGGCCCGGTCCAAGAAGTTCCTGATCCGGGGCGAGGCCGCCCTGGCCATGGTGCTGGCCATCGCCGTCACCGTGAACCTCATCTGCTTTGGCCCCATGAGCAGCCTCATCTCCCTGGCCATGGGCGACGGCTCCGTCACCGACGAGACGGCCGCTTCCGCCAATGAGCTGTGCCAGACTATCGCCGAAGAAGGCATCGTCATGGTGAAGAACGAGGGCGCCCTGCCCCTGAGCAACACCAAGCTCAACGTGTTCGGCTGGTCCTCCACCAACCCTGTCTACGGCGGCACCGGTTCCGGCGGCCTGTCCGACTCCTATCCCACTGTCTCCCTGCTGGAGGGCCTGAGCAACGCCGGCATCGAGTACAACACCACCATCACCGACTTCTACACCGAGTACCGTGACACCCGTCCCACCGTGGGCATGTGGGGCCAGGACTGGACCATCCCCGAGCCCACCATGGAGGAGTATGACGCCGCCGGCATCTTCGAGAATGCCAAGGAGTACTCCGACACCGCTCTGATCGTCATCTCCCGCTCCGGCGGCGAGGGCGCCGACCTGCCCACCAGCTATGACGGCGAGGACACCTTTGAAGAGGGCGGCACCTGGGGTGCCTCCGGCGTGCGCATCAGCTCCCAGGACGATGACCGGGATGCCAGCAAGCACTATCTGGAGCTGAGCAACCGCGAGATCGCCATGGTGGAGCGCGTCACCAGCGAGTTCGACAACGTTATCGTGGTCATCAACGCCGCCAACCCCATGGAGCTGGGCTGGCTGGACCAGTATGATTCCATCAAGGGCGCTCTGGTTATGGCCGGCCCCGGTCAGACCGGCTTCAATGCCCTGGGCGAGATCCTCACCGGCGAGGTGAACCCCTCCGCCAAGATGGTGGACACCTATGTCTATGACCTGACCCAGACCCCCACCTGGAACAACTTCGGCAGCATGTTCTATGACAACATGGACGAGTTTGCCGTGGACGGCGCGGTTCCCTCCTTTGTCAACTACGTAGAGGGCATCTATGTTGGCTACAAGTTCTATGAGACCGCCGCTGCTGAGGGCCTCATTGACTATGAGTCCACCGTCCAGTATCCCTTCGGCTACGGCCTGAGCTACACCACCTTCACCCAGGAGATGGGCGCCATCTCCGAGAGCAACGGCACCATCACCTTTGACGTGACCGTCACCAACACCGGCGACGTGGCCGGCAAGGACGTGGTCCAGGTCTACTACAATCCCCCCTACACCAACGGCGGCATTGAGAAGGCTACCGCCAACCTCATTGCTTTCGACAAGACCGACCTGCTGGAGCCCGGCGCTTCCCAGACCCTGACCATCTCCTTCGACGTGGAGGACATGGCTTCCTATGACACCTACGGTGCCGGCGCTTACGTGCTGGAGGCCGGCGACTACGCCATCTCCATCAACTCCGACGCCCACACCGCCATCGCTTCCCAGACCTACAACGTTCCCACCACCATCACCTACGGCGACACCAGCCCCCGCTCCACCGACGCCGTGGCCGCTTCCAACCAGTTTGCCTTCGCTGAGGGCGATGTGACCTACCTCAGCCGCGCCAACGGCTTTGCCAACTACGACGAGGCCACTGCTGCTCCCACCAACTTCACCATGGATGAGGAGACCAAGGCTACCTTCTATAACAACAGCAACTACGACCCCAATGAGTTCAATAACCCCGACGACGAGATGCCCACCACCGGCGCCAAGAACGGCCTGAAGCTGGAGGATCTGCGGGGCGTGGACTATGACGATCCCCAGTGGGATGAGCTGCTGGACCAGATGACCGTGTCTGAGATGGACACCCTCATCGCCATCGGCGGCTACCAGACCTCCGCTATCAACAGCATCGGCAAGGTGCAGACCATCGACTGCGACGGTCCTGCCTCCATCAACAACAACTTCACCGGCAAGGGCTCCATCGGCTTCCCCGCCGCTGTCATGATCGCCGCCACCTGGAATGTGGACCTGGCCAATGACTTCGGCGAGCGCATCGGCAAGATGGCCGACGAGATGGGCGTGTCCGGCTGGTACGCTCCCGCTATGAACACCCACCGTTCCGCTTTCGCTGGCCGTAACTTCGAGTACTACTCTGAGGACGGCGTTCTGGGCGGCAACATGGCTGCCAGCGCCATCCTGGGTGCCCAGGAGCACGGCGTGTATGCCTACATGAAGCACTTCGCCCTCAATGACCAGGAGACCAACCGCTGTGGTATGCTGTGCACCTGGGCCAACGAGCAGTCCATCCGTGAGATCTACCTCAAGCCCTTCGAGATCGCCGTGAAGGACGGCGGCTGCCAGGCGGTCATGTCCTCCTTCAACTACATCGGCACCACCTGGGCCGGCGCCTGCGACGAGCTGCTCAACAACGTGCTGCGTGACGAGTGGGGCTTCCAGGGCTTCGTGCTCACCGACTACTTCGGCGTGTACGGCTACATGGACTCCGACCAGGCCATCCGCGGCGGCACCGACTGCATGCTGGTTGCCTACGACACCGAGACCAACCACGTCACCGACACCACCAGCGCCACCTCCGTGCTGGCTATGCGTCAGGCCTGTAAGAACATCCTGTACACCACCGTGAACTCCCGTGCCTATGATCCCGCCAACCTGTCCGGCGGCGGGCTCCAGGGCTGGCAGATCGCTGCCATCGCCATCGACGTGGTGGTGGGCGTGATCCTGGTCGCCGGCGCGGTGATGATCATCAAGAAGTCCAAGAAGATGGAGGACGCCTCCACTCAGGCTTAACTACCCTAGGAGATCCCCCCGGGCCCACCGGGGGGATTCCCCCTTACATCCGCATTTATATCCATACCGCTGAATGAAAGGGAGATAGATTGTGAAACACCAAGATATTCTGGATAAGCTGACCCTGGAACAAAAGATTGCCCTGCTCTCCGGCCGGGACGTGTGGAGCACCTACCCCTTTCCCAAGGCGGGTGTACCCAGCATGTTCCTGTCTGACGGCCCCCACGGGGTGCGCAAGCAGCTGGGAGAGGGCGACCATTTAGGCATCAATGCCAGCCAGCCCGCCACCTGCTTCCCCACCGCCGCCGGCATTGCCAACAGCTGGGACGAGGAGCTGGCCACTCTGTGCGGCCGCACCATCGGCGAGGAGGCCGCCTGCCAGCAGGTAAACGTGCTGCTGGGCCCCGGCCTGAACACCAAGCGCAGCCCTCTGGGCGGGCGGAACTTTGAGTACTACTCCGAGGACCCCTACCTGGGCGGCAAGATGGCCGCCGCCTTCATCCGGGGCGTACAGGAAAACGGCATCTCCGCCTGCCCCAAGCACTTTGCTGCCAACTCCCAGGAGCTGCTGCGCATGACCAGCGACAGCGTGGTGGACGAGCGGACCCTGCGGGAGCTCTACCTCACCAACTTTGAGATCGCCGTCAAGGAGGGCCACCCCAAGTCCATCATGTCCTCCTACAACAAAGTAAACGGCACCTACGCCAACGAGAACGCCCACCTGCTCACCGAGATCCTCCGGGACGAGTGGGGCTTTGACGGCTTTGTAGTCACCGACTGGGGCGGCTGCAACAGCCAGACTGCCGGCATCAAGGCGGGCAGCAACCTGGAGATGCCCGGCACCATCGGCGACAGCGACCGGGAGCTGATGGCCTCCCTGAAGGCGGGCAAGATCACCGAAGGGGAGATCGACCTGCGGGTGGATCAGCTGCTGGACGTGATTCTGGCCACCCACGAGGCCACCGCCGGCGGCAAGCGGAACTTCGACCAGGAGGCCCACCACGCTGTGGCCCGTCAGGCCGCTGCCCAGACCGCCGTGCTGCTGAAGAATGAGGGCGATCTGCTGCCCCTGGCTCCCAGCACCCGGGTGGCCGTCATCGGCGACATGGCCCTGGAGCCCCGGTATCAGGGCGCCGGTTCCTCCCTGGTAAACCCCACCAAGCTGGATAAGCCTCTGGACTGCCTGAAGGAGAGCGGTCTGGACGTGGTGGGCCACGCCCAGGGCTACCTGCGCAACGGCAAGGAGGACGCGGGCCTTCAGCAGGCCGCCGTCCAACTGGCCGGCCAGGCCGATGTGGTGCTGCTCTATCTGGGTCTGCCTGAGATCTTTGAGAGCGAGGGCATGGACCGCACCCACATGCGCCTGCCCGCCAACCAGAACCGCCTGCTGGAGGCGGTGGCCGCCGCCAACCCCAAGGTGGTGGTGGTCCTCTCCGGCGGCTCTCCCGTGGAACTGCCCTGGTACGACAAGGCGGCCGCCATCGTTCACGGCTATCTGGGCGGCCAGGCGGGCGCCGGCGCCATAGCCGACATCCTCACCGGCAAGGTGAACCCCTCCGGCAAGCTGGCCGAGACCTATCCCCTGGTCTACGACGACACCCCCAACCGGGATTTCTTCCCCGGCCGGGAGCTCACCGCCCAGTACCGGGAGTCCATCTTCGTGGGCTACCGCTACTACCTCACCGCCCAGAAGGCGGTACGCTTCCCCTTCGGCTTTGGTCTGAGCTACACCACCTTTGCCTACTCGGACCTGAAGGCCGACAAGGAGAAGGTTACCTTCACCCTCACCAACACCGGCAAGCGGGCTGGTGCCGAGGTGGCTCAGCTGTATGTCTCCCGTCCTGACAGCCAGCTCTTTACTCCCCTGCGGGAGCTCAAGGGCTTTGCCAAGGTGTTCCTCCAGCCCGGAGAGAGCCGCACCGTCACCATTTCCCTGGATGACAAGGCCTTCCGCTACTTCAACGTGAAGACCAACCGCTGGGAGATTGAGGGCGGCACCTACCGCCTGGAGGTGGGCGCCAGCGCCGCCGACATCCTCCTCACCGCTCAGGTAGAGGTGGAGGGCACCGGCGCTCCCATCCCCTATGACCGGGAGAAGCTGTCCTGCTACTACTCCGCCCAGGTACAGGCCGTCCCCGACGACCAGTTTACCACCCTGCTGGGCCGTCCCATTCCCCAGGACAAGTGGGTTCGCTCCCGCCCCCTGGGCTACAACGACAGCCTGTCCCAGATGATTTACGCCAAGGGTTTTGTGGCCCGCTTCGCCGCCGGCCGTCTGGCCGCCATCCAGCGCAAGAGCGAAGAGAAGGACCAGCCCAACCTGAACGTTCTCTTTATCCACAGCATGCCTTTCCGCGGCCTGGCCAAGATGAGCAACGGTCTGGTGACCACAGAGATGACCGCCTCCATTCTGGATGCCTGCAACGGCCACTTCTTCCGCGGCATGGGTAAAACCATCGCCGGCTTCTTCGCCAACGGAAAGGTCAAGAAGGAGAGGAGCAAAAAACTGTGAGTTTTTGGACTAATTTTGCGGCCAAACATCCCGGAGCCGCCAAGTGGATCCGGGAGGGCGGCCTGTTCGTTATCGTCAGCAACGTCATCACTGTCTTTAAGTACGTCCTGCTGACCTTCCTGCCCGCCGCCTTTGCCGGTTTGCCCATGGTGGACTTTGGCTGGCCGGGCATCCCCATCACCCTGTTTGGTGAGACCTTCCAGTGGAACATCCTGGGCTACGACGTGGACCACGGCGGCCTGCCCTACTTCTGCGCCTACATGGTTGCCATGGTCATCGGTGAGTGCATCAACTTCCCCCTCCAGCGCAACCTGGTCTTCCGCAGCAAGGGTAACCTGGCCTATCAGATCCTGTGGTATGTCATTGCCTTCTGCATCATCACCTGCATCGTCAACTCCATCAACTGCATCTGGATGGCGGTGGCAGGCCTGTTCGTGCCCGCCTTCATCTACAACATCGGTACCGTGGTGCTTAACGGCGGTATCTCCATGGTGATCTTCTTCTTCGTCAACAAGATCATCTTCCCTGAGGGCGAGGCCCAGAAAAAGTAATACTCTTCCTTCCCGCTAAGGCGTCTCCGGCAACAAGCCGGAGGCGCCTTTTGTTTCTTTTTTCCATTTTTCTGCCCCATTTTCCTACCTTTGTCTGAAACCTGCCGAATCTGAAACTTTTCTGAATTGCCCTTGCAATTTCTTTGACGCTTTGCTATAATAAACCACAAGTTCACATGGACATTTGTCTTTTGTGTGTGGACATTCGGGATTCTGCCCGAAAAAGATTGGAGGAAAGCAAAATGAAACGATTTTTGGCTTTGGCTATGTCCTGCGCCCTGATGGTCTCCGCTCTGGCCGGCTGCGGCAACAGCAGCTCCGGCGGCTCCAATTCCAGCGGCGGCTCCACCTCCGGCGACAAGGTAGTCAAGATCGGCGTGTTTGAGCCCGCCTCCGGCGACTCCGCTTCCGGCGGCAAGAAGGAAATGCTGGGCATGCAGTATGCCAACTCCGAGACTCCCACCGTCACCGTGGGCGGCGAAGAGTACAAGGTGGAATTGGTTCCTGCGGACAATGGCTCCTCCACCGACAAGGCTCCCACCGCGGCCGCTCAGCTGGTCAGTGAGGGCGTGGCCCTGGTGCTGGGCTCCTACGGCTCCGGCGTGTCCATCGCAGCTGGCCCCACCTTCGGCAGCGCGGGCATCCCCGCCATCGGCGTGACCTGCACCAACCCCAACGTCACCGCCGGCAACGACTACTACTTCCGCATCTGCTTCCTGGACCCCTTCCAGGGCACTGTCCTGGCCAACTTCTCCATGGATAAGTTCCAGGCCAAAACCGCCTACTGCCTGGGCGAGGCGGGCAACGAGTACGACCAGGGCCTGATCGCCTTCTTTAAGCAGGCCTTTGAGGCCGCCGGCGGCAAGGTCATCACCGACTCCTTCCCCACCAACAACTCCGACTTCAACTCCTACCTGAACAAGGCCAAGGACCAGGGCGCCGACGTTATCTTTACCCCCGTGTCCATCGCCTATGCCACTCAGATCATCACCCAGGCCGCCTCTCTGGGCCTGGATATCCCCTTCGTAGGCTCTGACACCCTGGACGATAACATGGTCCTGGAGGCTGCCAAGGGCACCAACATTCAGCTGTACGTGTCCACCTTCTATCAGGAGGGCGGCAACCCTGACTTCGACGCGGGCATTAAGAACTACATCAACACCGCCTCCGGCGCCCTGGACGCCAACGGCGGCAACGACACCGTAGCCGCGGTCACCGCCATGGGCTATGACGCCTACTACGTGGCCCTGGAGGCCATCAAGAAGGCCGACAGCGTGGACCCCGCCGCCATCAAGGCCGCCCTGTGGGATGTGGAGTATGACGGCGTGTCCGGCCACATCGCCTTTGACGACACCAACGGCGACGCCGTGCGTGACACCGCCTACATCAAGCACTCCACCAACGACGGTGCCTGGGAGCTGGAGACCCAGCAGACGGTAGCTCAGTAAGCTCCCCGCCCCGCAATTGATTTGATTTACGGTTTGGCGGGGGCCCCCTCGGGTCCCCGCCAATTCTGTATCCACCCTCCCGCTGGGCCGCCCCAAAAGGAGGCGGTCTCCCCTCTTTTTGGGACTGTCCAGCAAAACTTTGACTGAGGAGGAAATTCCATGGAATTTTTCATCTCCACCCTGCTGTTCGGCATCTCGGTGGGCGGACAATATGCCCTGATCGCCATCGGTTACACCATGGTATACGGCATTTTGCGTCTCATTAACTTCGCCCACGGCGACGTGTTCATGGTGGCAGGCCTTCTGGGCATCTATCTCAGCGCCTCCTTCCCCCTGTATGTGGCCCTGCCCCTGGTGGTCATCCTGACGGTGGCCCTGGGCTTCTGCATTGAACGCGTGGCCTACAAGCCCCTGCGCTCCGCCCCCCGTATGAGCGTGATGATCTCCGCCATCGGCGTGAGCTATCTGCTTCAAAACACCGCCACCTACGTCACCGGCGGTCAGCCCATGATCTACCCCTCCCTCCCCTTCCTGTCCGACACCATCACCGTGGCGGGCACCTCCATCAAGTGGGTGGTCATCCTCACCCCCTTCCTGGTGGTGGCTCTGGTCATCCTGCTCACCCTGCTTATCAACCGCACCAAGGTGGGCATGGCCATGCGTGCCGTAGCCAAGGATTTTGAGACCAGTCAGCTCATGGGCATCAAAATCAACTCCGTCATCTCCATCACCTTTATCATCGGCTCCGCTCTGGCGGCCATCGGCTCCATGCTCTACTTCACCACCTACTCCTCCGTGGTACCCACCGTGGGCTCCATGCCCGGCCTGAAGGCCTTTGTGGCCGCGGTGTTCGGGGGCATCGGCTCCATCCCCGGCGCGGTGATCGGCGCCTTCCTCATCGGCATCTGCGAAAACTTCGTCAAGATCCTGCCCTTTGAGGGAGCCACCACCTTCGTGGACGCCTTTACCTTTGCCCTGCTCATCATCATTCTGGTCTTTAAGCCCACCGGCCTGTTCGGTGAAAAGGCCACGGATAAGGTGTAAGGAGGTAGCGCTATGATTCAAGAGAAACGAAGCAAACGGGGTGCCCTGCTGGGGCTGGCCGCCTCGATTCTGGTGCTGGTTGTGGTGATCGTGCTGGAGAACACCCTCGCCCCCACCAGCCAGCTGTTTGTGGTACTGAAAAAGGGCGCGGTCTACTCCCTGGTGGCCGTGTCCATGAACCTGGTCAACGGCTTTACCGGCCTGTTCTCCCTGGGCCAGGCGGGCTTTATGCTGCTGGGCGCCTACACCTACGCCATCCTCACAGTGCCTGTGGCCGCCAAGGACACGGTGTATTACCTGTTCGGCGGCTCGGCGGTGAAGTTCTCCCTGCCCGACCTGTTTGGCGGGGTGGACACCCCGGCCGGTCTCATTCTGGGCGTGCTGCTGGCCATCCTGCTGGGCGGCTGTGTGGCGGCCTTCTTTGCCTGGCTCATCGGCCTGCCGGTGCTGCGCCTCAAGAGCGACTACCTGGCCATTGCCACCCTGGGCTTTGCCGAGATCATCCGGGCCATCTTCCAGTGGCAGGCCCTGGGCCCCATCACCAACGGCGCCAACATGATTACCCAGATCCCCACCTTCAACAACTTCAACATCACCGACTCCAGCGGCAAGGTGGTGTTCTACCTGTCCTCCTTCTTCCCCATGCTCATCATGATCATCTGCGTGGCCATCATCGTCATGCTCATCAACTCCTCTTACGGCCGGGCCTTCAAGGCCATCCGGGAGGACGAGATCGCCGCCGAGGCCATGGGCATCAACCTGGCCAAGCACAAGATGCTCTCCTTTGTCATCAGCTCCTTCTTCTCCGGCGTGGGCGGCGCTCTGTTTGCCATGTTCGCCAACAATGCCCAGGCCAAGGTGTACACCTCCACCATGACCTATGAGATCCTGCTCATCGTGGTTATTGGCGGCATCGGCTCCATCTCCGGCTCCGTCCTGTCCACCTTCCTGTATGTGGCCTGCTCCGAGTGGTGGCTGCGCGGCCTGGACATGGGCTCCTTCCTGGGCATCAAGCTGGGTCTGTTCCGCAACGGCTTCCGCATGGTGGTCTTCTCTGTGGTCATCATGATCGTGGTGCTGTTCTTCCGCCAGGGCATCATGGGCAACAAGGAAATCACAGACCTGCTCAAACCCCGTAAGAAAACCAAGGAGGTGGCAAAATGAGCCAGGCACATGTCCTCCAACTGGAAAACGTCACCATGCAGTTTGGCGGCGTGGTGGCGGTGAATGACCTGTCCCTGGAGGTCAATCAGGGAGAGATCGTGGCTCTCATCGGCCCCAACGGCGCCGGCAAGACCACCGCCTTCAACTGCATCACCGGCGTGTATGAACCTACCAACGGCCGGATCTCCTTCTGCGAGCAGCCCATGGTGGAGAACTTCCCCAAGGGCAAGATGCAGAAGCTGTACGCCGGAGAAAATAAGGGGAAATTTACCCATACCTTGAACCCTACCCCTGATAAGATCACCCAGCTGGGCATCGCCCGCACCTTCCAGAACATCCGCCTGTTTTCCAAGCTGTCGGTGCTGGACAACGTGCTCATCGCCAAGCACATGCGTGCCAAGCAGAACGTATTCTCCGCCACCTTCCGGCTCAACGCCGCCGAGGAGAAGCGGATGCGGGAGGAGTCCCTGGCCCTGCTGGAGGAGCAGAATCTACTGCACCTGAAGGACGAGGTGGCCGGCTCTCTGCCCTACGGCCTGCAGCGCCACCTGGAGATTGCCCGCGCCCTGGCCACCCAGCCCAAACTTCTGCTGCTGGATGAGCCGGCGGCCGGCATGAACCCCCAGGAGACTCAGGAGCTGGCCCAGTTCATCCACCGCATCCGGGACGAGTACAACCTGACCATCCTCATCATTGAGCACCACATGGATCTGGTCATGCAGATCTCCGACCGTATCTACGTGCTGGACTTCGGCAAGCTGATTGCCCAGGGCACGCCGGCGGAGATTCAAAACAATCCTCGGGTTATCGAGGCATATTTGGGGGTGGCAGACGATGCTGAAGATTGATGAATTGAAGGTACGCTACGGCGGCATCGAAGCCGTCAAGGGCATCACCTTTGAGGTGCCTGAGCGTAAGATCGTTACCCTCATTGGAGCCAACGGTGCGGGCAAGTCTACCACCCTTCGTACCATCGCCGGACTGGTGAAGCCTGCCCACGGCCGCATCCACCTCCAGGGGGAGGACATTACCGCCCTCAGCCCCGACCGCATCGTTTCCAAGGGCATCACCCTGGTGCCCGAGGGCCGCCACGTGTTCCCCGACCTCACGGTGCTGGAGAACCTGAAGATCGGCGCCTACCTGCGCCGGGACAGCCTGGACGACGACCTCAACTGGGTCTATGAGCTCTTCCCCCGCCTCAAGGAGCGCTCCTGGCAGGCAGCGGGCACCCTGTCCGGCGGCGAGCAGCAGATGCTGGCTGTGGGCCGGGCCCTCATGTCCCGCCCCAAGATCATCATGATGGATGAGCCCTCCCTGGGCCTGGCCCCCATTGTGGTGAAGGGCATCTTTGACATCATCAAGGAGATCAACCGCCAGGGCGTCACCGTGCTGCTCATCGAGCAAAACGCCAACATGGCCCTGCGCATTGCCGATGTGGCCTATGTGCTGGAGACCGGCAAGCTTACCCTGTCCGGCTCGGGCAAAGAGCTGCTCAACAACGAACAAGTGAAGAAGGCCTATCTGGGCTGACATTTGATTCCACAAAAAAATGCCGCCTGCGGAGTAATTCCGCAG
>CAJLCG010000012.1 GCA_905205085.1 uncultured Oscillospiraceae bacterium
TAGAAGTGCTGTCCACCCTGACTCCCCGTGAGGAGAAGGTATTGAAGCTGCGCTTCGGCATTGAGGACGGCCGCACCCGCACCCTGGAGGAAGTGGGTAAGGAGTTCAACGTCACCCGTGAGCGTATCCGCCAGATCGAGGCCAAGGCCCTGAGAAAACTGCGCCATCCCTCTCGCTCCAAGAAGTTGAAGGACTTTTTGAACTGAGAAATCATCCCATTTATTTTCTTCCCTCGTGCAGTTTTCTGGGGTTCCCGCGGGAGCCCAGCGAAGCGGGTCCCGTGGGGAGAGGTGGAGCGACAGAGCGAAAGAGCTTTCGTCGTCAGACGGAAGTGATGGATGCGTCGTCCGCGACACCGACGCGTCATCCCTCCCGCTCCAAGAAGCTGAAGGACTTCCTGAACTAAAGAAATGTGGAAACCCGCCCGACCCGCGTACAAACGGGCCGGGCGGGTTTTTTGTTTTTTCCGTGAACCTTTTGCCTCCCCCGGTGGTATCTGTTCATGAAAGGAGGGGACGAAGCTTGCTGGACCCATACATTCAACAATACGGCAGGCGGCTGTACGGCCTGTGCCGCACGCTGTGCCCCAATCCCTTTGACGCGGATGATCTATACCAGGAAACCTGGCTCAAGGCGTTTCGCCACTTCTCACAGTACGACCCCGCCCGACCTTTTGAGCCGTGGCTCACTCAGATCTGCGTCAATACTTACCGCAGCGTGCTGCGCCGGGCTGCCCGCAGCCCCATCCTCCCCTTCCGCACCACCCAGGAACAGGAGGAGGTCCTCCGGTCTGTCCCCGCTCCGGAGGCAGCGGACTACTCGGACCTGCACCGGGCAGTGGACGCCCTGCCGGAAAAGCTGAGGCTGACGGTGATTCTCTTTTACTTCCGGGATATGGACATCGCCTCCACGGCGGCGGTGCTGCGCATCCCGCCTGGGACGGTAAAGTCCCGGCTTAACAAGGCAAGAAACAAACTGAAGGAGGTGCTGGAGCATGAATCAGATCTATCATTTTGACTCTTATTCTCCGCCGCTGCTCAATGAGGCCATGCTCCGTAGGGAGCGGGAGCGCCGCCGAGAACAGCGGGCGATCGCCGCCGCAGCCACGGGTGGCGTGCTCATTTTGCTGTGCCTGCTTACTCTGGCCTTCTTTCTCTTCCCTGTGGCACCGAAGGCGGCCATTGTTCTGTCCATTTATCTCACCCTATCTGTCATGGGCGCCGGCGTGGTGACCCTGGTCTTTGCAGCTCAAAGGAGGTCTCTGTCATGTTCGTAGCAAGTATTGTTTCCTTTGTCTATCTGGCGGTTCTCATTGTGGTACCTATTCTGGTGGGTGTTTATGTCTTTCGGGACGCCAGCCGCCGGGGGATGAACGCCGCCCTGTGGACCCTCATCGCCGTGCTGGTGCCCATCCTGGTGGGCTTTATCATCTATCTTCTGGTGCGGGGCAATTATCCCGACCTGAAATGTCCCCAGTGCGGCACCCCGGTGCGGGAGTCCTATGTGTCCTGTCCCCAGTGCGGGGCCCGGCTGAAGGCCAGCTGCCCCAGCTGCTCCGCCCCGGTGGAGCCGGACTGGAAGGTGTGCCCCCGGTGCGCCTCTCCCCTGTCTCAGGATTCATCCAACATTCAGGCTCCTGTAAGAAAGAAGGACCGGGGTCTTGGGGTGGTACTGGCGGTAGTGATTCTTGTCCCGCTTGCCCTGCTGCTGTTCTCTCTTTTCTCCTTTATCTCCCTCGCTCCCAGTTCCGGCGGAGGCAGCGTGACCACCCTTTTCGTGGATGAATATCTGTCGATGACGGACAACCCGGAAATCAAAGCGTGGCTGGAAAGCTGCGGAGATGACAACAACACCGCCTACGTTCTGCGCCACCAGATCTCCGATACCGACCTGGAGTACCTGATCTACATGCCCGGCCTGCCCCAGGATTCCCCGGTAGAGATCACCCCCATGTCCAATCTGCTGAAACGGCACACCCTCCGACTCACCTTTGAGGCGGACGGCATCAATCCAGGCAGCACTGTGGCGCTGGTCTCCTGCTCCGGAGATACGAATCAGGAGCTGGAGATCTACTTTGAGCCAAACCGGAAGCTAAATTGTGAAATTACTTCGGTGGACTACCCTCTCCACCCCTCGGAATATTCCAAGTAGAAAAACGCCGATTCTCCACGAAGCAGACAGAAAAGCACTTGCCTTTGTATCAGATGTTTTCCCTGGACTCTTGGTGCTTTTTAGAGTATCCTCAATATATTGATAAAATATGGGCTGAGAAATTATATTCTCAGCCCATATTTATTTCTTCCAATTAAGATGTTTTGGTGAACGATACCGGAGGATTTGTGCACTCTTTTAAGCTCAGATAGTCATTCATAAATTCCTTATCAGGCACTCTCTTTGTTTTATGCAACTCCCACCGTAATAAGCAGATTGGCAAATACCCGCTGCTCACCTGTGGAAACCGCAAGGCGAACATCGGGTTGACTGCAGGCATCATAAAATGCATATCGATCCAGCCTGTCCAGAGCCATCCCATCAAGCATAGTTTGGAACTGTTTAAAAATTTCCGGCGTGCTGCCATCACTCGGGTCCATAACTTCTACTTTTTCGATATTTACCACACTTTGAACCGCTGATAACACATCTGTCACCGTAGGCTGACCGGGAGTCAACCCAAGATAGACAGTTTCGGCATCCCCGGTTTTAGAATCCAGAGGATAATTGCCGTCGGCGATAAGCACTTTGTCACCGTGGCCACACATGGCTAAGGCGGCCATGATATCAGGGTGGATTAATTTCCCTTTGAGCATATTCTTCGCCTCACTTCTCATTTTCTCGCAGCTTACCCAGCGTTCCTCCCGGGTGACAGCGCACGTATTGAATTGGGTCCCACCCATTTTCCACCTGCAGCGCCACTGAGAGGGCCTGCAAGGTCAGGAGCTCCGCCAGTACGGAGTTGCGGGGAGCGCGATTAAGCGGCCCCCCCTCCGCCTTTACACCGGCAAATAGAAAGGCGTCCGTATTTTTTGCCAACCAGCTGTCTGGGTCACCCGATACGCCAATTACCTTGCATCCGTTATTCTTTACGGCAAGGACAGTAGCTTTTAGCTCTGCCGTCTCGCCGGAATTTGAGATGGCAATAACCACATCTCCGGCAACCAGCTGACCGCAGGAGCCATGGACAGCCTCTGTACCATGAAGGTAATAGGCTGGATTTCCAGTGGATGAAAACAAAGACGCGGCGTATGTAGATACATGACTGCACTTTCCAATTCCGGTAATGTGTACACGCCCACCATTAGCCTGGGAGTCCAGAATCAGTTGAGCTGCCGCCTCATACTCATCGGCAGTACGCTCCTTTAAGAAAGCGTTAAATTCCAGATCAACGGTATCTAAAAATTTCTCTACCGTTTCCTTGCTTTCTGCTTTCAACATAATATAAAGTTTCCTCCTTAACGGCCATTTGAGGATTTCCCCGCCCTTTCCTTGAGGCAACTCCCATGTTTCAACCCATCCAGTTCCTCCAGCGGGAAGCCACGATATCCACGGACGCGCATTAACTCCTGAACCTCGTCTATTGTGGGCAGACTGGGCATAGCACCCATGCGGGATACGGTGAGAGCAGCTGCGTAACTGGCAAATACCAAGGCGTCTTCTTGGGGCAAGCCGGCAGTAAGACCAGTACAAAATGCCGCCACAAACGAGTCTCCGGCGGCGGTGGGATCGACAACATGAGGCATGTGGACACAGGGCGTGTGGTGGATCCCGTTTTTTCCCGCTACAATAGAACCATTCTCACCCATTGTAATAATTAGATTCTCCACCCCCCATGCCCGAAAGGCCTTGGATACGGCGAATACGTCTTCCATATTGATGCCATCTGATACGTCGATGGGGTGGTGAGCCAGCAGTGCCGCCTCATGCTCATTGGGTGATAGGTAGGTGGCACAGGCGAGTAGCTTGTCCGACATAGGGGCGGCAGGGGCAGGATTAATCATCACGATTACTCCCGCATCATGAGCCCATTGGGCTACTGTCTCAATGACCTCCATGGGAAGCTCAAACTGCATCATGACCATGTCGTAGTTTATCATCTCATCCTTCAGCCATTCCACATCCTCCACGGCGATGGTATAGTTGGCTCCAGGACAGACAGTAATCCGGTTTTGCGCCCCATGCTCAGTTACTTCTAAAGTAATGTGACCAACACCAGAAGATTCGTTGGGATCAATTAGCACATGGGAGACATCTACCCCTGAAGCTGCGGCTGTGCTCCTCATAATCTTTCCAAAGGCATCGTCCCCCACCTGTCCAACCATTGTAACACGGGCCCCCAGACGCGCACACTGAACCGCCTGATTGGCCCCCTTCCCTCCCGGCGCGGTCTGGAACTTCAGACCAACCACGGTTTCTCCGGAGTTGGGGGCCCGCTTTGTAGATGCGATTAGATCCATCATAAAACTACCCACCACTAAAATATGGGGAGGTTTCAGCATATTTGGTTCCCCCTTATTTGTCGTTTATTTGACTTTAAATGAGGCTTGCTTTTCAGGTTGCGCTATGGCATAAGCAAATTAGGAAGCCACGTAGTAAGAGGAGGAATATAGGTGATCAGCATTAGAACAATAATAGCCACACAGCAGAAGGGCAATATACTCCGGTAAAGGACTGACAACTTGACCTTCCCCACATTAGACACGATAAACAACATCATGCCTACTGGCGGAGTAAGCGTTCCTACCATCAGATTGAAGCATACGATAACTCCAAAGTGGATAACATCAATTCCCATCGCATTGGCCACTGGCCATAGAATTGGAACCATGAGGAGCAGCGCAGGAGACGCGTCTAGCAGCATTCCAATAATCAACAACAGGATGTTAACAAATAGCAAAAACAAGATCCTATTATTGATGTACTGCATACAAAAGCTGGTTAGAGCCTGAGCTACCCCCAACGTAGTAATTGCCCAAGCCATTGCCGTGGCAATGGCAATAATAAATAACACATTTGCCGCAGCCTTTGCTGACCGGATACAAGCTCTGCAAAAGGATTTTACAGTAAGCTGTCTCTTGCACACAGCCACAACAGTAGAATAGGCTACCGCCAATGCACTAGACTCTGTGGCAGTGCATACACCTGAGATAATACTGCCCATGATCAAGATCGGCAGAAACAGAGCAGGGAGAGTTTTATAAGTGGCCCGAGCAATCTCCCGTAAAGAAGCCCGTTTCTGTCGGCATGGATAATTGCGCTTTACCGATATAAAATAGCAAAGTACCATATAAGCAATACCCAGCAAAATACCTGGAATTGCTCCGGCCAGGAACATCTTTCCCACAGAGACTGTTCCTACACAACCAGCAAAGATAATCATAATATTGGAAGGAGGAATAATCGGACCAATAATAGCAGAAGCCGCTGTTACCGTAGTAGAAAACTCCCGGTCGTATCCCCCTTCTGTCATAAGCTGAATTTCTACTGGGCCCAGTCCAGCGGCATCGGCAGCCGCAGATCCCGAAAGGCCGGCAAACAGCATACTGCCCAGCACATTCACATGAGCCAAGCCGCCTTTTACATGGCCCACCAGTTTGTCACAGAACGTCACAATTGCTCGAGTAATGCCGCCCACGGACATAATATCCGCCGACAGGATATACAGCAAAATACATACATATGTATATGTATCGATTCCAGAGAACATCTTCTGGGGGATCATGGACAGATCCCCTCCCAGCAGAAGGAAGCTGATCACAGTGAGTGCTCCCATTCCATATCCGACAGGAATTCCCAGAAGCATAATGATGATAAAAATTGCTAACAGTAATAGTGCCATTAACACCATAGTGAGTTCCTCCTTACCTTGCTATTTGGCAGAAGAGTCTGTGCGCTCTAAGCTTTCTAACTACTCTGGCTCATTATGCTGAGGAAATCCCCGTTGCATTCCTGCCTCAAAGGGCACCAACTTCCCAGCTAATACGCCAACCAACTCTGTGAGCATCTCAAAAAACACTAAAATCGAACCTACAATCGGCGCGCTATATAGAAATGGTCCAGGAATACTGAGCATAGCAGATTTATAAACCGCTCGAATTTCACATACGTAAATGCCATACTTAATAGAAACAATGATTACCATAAGCATGAGTGCTCGTGTAATTAAGTAGAACACAATCCGCCCTTTTCTTCCCAAGCGGCCATAGATCAAATCTACCTGCGCCATTGATCCTTCCCTAAAACAGATCCCAAGTGTGCAGTAGCAGATCCAAATCATAGAATACCGAGCTAATTCATCTGTCCAGCTCAGTGAAGCATCTGAAATCTTTACTAGAATAGCCCGGTTAAATACTTGTAGGAAAACATCCGCTGCATTCAACAGCACCATAAAGACGATAAAAAACTCCATAATCTTACATATAACATTGGAGATACGATTCATACCAAAGTATATTGGACTCAATATCGCCTGCATGATTACCCTCCTTTTTATTTTAGACGGCAGGAGCGCACCGGTCTGCTCAACAAACCGGATACGTCCTGCCGTTTCATACGCTGAATATTACAACATCTAAGTAAAATTTAAGCTCTGCATTCGTCCACGGCCGCCAGGAATTCATCAACTACCTCGTCGCCTAAGACACCTCTCAAATACTCTTCACAGGGAGGACCATACGCCTCATGCCAACCGGCTTTCTCTTCTGCGGTAGGAATGTAAACGGTCATTCCCTTTTCCTCCAACTCAGTAATTCCGTTGGCCAGAATATCGGTAACCACATCTCTAGCTTTCTCCTGAGCAGTATCTGCTGCCGCATCGATCACTGCCCGCTGCTCTTCCGTCATACTCTCATAAAGTTCCTCATTGAAGAACACACCGCTCATAGACGGGCTATGCTCGTCCATGACAACCCAGTTCTGTACTTCATAGGTCTTGTCCTGCAAAATATTGGGAATGGTATTTTCATGGCCGTCTACTACACCGTTTTGCATGGCTACATACATTTCAGAACCAGCCATGGGAACAGGGTTAGCACTGATCGCCTCGGTCATTTTAATATAGATGGGAGAATCCATGACCCGGAAGGTCACGCCCTTTGCATCTTCCACAGTACGCAATTCAATATCCTTTGTGGTAAAGCAACGCATTCCACCCGACACAACACTCAAAACACGAATTCCAGTGGACTCTGCCACTTCCTCAAACATATCCTGAGCCCACTGAGTATCTGCCACTGCATTCACTTCATCATTGTCCTGGAAAGCTCCCGGCATAGAAAACACCATAGTATCCTGATGGTAGTTATTCAGCAGGGAAAAATCGTATACACCCATTTGTACCGTTCCGGCCGCAATCGCGCCCACCACATCATTTGCAGAACCCAGCGTATCCGATCCATACAGTTCTACACGGATCGTGTCACTGTTAGCCTCCACATACTCTTTAAATGCGGTTGCATACGCAACCTCGCGGGACTCTTCTGGAGGCAGATCACCGGGAGTATATCCGAATTTAATGACAATTTCTTCTCCCCCATCGGCAGAGGAATTGGAATTTGCGGGCGCATCTTTGTCTGATCCGCAAGCGGCCAGGGAAAAAATCAGAGACAGACTCAACGCTGCGGCTAATTGCTTTTTCATAAAAATCTCCTTTCTCTGTTTCCATTTCTTCATTGTTTTATTCTTATTTATGCGCGCCTGTTAGGGGGATCACGACCTTCAAACACATCGATCAGAACATTGGCTGTAGCCAACCCAGTTTTTTCACGGTTTTCATATGTTTCGCCGGCAATATGAGGAGTAGCAATATAATTTTCACACTGAAACAGAGGAGAATCCAACGCAGGCGGCTCATTCTCAAACACATCGCAGGCAAATCCAGCAATTTCACCGTTTGTCAATGCCCAAAACAGTGCCTGTTCGTCCACCAAAGGTCCCCGGGCCGTATTGACAAGAATTGCGCTGTTCTTCATACTTTGAAAGACTCCGCGGTCAATGGCATGCCGTGTTTCTGGCATCAAGGGAAGATGAATGGAGATATAGTCACTGCCTTGAAGTAGCATCTCATAGGAAACCAATTTTACATTTCTCTGACGTGCTGCGTTCTGATTTGGATAGGGATCGTATGCCCACAAGTTACAGCCAAAACCAGACATCTTCTCTGCAAATTTCTGTCCGATATTTCCAAAGCCCAAAATGCCTACCGTTTTCCCGCTTATCTCATGGAACATCGCCCGCGGCCACTCGCCTTGCCGCGTCTTTCGATCCAACGCAGGGATTTGCCGTGCCGCAGACAATAACAGGGCAACCGCCTGTTCCGCTACAGTATTGGCATTTAGTCCAGGACAATTTGTGACAATGACACGATGCCTTTTGGCTGCCTCTACATCCACACTATCCATTCCGGTACCAAATCGGGCAATTACCTGAAGATTTTTTGCCGCAGCTAAGGTTTCTTCGCACCACGGCTCTGAGTCTGCAATTACTCCATGGAATGGCTCAATGATCGATTTTAATTCATCTCCCGTGTAATCCCGATTAAACGGGATCTCTGTGATCTCACAGCCGTATTCCAGCAAGCGCCGATAGCCCGACACACACGTGGTGGAATAATTCGGCATTGCAATAAGCACCTTTTTCATTGCTTCCTCCATTACTGCTGGTAGCGGTCCAGAGTCTCAGCTTTAATTTCCTTTAACGCATTCTGGAAATTATGAATATCGCTTCCCATAATGACCATGTTAACGCCTTTCTCCATTAGGCGTTTTGCATTTTCCAGTGTCGGCGGAACTGCCGGTGCCATAATACCAATGTTTCTCGGGCGAGCTGCTTCTACCAGACTTTGAAGTACATTATCTGTACTGCTGTTTTTCATATCATATCCCGTAGGCGTATTGGTGGACATGGAATAATCAGCAGGGCCAAAATTGATGGCATCAATGCCCTCCACTTCCATCATGGCCTCGATATGATCCATAAACTCAAAATCTTCGCACATAGGAATCACCAACTCAGTCTCGTTGGCCGTTTGGACAAATTCACTGCCGTCTAGCCCCATGCCATATTGGGCGGCTCGCACAGTTGTGTCAAAGCCCCGCCGCCCTTTGGGAGGAAACTTTGCTGCGCGAACGCAAAGCCGCATATCCTCTACAGTACGCACATGAGGAATAATCACACCCTCAGCCCCCATCTCCAGAACTTTTCGAATCTGGATCATATCTGGCTCTGTAACCCGAACTAAAGGACTGACTCCGGACAACCGTGCAGCCAAAATGGCCTCCCGCAGATCTGTGGACTCCCAGGGGCAGTGTTCCGCATCTAAAAAGGCAAAATCAAACCCTGCATAGCCCACGCATTCAATTAATTGAGGACTATTGGTGTAAATGGTTATTCCAAACACAGGACGTTTCTTCATTTTTTCTTTCAACGTATTTTTAAAAAAAGCATTTTTCATGGTATACCTCATTTTCTCAAGATTTGTATATATCTTGTGTCCTTCCCCATCCACTTGTTTAATCAGTCTATCGGGAGGGCGGGCTCTTTCAACTCTGTCCCATATGTGGTGTCCAACCAGATATTCAAATGCAGTCAAAACTGACTAAATCAACATGCCGGTCCTATGGTTACCATGCGGTCCAGCCGCCATCGATTACCAGGTTTGCCCCTGTCATAAACGAGGAGGCCTTGGAGGCCAAGAAGATGACGGCACCATTATATTCATTTTCTTGAGACATGCGTCCCATGGGCATTCTTGCCGTAAAGTTATGGATAAAGGTCTCGTCCTGGGTGTCGCGCCAAATACCAGCGGGGGTCAGCGTGTTTACCCGGATTCCCTGCTTACCCCAGTAGGTAGCACAGTATCGGGTGAGATTATAGACACCAGACTTTGCTGCGGAGTAGGCAACAGGTTTAATAAACGGGATGCCTGTGCGTTCTTTTTTATAGGCATAGATGTCCTGAATAGGAGAAAGCATACCGTAAATAGAACCGATATTGATGATGGAACCACCCTTGCCGGCCTCTACCATTCTGGCTCCCACGGCCTGGGTCATCAGGAAGGTACCCACCAGGTTCACATCTACAACCTCTCTGAATACCTCCTCAGGAAACTTTTCAAAGGGACCGGATACCTCAGGAGGTGCACTCGGCTGTGTATCGATGCCAGCGCAGTTGACCAACACATCGGGAGCATCCTTCCACACCTGCTGCATTTCATCCAGCGCAGCCTCGATGGTTGCCTTCTGATTGATGTCCACCTTAAAGACCTTCAGCCGCTCTTGATCATATTGATCCGACGGAAAGATACGCTCTACTCTCTCCGGAGTCGGGTGGGCGGAAAAAATTGCCACTTTTGCATCTCTCTTATACAGCGCCTCGGCCAGGTTCTTTCCGATCTGCCCCAGCCCTCCTGTTACGATACAGATTTTATCCGTTACATCAAATAGTTCGTCTTTCACAATTACGGCCTCCTTACCCAAACGTATTTCTCACTTTTATGATGTATGATGTCCTAACGTCATATGCATATCATAGCAAGCCCTTTAACCTGTGTCAATCTTGTATTTTACACATTAATTTTTATGATTTTTTATCTATTTAGCACAATAAATAATAGTTTCCAGGAATAATTAACCAGCATATTTTATATTTTTCACTAAAATAAATCTTGAAAAATGTGAAAATCGTATATATTGACTTCCAGTGTGTATCAGTGTAACATTAAAGCAAGCTGAACAGACTAAATATCCTTTTATTGGCAGGATACAAATGAGCTTATAAAGTAGGTAAAGGATAAATTATGATCACGATAACAAAAAAATCTGCCACACAACTGGCACTGGAAAATTTACGCTCCTATATCATGAGCGACTCTGTCCAGGTGGGGGATCGCTTCCCCACTGAAAAAGAGCTCTGCAGTACGTTAGGTGTCGGTCGAGGTACCGTGCGCGAGGCAGTAAAAGTTCTGATTTCCCAAGGGCTTCTGGAAATCAAGCCCGGTTTAGGCACCTTTATCAAAAGCAAGACACCCACTCCTTCGGAATCCCTTTCCAATTGGTTCCTTGCAAACGAAGTGGAATTGCAGGATCTTACTGTTGTACGTTCTGCCATTGAGCCCCTGGCGACAAAGCTGGCAATCGCTCGGTGTACCCCAGAACAACTGGCCATTTTAAAAGAAAACCAAGCCGGTGCGGTTAAGGCCGCAGAATGCTATGACGCCGCTGCCTTGGCACAGTATGACGAGGAGTTTCACCGAACCATATTCATCATTTCGAAGAACACGTTATTAATTCAAATTAATGACATCATCACAACATGCCTTCAGCAATTTCGTCAGAACACGTTCCGAATCAAAAACAACGTTGATAATTTTATTCCCGCCCACGAGGCAATTATCAGAGCATTTGAGGCTGGCGATACCTCTCTTGGGGAAAAGAAAATGAGACAGCACATGAAAAAGGTTGCCAAGGATCTGGAATCCAGTAAATTCAACTCCTGATCCCCAAAAATATTTCATTTACTCTATACAAGAGAGCTTGCAACCACCCTTCTCAGACCAAAGAAAGGAACTGCATCAATATGTTGGACAAAAACAGGTTAAAACGCATTTTTTCCGCGTTGGAGCTTCCAATGAAGTCGGATGAAACCGTAGATTTGGACGCGTTGACTCAGTTAGTCGAGTATGAACTGTCCATTGGTGTGGAAGGTTTTTATTGCATTGGTTCTTCCGGCGAAGCTCTGTTGCTTGACATAGATGAACGCAAAAAAGCTTTGGAAAGGATCCTTGATACGGTCAACTTCCGCGTTCCTGTCATCGCCCATGTGGGAACCATCCGCACACTCGATGCCATTGATTTAGCTCGGCACGCTGCCCAAGCCGGAGCGGATGCAATCTCCATGATCCCTCCCTACTACTACAAATTTTCCATGGATGAAATTATCCGTTATTATGAGGACATTATCTCCTCCGTTGATGACATTCCAGTTATCGTATATAACATTCCCCAGTTTACCGGCATTGAGTTTAACAAAGACAATGCGGGCCGACTATTGGATAATCCCCGGGTAATTGGTGTAAAGCATACTTCGACCAATCTTTACTCCCTGGAACGAATGAAAACTACCTATCCGGATAAGATCTTTTTCAATGGATTTGACGAACAATTTTTAGGCGCACTCGCTATGGGCGCTGATGCCACGATCGGAACAACAGTAAACGTTTTTGCCCCCCTGTTTGTAGAGCTTCGCGAGCGCTTTCAGGCTGGGGATCTTCCCTCTGCACAGAAACTGCAACGTCAAATCAATACTTATGTGGAAGAGATGTGCCGTGTTGGCATATTTAGCGCCGTAAAATACATCTTGGACAAACGTGGCATTCCCTGCGGAGACTGCCGCAAACCTTTCCATTCCTTAACCGATTTAGAAAAGCAGCAGATCGATAATATGCTGGCAAACTAAACACCAACAAAATCTAGGCTGCAGGCAATTATTCTTACATTTCTAACTTCAAGCAAGACTACTGGTATAGTAGACACCCCCCTACAACAAAAAACGGTTCCCCCAGCTGGGGGAACCGTTTTTTCTTACTCTCTTTGGCGGCCCCGCTTCTCCAGGGCCATGTAGAGCTTCTGCTGCACAGGCATGCGCCGGATACGGGGATATTGCCGTCCATACCAGTAGGCCAGCTCCCGGGCCCGCTGGGGCTCCAGGTGGGGCACCAGCACCAGAGCGTGGCCCTGCACTGCCTCCAGCATGGGGTAGGCCATCTGGTAGTGGCCCTTGCTCTGGGCCAGCTCCAGCAGGAAACGAACCATGGCTTCCGCATCCGCCCCCTCCGCCAGAGCAGCGGTCACCGCCTCCCCCATGTTTTCATAAAAATCCATGTGGCAGGGGGCCCGCTTGGGGTCGTTGCCAAAGCCCAGGATGCCGTCTCCCAGCTTGCGCCGGGCGGTCACCTTTTCCATAGCCTTGTCATATTCCTCTACACAGGCAACAAGCCGCTCCAGGCCGTTTTCTACCGCTTCCATTGGGTTAGTCCTCCTTTGCCGCCCGCCAGGGCACATCCTGAAATCTCTCTCCTGCCTCCAGCACCTCGATGGTACCGGCAGACACGTCCAAAATCCGGGCGGAAAATTCCTCGGCCCGCTCCTCTGGGAGCAGAACGGACAGCACCACATCGGCTCCGTAGTCCACCTGCTCCACCACGCCGCCGAAGGACTCCACCTCCCGGCGGGTGCTCTCAAACTGGGCGTAGGTGCAGGGCACCTCCATAGCCACCCAGCGGCGCACCACCGAAATACCTGCCGCGTCCAGGGCGTCCTTGGCACCCTGGGTGTAGGCCCGTACCAGTCCCCCGGCCCCTAGGAGAATACCCCCAAAGTACCGGGTAACTACACAGCATACGTTGACCACATTCTCCCTCTGGAAGACGTTGAGCATGGGCTGTCCGGCGGTGCCTTGAGGCTCTCCGTCGTCGGAGTAGCGCACCGGACCGTCTTTGATGATGTAGCACCAGCAGTTGTGCCGGGCATCGTAGTAGCGCTTTTTCATCTCCTCGATGTGGGCCCGGGCCTCTTCTTCCGTTTCAACCCGCCAGACGTGGCCGATGAAGCGGGAGCGCTTTTCCACAAACTCGCTCTCGCTGGCCTGGGTGGGGATGTAATATTCAGTCATAGCATCACCGCCCGTCTGTTCTCCCAGTCCGCCCGACTTAAGGCATAAAAATGCGTCAACCGGCACTCATGCAGCAGCTCTACCTGCTCTTCCTGAAAAAACTGGTATTGGAACCCGCACTTCTCAATGACGCGGTGAGAGCGCTCATTTCCGTCATAGTGGTTACACCAAATGGTATTCAGACCCAGATCTTCAAAGCCCCAACGAATCAGCTCCCGGGCGGCCTCGGTCATCAAACCGCGGCCCCAGAAGTCCGGGTGGAGAGCATACCCTAGTTCTTCGTCCGGCCCAGGCAGCTCCTGCCGGTGCCGGCCTACAAAGCCAGCGGACCCGATCACCGCCCCATGCTCCCGCTCCACCACAGCAAACACATTGGGGGCAGAAAATACAGTGCGGATGATTTCCCGGCTCTCCTCCACGCTGGCGTGGGGCGGCCAACCAGCCACCGGACCCACCCGGGGGTCCTTTGCATAGGCATACAGGTCCTCCGCGTCGCGCTCTGTAAAGGGGCGAAGGGTCAATCGTCTTGTTGTTAACGTCATGATCCCGGTCTCCTTATCCATTCCCCTCCGAACATGAGGGTGGTAAATGGCTGCAGCTTAATCTTCCCAGGGCTCCTTATGGGGCTGCCAGCCCTCCACCAGGGGCCCCAGCTGACCGATGGTCTTGGGGGTACACACCGCCACCACGTCGATGGTTTCGGCGTACTCCACCTGCTCCACCTTGGCCTCCTGATAGAGCTGATCCAGGATACCGCCCTTGTCGTAGGGCAGGTGGATGGTCACCCGCTTGGCGCCGCTGTCCAGCCGCTTACCGATGGCCTCCAGCAGCTTGTCCAGCCCCTCCCCTGTCTTGGCGGAGATGGACACGATGTCCTCTCCGTGGGGGCGGATCTCTCCGGTCCACTTGTCGCACTTGTTAAAAACCTCAATGCGGGGGGTCTGCTCTGCCCCCAGCTCCAGGATGAGCTGGTCCACCACCTGGGCCTGCTCCCGCCACTCCGGGTTGGAGGCGTCGATGACGTGGAGCAGCAGGTCGGCAAAGGACAGCTCCTCCAGGGTGGCTTTAAAGGCCTCCACCAGATGGTGGGGCAGCTTGCGGATAAAGCCTACCGTGTCGCTGAGGAGCACGGTGCAGGTATCGGAAATCTCCAGGGTGCGGGTAGTGGTGTCCAGGGTATCGAAGAGCCGGTTGTTGGCCGGGATCTCCGCCCCGGTGAGCTTATTAAGCAGGGTGGATTTACCCGCGTTGGTGTAGCCCACAATGGCCACCACCGGCACCTCGTTCTTCTCCCGACGCTGACGCTGGGTGGCACGGACCCGGCGCACGTCCCGCAGCTCCTCCTCCAGCTTGGAGATTTTCCGGCGGATATGCCGCCGGTCAGTCTCCAGCTGGGTCTCACCGGGACCGCGGGTACCGATGGCGCCCTCCTGGCGCTCCAGGTGGCTCCACATGCCGATCAGTCGAGGCAGCAGGTATTTGTACTGGGCCAGCTCCACCTGGAGGCGGCCCTCCCGGGTTCGGGCACGCTGGGCAAAGATATCCAGAATCAGGGCAGAGCGGTCCAACACGCCCACCTTCAGCTCCTCCCCCAGCACCCGCTGCTGGGAGGGCGACAGGGCGTTATCGAAGATGACCATATCCGCCCCCATGGTACGCACCAGCTGGCGCACCTCGTCCACCTTGCCCTGGCCGATGAAGGTGCGGGGGTCGGGGCTGTCCTTCTGCTGGAGCACCATGCCCACGCTCTCGCCTCCGGCGGTCTCCAGCAGGTCCTTGAGCTCCTCCATGGACTCCTCGGTGGCGTTCTCCTCCCGGGTGAGGCTGTGGGCGCTCAGGCCCACCAGCACCGCCCGGTTGGTCTTCTCTTTGGTAAAGTTTTCGGTCATACAACCTCCAAAATTCCGGGGCTCCTGTCCTTACTTAGTCAGGGCCTCCACGATCTCACCAATATACATGGTGTGGTAGTCCTTCTGGGGATACCAGCGCTCCTTCACGTCGTCGGGGATAAGCTGGGGATCCATGGGCTGGGCAAAGCGCTTGCGGCACACCAGCACCAGGCTGGCCTCCTCAAAGTAGGGGGCGCCGCACTCCGCCGTTTTCACCGTAAAGCCGCACTCCTTCACCTTATCCACGTCCCGGCCGCTCTTGCTGCCGCACAGGGCCAGCTGGGGGCGGTAGCTCTCGTCAAAGAAGGAGAGGGTAAAGTACTCCTCCCGGTCCACAAACTCTTTGGTGTAGCGCTGAGGACGGATGTAGCAGGTGGCGGCAGGACCGCCCCACAGCACGCCCAAACCGCCCCAGGAGGCGGTCATCGTGTTGCACTGTTCCGCTGTTCCGGCGGTGATGAGCATCCACTGGTCCCCAATGAGAGAAAATACGTTCTGGTTTATATCCTTCGGATCAATCTTCTTCATGGCACATACCTCCCAAACAGTATACGGGCCGCCGGGCGGTTCCATTCCCGGGGCAATATGCAAAAAGCCGCACCGAGGGCTCGGTGCGGCTTCTTTAGGCGCAATCTTACTTCTTGTCCAGGCCAAACTTCTTGTTGAAGCGGCTGACGCGTCCGCCGGTGTCAACCACCTTCTGCTTACCGGTGTAGAAAGGATGACACTTGGAGCACACTTCGACACGGATGTCCTTCTTGGTAGAACCAGTCTCGATCACGTTGCCGCAGGCGCACCGAATGGTGGTCTGCTGATAGTCGGGATGAATTCCTGCCTTCATTGTATCTTCACCTCTTTCTCCATGGAGGGATCGTTTGTAAACGCAACTGGTATCATAGCATACCTTTTCTAAAATTGCAATAGGTTTTCCATTTTATTTTTTCAAAATTTCTATTTTTGGCAGCTCCACTGGTGTACCGGTAGCAAAAAACCACAGCATCTTGCGGTAAACCCGCCGTCCGGTGATGCGCTCCAGGGCCCGGCTGTAGGCGGTGAGCTGGGGGGCGTAGGCCAGGGCCCGCTCTTCCTCCTGCCCCGGCCGGATGCGGTCGCTCTTGAAGTCCAGCACGGTGATGCCTCGCTCGTCCACAAACCAACAGTCCACCACGCCCTGAAGAAGGACCTCCTCCCCCTCCAGGCCGGGCAGATAGTCCCCGGCGGGAGTAAGCAGGGAGAATTTAAACTCCCGGTGGACCTCTTTTGCCTGGGCCACTTCCTGGCCCAAAGGTGAGGTAAAGAAGGCGCTGAGCACCTCCGGTTTGACCGCCTCCCCCTGCAAGGAGGTGAGGAAGCCGTCCCGCACCATCCCTGCCACCGCCTCCCGGATGGCCTCCGGGCTGTGGTCCCCCTCCAGGGGCAGGTACTGCATGGCCAGATGGAGCGCGGTGCCCTTCTGAGCGGCGGTGAGGCCTTCCCTACGGGCAATGAAGTCGGGGCGGCGGATGGGCTCGGGGGCCGTCTGGGGCGCTCCCTGGGCCTCCTGGGCGGCCTCCTGGTCCAGTACCCGGCCCTTGAGCTGGGTAGCGGTGAGCTTGGATGGGGCCTGGACCGCGGCGGCGTAGGGATAGGTCCAGGTGAGGGCTGCAGTCAGGTCCTCCCCGTCCTCCTCCCGGGAGACGGGCACAAAGCGGCCCGCCCGGCTCTTCGCCTCCTCCAGCCCCTGCCCTTCGATCCAGCGGATGGACCAGGCGGGGCCCAGGGGCGTGGAACACTCCGTACCGCCACCCGCCAGGGTGCGTAAAATTTCCCCCTCCGGCCGGGTGAGGGCGTGGAGCAAAATCCACTGGCCCACGCTCTGCTGCCGCTCCAGGGCCACGGGAGAGACCGGCGCGGCGGCATCCTCCGCCAGCCGCTCCAGGGCCTTGGCCCCCTCGGTGAGGGCTAGGGTGAGAACCAACTTCTCCTTGGCCCGGGTCATGGCCACATACAGCAGCCGCATCTCCTCGGACATCATTTCCCGCTCCAGCTGCCGGGACACCGCCCGGCGGGCCAGGGTAGGGTACTCCACCATCCGTTCCCGGTCCAGCCCCTTAGGGCCCACCCCCAGCACCGGGTGGAACAGCACGGGGCGCATCAAGTCCTCCCGGTTTAAGCGCCGGGACAGGCCGCACACCAGCACCACCGGCTTCTCCAGGCCCTTGGACTTGTGGATGGACAGGATGGACACCCCGTCCCCGTCGCCTCCCCCGCCTGCGGCGGTGAGCTTGGCTCCCGTGTCCCGCAGCCGCTCCAGGCGCAGGAGGAACTGGAACAGGGAGCGGCAGCCGCCGTCCTCCATCTGTCCGGCTAGAGCGTAGAGGGTAAGCAGATTGTTCTGCCGCTCCTCGCCCCCCGGCATGGCCCCGAAGAGGCCCAGAATGTTTGTCTTTTCATAGATATGCCAGATGAGCTGGCGGCAGGTGCGGTCCCCCGCCCCAAAGCGCAGCTCCTCCAGCTCCCGAAGAAAGTCCGCGCTAGCCCGGTCTCCGTCCTGGGCAGCCTGGACCATGGCGGAATAAAAATCCCCTTTGCTCCCGGCCCGGAGCCGGGCCAGGTGGTCGGCGTCAAAGCCAAACACCGGGGAGCGCAGGGCGGCAATGAGGGGCACGTCCTGTCGGGGGTTGTCTACGATCTGCAAAATGGACAGGGCCACATTTACCTCAGTGGTAGCAAAGAAGTCCTCGCCCCCCTCGGCATTCCAGGGGATGCCCTCCTCCCCCAGGGCGCGAATGTAGTGGTGGAGGACCACACCGGGACTGCGGAGTAAAATCATCACATCGCTGGGCCGCAGGGGACGCACGCCGTCCCCCTCTTTGACCATCAGCGGCTCCTCCAGCAGGGCCCGGATGTGCCGGGCCACGAACCGGGCTTCTAAGCGGTTTTTGTCCTCCTTCTCTCCTTCCTGATCCCCCAGGTAGGAGAGGTCCAGGGCATTGAGCTCCAGGGCGTAGTCCCCGTCCTCGGGAAACTCCGCCCCGGGCACCAGGGCCTGGTCATCGGTGTAGTCCAGCTCGCCCAGCTGGGTGGACATGATGTTGCGGAACAGGTCGTTGCACCCCTCCAGCACCTGGGGACGGGAGCGGAAATTCCGGGACAGCACCCGCTTGCGGGGCTCCCCCTTCTTGGCCTCGTCCCCAGGGGCAAAGCGGCGGTACTTGTCCAGAAAGATGGTGGGGTCGGCCAGACGGAAGCGGTAGATGGACTGCTTTACGTCGCCCACCTCAAAGAGGGTGCGGCCATTTCGGGAGATGGCAGTGAAGATGGCGTTCTGTACCTGGTTGGTGTCCTGGTACTCGTCCACCATCACCTCCTCGAAGCGGCTCCCCCACATCTTGGCCAGGGCGGTGGGCTGACCGTCGGGCCCCACCAGGAGCTTCACCGCAAAGTGCTCCAGGTCGGAGAAGTCCAACACCCCACGCCGGGCCTTCTCGGCCTGGTAGGCCTCCTGGAAACGGAGCACCAGGTCCATAAGGCCCCGTACTGCTGGGGCGGCCTCCCGCAAATCAGAGAGCACCTGGGCACTGTCCCCGTCAAAGCGCTCCGCCGCCCGGGCAAGCAGGTCCTTGGCCGTATCCCGCAGGGTTTTTACCTGCTGAGTCAAGGCCGCCGCCCGGCTCTCCTCCAGGGGGCTGAGTTCTTCGCTCCGCTTCCGCTTACGTCCCACCGCCGGGAAGGGCACAGGCAGGCAGGCACAGGTTTTGTCCCAGTGGGAACCCTCCGCCGCCTCACAGAAGGCCTGGGCAGCCTTCAGGGAGGTCTGGATGGATGGTGCGTAGTTGAGCCCCAGCAGCTCGTCCTGGGCGCACAGGGCAAGGGCCCGCTCCAGGCGCTTTTCTGCTTCCCGGCCCTGCCGGGCGGCATCCTCCAGCAGCAGAGCGCCCCAGGGGGTCTGTCCCGCGTCGGTGATGCCATCCAGGGCCCAGACCACCTTCTGCCCGAAAAGCCACTGGGCCGGGTCGGGGTGGCTCTGAATGCGGCCAAACACGTCCAGCACGATCTGCTCCAGGCGGCTGTCGTCCCGACCCGCCGCCAGGGTATCTACTAAGAGGGAAAAGTCGTCCCCCTCTTGGAGGTTCTCATACTGCTCCTCCAGCACGTCCTGGAGGACCTGGGCAGTCATCACCGCCCCCTCCCCCTCGTCACACAGGCGGAAGTCGGGGTCCAGGTCCAGCAGGTGGCCGCTCTCCCGCAGCAGGGCGGCGCAGAAGGCGTGGATGGTGGAGATCTGAGCCTGGTAGACCAGGGTAGTCTGGCGGCGCAGGTGGCGGTCGTTGGGGTTCTGGGCCAGGCGCTGGGACAGCTCCTGGGCGATGCGGCCCCGCAGCTCGGCGGCGGCTGCCTTGGTGTAGGTAATGACCAAAAACTGGGTGATGTCCAGCCCCTCGCCGGTCACCCGGTCCAGCAGCCGCTCCACCAGCACCCGGGTCTTGCCCGACCCGGCCGCTGCCGACACCAACAGCTCCCCGCCCCGGTCGTCTACGATCTTCCGTTGTTCTTCGGTCAGGGGAAAAGCCATAGCGGCACGCCTCCTTCTTCCAAACTTATAAAATCAGCACAAAGGTGCCCACCGTGATGAGCAGTCCGCCCACCACCGTCTTCACGTCCACGGCCTCTTTCAGCACCACAAAGGCCAGCACCATGGAGATAACCACGCTGAACTTATCAATGGGCACCACCTTGCTGGCCGGTCCCAGCTGGAGGGCCCGGTAGTAACACAGCCAGGACAGGCCGGTGGCCACCCCGGACAGCACCAGAAACAGCCAGCTCCGGGCAGTGATGTCTCCCATCTCATGATGTTTTCCGGTCATAAATACGATGGCCCATGCCATGATGAGCACCACCACCGTGCGGATGGCGGTGGCCAGGTTGGAGTTGAGCTCCCCCATCCCCAGCTTGGCCAAAATGGAGGTCAGCGCGGCAAACACCGCCGACAGCAGAGCAAATACCGCCCACATAATAAGCGCCTTCTTTCCAAAATTTCCGTTTTCCGGGTCAGTTCTCCTCCCGGGCCACGTTCTCCCAAAATTCCCGGCTCTTCACGCTGGCCAGCCACCGCTTGCCGTCGCCGCCCCGGCCCTCCTCAAAGTGGCAGGCCTGGGCGTAGTCGCAGTAGCGGCAGGCGTTCTTCTCCGGTCCCCGCCAGAAGGGGTCAGCAGCGATGTTGCCCTGGGCAATCTCCTGGCAGATCTCCTCCAGCACCTTCTGGATGTGGCCGCCCAGTTTGCCCAGCTGCTCGGCGGTGGCCAGGGCCTCGCCGGAGATCTCTCCGGTGCTCTTGGACACCTTCAGGGGCAGGAAACGGTAGCCCGTTTCCCCCGGCTCCTCCATGGCGTCCAGCACCGCCGGGTCGCTGAGCACCAAGCCGCTGCGGGTGAGCTCTTTGTCCAGCTGCTTGCGCCAGGCGTCATCGGACATGGACCGGCTGCCCTTGATGATGGCGTCCCGGGCGGGGAGGTACAGCACCCCTGCCCCTTCCACCGGTTTTCCGTAGAATTTCTCTCCCCGGTCCTCCAGGGTAAAGAGGTAGAGGAGCATCTGAAGGCCCAGTCCGTTCCAAACCTCTGTTAAGTCAAAAGACTTGCGCCCCGTTTTGTAGTCTACTACCCGCAGGTAGAGCCGTCCGTCCTTCTCCCAGCCGTCCACTCGGTCCACAAAACCGGTGATGCTCAGGGTCACGTCCCCCACGGTGAGCTCCACCGGGGGCAGGTCCTTGCCGCTGCCAAAGCCCAGCTCAAAGGAGATGGGCCGGAACTTGGAGGCCCAGATCTCCTGGGTCACGTTGTCCACCACCGCCTGGACGGAGCGCAGGAGGCGGCGGAACAGGTACTGGAAGCGCTCGCTCTGCTGCTCCAGGCCACCCAATTCCTCCCGGACATATTGCTCCACCGCCTGGCGGGTAAGCTCGGCCACTCGGTCCCGGCGCTCCTGGTCCTGCTCGTCCTCCCAGCCGGGCAGGGTGGTCTGCTGGAAGGCGTCGTCTTTGAGGACGTGCTCAAGCACATAGTGGACGAAGGTTCCGTACTCCGGTGCTGTAAAGCCAGCAGGCTTGCGTGGTTCTGCCTGGAGGCCGTAGCGCATGAAGTAGGAGAAATGGCAGGATTTGTACTTATCCATCCGGGAGGCCGACATGGGCACCCGGTGACCGTAGAGCCGCTCCACGGCTCCCCGGGACAGTCGGCCCCGCTCCCACCGGGCGGCCCGGTCCAACCGCTCCACCATAGGGGCATACTCCGGCAGGGCCAGCAGGGCGTCGTGGGCGCTCTGGCTGCGCCCCGCCTGCTCCAGGGCAGGCAGAGGGGCCTGGAGGCGGAAGCGGCCATACAGGTCCTCCTCCCGCTCCACGGTGAGGTCGGAGAACAGCAGCCGCAGCCGCTCCACCAAGAAACAGGGGCGGCGCTCTTCCCCTGCTCCGCTCTGGCCCGGCCAGGAGACGATGAGCTTCTGAGTGGGCCGGGCGCAGGTGAGGTAGACGGTGGTCATTTCCCGGTACAGCAAATCTCGGGCGGTCTGGTTCAGTTCCAGGCCGTAGCAGGCCAGCAGGGAGCGGTCATCATCGGACAGCAGCCCCGCCGGGGTGGACACCTGGGGGATGGAGGCGTCGTCCGCCCCCAGCAAAAACAGCACCTTGCCGTGCTGGCCGGTCTGGCGGGTGGTCTCCCCCGCCGTCACCCGGTCCAGGGACACAGGGATGGTGCCCACGTCGTACTGGGACAGGACCAGCCGGAACAGGGCGGCAAACTCCTCCAGCTCCATGGGGATCTCCCCCAGCAGCTGGGCGCACTGCTCCAGACCACCGCAGACGATCTCCCACAGCTGGCGGTACTCCTCGGCCAGGGCGGGCTGCTCCCGCTGCCGCAGGGCGGCCACCCGCTCCTCCAGCCGCTCCGGCAGGCCGATCTCCTCCAAAAAGCTGTAAAGGGCAATCGCCTGACCATCTCCAGTTTTATTGGTGTTTTTCCGCAACAGTTCCAGGGGCTCGGCCACCTGGCGGCGGGCGCGGTCCAGCCGCTCCAGCAGGGCCTTGTCCTCCTCCGTCATGGGGAAGCCGTAGCCCCGGGGATGCATGTTCCAGGGTTTCGTTTGGGTCCAGCGGCTCCCCCGCAGGTTCCACTTGAGGACGTAGTTTTCCAATAAATCCCGGTCCTCTTCCGGCAGATCGGTGAGGCCGGTTTTCAGATAGCGGAACACGTCGTCATAGCGGTAGCCCCCCGCCACCGTCTCCAGGGCCGCCGTCACCAGGGTGAGGATGGGCTTCTCCAAAATATCGGTCATGGCGGATGCAAACACCGGCACCTGATACCGGGGAAATACCGACTCGATAAGGGGCTGATAGGTCCCAAAATCCCGGGCCGTTACCTCAATGTCCCGGTAGCGCAGCCCCTCCTCCCGCACCAGGGTGCGGATGCGGGAGGCCGCCCACTCTACCTCGGAGCGCGGGGTAAGAGCGCGGTGAAGCTCCACCGCCCCTTCGCAGGGCGCAGGCTCTCCCTGGGGTCCAAACAGCTCCCGTTCCACCTTTTCGAGGGCAGAAACTCTAGAAGAACAATTACTGGAAAGCATTTCTACTTCACAGGATATCCCCCGTTCTTTGGCCAGCCGAAGCAGCATGGCGGCGGTGCGCCGGGCGGGGGAAAAGATCCCCGTACCCCCCTCATCCTCCTCCAGGTGGTCGCATGTGAGGGTGACGGTCATCTGGTAGGCCTGGGCCATGAGCTGGGCAAGCACCTCCCCCTGCTGGGGAGTGAAGTCGGTAAAGCCGTCCAGCCACAGGTCCATGTCCTTGGCCCAGGGGCAGGCGGCAAGCTTCTCCGCCGTCCGGGTCAGCCGGTCCCGGGGGTCCAGCGCGGTGCGGGCAGTGAGGGCCTGGTAGGCCCCGCAGATGAGGCCTAAATCCCGCAGCTTGTCCCCCTCGGGGCCCTCCACCTC
The DNA here is from genome assembly GCA_905205085.1 of uncultured Oscillospiraceae bacterium. Taxonomy (GTDB): domain Bacteria; phylum Bacillota; class Clostridia; order Oscillospirales; family Oscillospiraceae; genus Lawsonibacter. The sequence goes on from CAJLCG010000012.1 coordinate 23,517, forward strand.
CTCCCCCGCCTGGAGGAGCAGCTGGGGCTGGACACAGCAGCTTTTCAGCTCGTCCACCGTGGCCAGCAGGTTTTCCAGAAAGGCGGGGCGGCGGGAGGGACGGGCGTATACCGTCAGCTCCGGGGACACCGCCTTCACCGCCTGGTACATGAGCAGCAGCCGTCCGCCGCTGTCCAGCTCCGGCTCTCCCGACCCGCCCGCGGCCAGGAACACCCGGTTGGCAAGACGGCTGAAAGACAGCACCTCGGCGTACAAGGACACCCCGTCCCCGCCCGCCTTACACAGGGCGCGCTCGGCCTGGTGGGACTGCTGCTCCGGGACCATCAGCACCTGCCGCCGCTCCCGGCCCGCTTGGCACAGACGCTCCAGCACAGCGGTGGTTTTTCCGCAGCCCGCCCGGCCTAAGATCAGCTTCAGCATGGGCCGCCCCCCTTTCCTCACATCCATCATATCGCTGGTATTGTAGCATAGTCCGGACAAAAGAAAAAGTCCCCAGCCGCAGCTGGGGACTTTGAACGGATTTTCGGCAAATTAGGCCAGCTTCTCCAGGCCGATCTTGAGGCGGCGCACCGTCTCCTCCTTGCCCAGGATGCAGCAGATCTCCACCGCACCGCCGGGGGTGACCGCCTTACCGGCCGCGGCGATACGCACCGGCCACATGAGGGTAGCGTTCTTCACGCCCAGGCCCTCGGCAAGGCCCACCAGAGACTCGTGGATCATGGTCTCGTTCCAGGCGGGCAGGTTGGCCAGCATGCCGATGGCGGCGGACAGCATCTCCTTGGCCACCTCGGGATTGCACTTGGACTTCTTATTGGTAAAGAGGTCCACGCTGTACTCAGGCAGCTGGTCAAAGAAGTCCACCTTCTCAGGGATGTCGGTGAGGCGCTCGCACCGGGCCTGGAGCAGGGCGGCAATGTCGGAGACCGCAATGGCCTCGTTCTTCACGCTCTGGCGGATATAGGGCTCGGCCACCTTGGCAAAGTCCTCGGGGGCCATGGCCCGCAGGTACATGGCGTTAAAGTGGGTGAGCTTCTCAATATCGAAGATGGCGGGAGACTTGGACATGCCCTCCAGGTCGAAGGCCTTTGCCAGCTCCTCCAGGGAGAACACCTCCTGCTCGGCCAGCTCGCCCCGAGGAGACCAGCCCAGCAGAGCCACATAGTTCAAAATGGCGTCGGTGAGGAAGCCCTGGTTCTTTAGATCCTCATAAGAGGGGTCGCCGTGGCGCTTGGACATTTTGTGCTGGGCGTCCCGCATGACGGGAGAGCAGTGCACATAGGTGGGGATATCCCAGCCGAAGCTCTCATAGAGCAGGTTATACTTGGGGGCGGAGGACAGATACTCGCTGCCCCGGACCACGTGGGTGATGCCCATCAGGTGGTCATCGATGACGTTGGCGAAGTTATAGGTGGGCAGGCCGTCCCGCTTGATGAGCACCTGGTCGTCCAGGGTCTTGTTCTCCACGGTGATGTCGCCGAAGATGGCATCGTGGAAGGTGGTGGTGCCCTCCTGGGGGATCTTCTGCCGGATGACGTAGGGCTCGCCCGCGTCCACCCGGGCCTGGGCCTCCTCCAGGCTCAGAGAGCGGCAGGGGTCGGCAGCGCGGTTAAAGTCGCCGGAGTCCTCCTCGCTCTCGGTCTTCTCGCAGAAGCAGTAGTAGGCGTGGCCCTTCTCCACCAGCAGCTGGGCATACTTGCCATAAGTGTCCCGGCGCTCGGTCTGGATATAGGGGGCCACAGGGCCGCCCACATCGGGACCCTCGTCGTGGTCCAGGTGGCACTCGGCCAGGGTCTTGTAGATAAGCTCGGTAGCGCCCTCTACCTGGCGGGTCTGGTCGGTGTCCTCAATGCGCAGGATGAAGGTGCCCCCGGCGTTGCGGGCGATGAGCCAGGTGTACAGGGCGGTACGCAGATTGCCGATGTGCATATAGCCCGTGGGAGAGGGGGCAAAACGGGTACGGACCTTCCCCTTGGGGATTTTGGCCTCCATCTCCTCAAAATACTTATGATCCAAAGCCATACTGTTCCCTCCGTAAGCGGCTGGGCCGCCTGATTTCTTGCAGGCAATTATAGCCGATTTTTCCCCTTTTGACAACCCTTCCCGCCCCTCTTTCCCCTTGTAGGACAGAATTGTAACGAAACGATGAAATTCCGCCCGGTACGATTGCCACGGGGGGAAAAATGTGCTATGCTGTATTGGTATCATTCTGCATATAGGGATTTCCCTGAAAAGGTTGTGTTTTATTATGGAAGAAACCAAAAAGAAAGTTATGCTCTCGGGCATCCAGCCCAGCGGCGATCTGCACCTGGGCAACTATCTGGGCGCTATCAAAAACTGGGGCGCTCGGGCCGAAGAGTTTGACTGCTATTATTTTATGGCCGATATGCACACCATTACGGTGCGGCAGACCCCCGCTGACCTGCGCCGGCGTACCCTCACCCAGCTGGCCCAGTACATCGCCTGCGGCCTGGACCCGGAAAAGAACACCCTGTTCATCCAGTCCCACATTCCCGCTCACGCTGAGCTGGGCTGGGTGCTCAACTGCTACACCATGTTTGGTGAGCTCAGCCGTATGACTCAGTTTAAGGATAAGTCGGCCAAGCACGCCGACAACATCAACGGCGGCCTTTTCACCTACCCTGCCCTCATGGCCGCTGACATCCTGCTCTACCAGCCCGATTTTGTCCCCGTAGGCAACGACCAGAAGCAGCACGTGGAACTCACCCGCAACGTGGCCCAGCGCTTCAACAACATCTACGGCGACGTGTTTAAGGTGCCCGAGCCCTACATTCCTAAAACTGGCGCCCGGATCATGTCCCTCAACGCCCCCGACAGCAAGATGAGCAAGTCCATCCCCGAGGGTTGTGTATTCCTTATGGAGAAGCCGGAGGACATCCAGCGTAAGTTTAAGCGGGCCATCACCGACAGCGACACCGAGCGCTGCGTCCGCTTTGACCCCGAGAATAAGCCCGGTGTGTCCAATCTGATGAGCATCTACTCCGCGGTGACCGGCAAGACCATGGAGGAGATCGAGGCCGAGTTTGACGGCCAGGGCTACGGCGCCTTCAAGCCCGCCGTGGGCGAGGCGGTTATCGAGTGCCTGCGTCCCATCCGGGAGGAGACCGAGCGTATTCTCAAGGATAAGGCCTACCTGGAGAGCGTGTACAAGGCCGGCGCGGAGAAGGCCTCCTATGTGGCCAACAAAACCCTGCGAAAGGTCTATAAGAAGGTGGGCTTTGTAGCTAAATAACCTCTCTTTTTTAAGCATTCTCCTTGAAAATAATTGCCTCTGGAAATTCTATATCCTTCCAGTTGTGTGCAGAAGGGAAGCAAAGCTTCCCACAAAGTTCTTTGCCAAGCTTTCTTTCAAGAAAGCGGAAAAGAGGTATTCCTTTATGCCTGTTCAAGTCTCTGTTCTGGGGGCGGTGGCGGCGGCCTTGCTGGTGGCCGCCATCGTAGCGTTTATCACCACCCCGGTGGTGCGCTCCCTGGCCTTCAAGATCGGTGCGGTGGACGTGCCCAAGGACAACCGCCGCATGCACAACCACCCCATCCCCCGCATGGGCGGCCTGGCCATCTTTTTTGGCTTTATCCTCAGCGCCCTGATTTTTGTTCCCCTGTCTACCCCGGTGCGGGGCATGCTGCTGGGCGGCGTGATCATTGTGATCCTGGGCATCTTTGACGATATCTATGCCCTGCCTGCCCTGCCTAAGTTTTTCATCCAGATCGCCGCCGCTCTGGTGGCGGTGCTCATGGGTAACCAGATCGACATTCTCTCCAACCCCAATATCTTCAGCAGCAACCCCTATTGGGAACTTGGCATCTGGTCTATTCCCATCTCCGTTTTCTGGATTGTGGGCATCACCAACGCGGTGAACCTCATTGACGGCCTGGACGGTCTGGCCTGCGGCGTATCCACCATCAGCTCCATGACCATGCTGGTCATTGCCCTCACGGTGGCCGAGCCCGACACCGCCCTGCTCATGGCCGCCCTGGCGGGTGCCTGCATTGGCTTCTTGCCTTACAACCTCAACCCCGCCAAGATCTTCATGGGGGACACCGGCTCTACCTTCCTGGGCTTCATTCTGGCCACCGTTTCCATTGACGGTCTGTTTAAGTCCTACGCCATTATTTCCTTCGCAGTCCCCTTCCTTATGTTGGGCCTGCCCATCTTTGACACCTGCTTTGCCATCCTGCGCCGGGTGTCCCACGGCCAGAGCCCCATGTCCCCCGACCGGGGCCACATCCACCACCGGCTCATTGACATGGGCTTCTCCCAGAAGCAGGCGGTGGCTGTGCTGTATATCATCAGCGCCATTCTGGGCCTGAGCGCTGTGGTACTCACCACCACCAACGTGCTCAAAGCCATGCTGTTCCTGCTGGCCCTGTGCGTGGCCGGCGGTGTGGCTGCCAAGCTCTATCTGGACCGTGTCAACGGACACACCCAGCCCGATCCCCCCTCCCAGGGGCGCACCGGGGCCCGGCCCCGCAAGCTGCACCAGCCCCCCTCTGACGTGGCTGGCAACGACTACTTTTTTGGTGAAGAGGAGCGTTCTGACAAATGAAACCTGTCACTGTAATGACCATCTTCGGCACCCGGCCCGAGGCCATTAAAATGGCCCCTCTGGCCCTGGAACTGCAAAAGCGGTCCAATATCCGGGCTCTGTGCTGCGTGACCGCCCAGCACCGGGAGATGCTGGACAGCGTGCTGGAGATTTTTAAGCTGAAACCCGACTATGATCTAAACATCATGCAGCCCCGGCAGACCCTGTCCACCATCACCTCCAAGTGCCTGCTGGGCATGGACAACGTGCTGAACGAGGCCAAGCCCGACCTGGTGCTGGTTCATGGCGACACTTCCACTACCTTTGCCGGAGCCCTAGCCGCCTTCTACCACCAGATTCCTGTGGGCCACGTGGAGGCGGGCCTGCGCACCTATGATAAGTGGTCTCCTTTCCCCGAGGAGATGAACCGGAAGATGGTGGGCGCCATTGCAGACCTCCACTTCTGCCCCACCGTGGCCAATGAGAAGAACCTCCAGCGTGAGAATATCACCCAGGGGGTGTTCCTCACCGGCAACACCGTCATTGACGCCCTCCAGACCACCGTGGTAAAGGATTTCACCTTTGCCGAGGATATTCTCAACAATCTGGATTATCAGAACCGGAAGGTGATCCTGGTCACCTGCCACCGCCGGGAAAACTACGGCCAGCCCATGACCAACATCATGACCGCCCTGCGCCGCATTGCCGACGCCTTCCCCGAGGTGGAGCTGGTCTACCCCGTCCACCTCTCCCCCGTGGTCCAGGAGGCCGCCCACAAGTATCTGGACAACCATCCCCGTATCCATCTCATCGCCCCTCTGGCGGTGGACGAGATGCACAACCTCATGGCCCGCTGCCACCTGGTGATGACCGACTCCGGCGGACTCCAGGAGGAGGCCCCCGCCCTGGGCAAGCCGGTGCTTGTCCTGCGGAAGGAGACCGAACGCCCCGAGGCTGTAGAGGCGGGCACCGTTAAGCTGGCCGGCGTGGAGGAAGAGGTCATCTTCTCCATGGCCAGCGAGCTGCTTACTAACCCTCAGGCCTACCAGGCCATGGCCCACGCGGTCAACCCCTACGGCGACGGCCAGGCCTGCCGCCGCATCGCCGATGCCATCGAGTGGCACTTCGGTCTGCGCAGCGAGGCTCCCGATCCCTTTACCGGACGCTGAGCACATTCCACAGCAACGTAAGGAGGTGAGGTCTTGGACTCGAAAAACCGGTTGGCTATCGCCATCGCCATCACCTGTCTCATTGTGGTCGCCATGTTTGCCAGCTTTGGCCGAAGCCTGTTTCTGGTAAATATCCCCTCCGTCTCTCTGGCTCATTTGGATGAGGATACGTCGAATACCGACGGCAACTCCACCCAGGGGCAGGACGACCAGTTCTGGCAAGTGGACGTCACCCCAGAGACGGTACAGAGCATTGTGGCCTCCCTCTCCCGGCCGGAGAGCTACTACCGGGAGCTGACCGTGGAGACCTACTGGACCGGCGGTTCCCACAGCACCTCCGTGCAGTTCTGGCAGGATCACGGCTGGTCCCACACCCGGCAGGTTCTCCCCTCCGGGGCAGTGCGCCACGACATTACCGGTGATGAGACCACCTACTACTGGTATGAGGGCTCAGAGAGCTACCGTTCCTTCCCTGCCGACCAGTATTCCGCCGACCTCACCCAGCACATTCCCACCTACGAGGATGTACTCGACCTGGATACGGACACCATCGTCCAGGCCGGCTATGAGCGCCGGGATGTGTGGCCCTGCGTCTATCTCCAGGTCCAGGTGTCTGACACCGTGGTGGAGCGCTACTGGATCAGCACCGACACCGGCCTGCTGGTCAGCGCCGAGCGGGAACAGAACGGTCAGCTGGTCTACCGCATGACCGCCTACACCCAGGTGCAGACTCCCTGTCCCACCACCGCCTCTTTTGCCCTGCCCGACGGGACAGAGCTCCACACGGTACAGTCCTGAACGCATTGCAGGGGCGGCTTTATGCCGCCCCTGTCTGTTTAGCTTCCCTTGTCATCTCCCAGCCCCATGAGCAGGGTAAGACCCAGGGCGATGATCATCTCCAGATCGTCCCCCTCCTTGAGCAGGAGCAGAAGAATGAGAAACAGCAGCAAATCGCCGCTGTCCAGCTTCTCCAGACCCAGGGAGGAAATGAGACTCTTCAAACTGCTGGAAACCCCCTCCGGCAGGCCGGGCGGGGGCTGGCTGGGACGGGAGCGTCCCTGAGACCGCGGACCCTCCCGGTGCTCCTGCCTCTCCGGGCGCTCCGGCTCTCTGGAACGGCGGGGCTCGTCGTCGTCCATGGTCACCCGGGTATAAACCGCCCCATCCGGGATATAACGGTTATACAAGTGTGTCCTCCCCCTTCCCTCCCAGCGACCCCAGAGCCACCCGGAGTAAACGGGACATCTTGGCGATCTGGACCGCTTTGTCCAGCCGGGAACGGCGCTCCTCCCGCAGGTAGGGGCGCAGGGCCTGGAGCAGGGCGGTGTTTTGTCCGTCGTCCTGCTGATACTCCTGGAGTAGGCGCATACCAAGCTGCATCATCTTGGGGTCCAGGTTCCCCATGAGCTGGGACAGGTCGGAGGGCGCGTCCTCGGCAGGTTCGGGCCTCTCGTGGTCCTCCCCCTCCTCCTGGGGGGAAGCGGACTGCTTGCCCAGAGACTGGGCCAGAGCCATGATCTGGCCCATGGCCTGCTGGTCCCCCAGGATGCTGTTCAGTTTATCCTCAAACTCACCCACGTCGCTCCCCCCTTCCCCGCGCGTTTTCTCAGGTCAGCCCGGACTCCTTGGCCTGGCGGCTGATCCGCTCCACCAGCCGCGCCCCCTCCGGGGTGTTCATAAGCTGGTTCATCATCTCCATCAGTTGGCTGGCATCCCCTTTGGCCGCGGCCTGGGCCGCCTGCTGTACCCCACCCTTGGAGCGCAGCATGGCCACCAGCTGCTGGGCGTCTCCAGAGCCGGCCAGCCGGCGGATCGCCTCTCCGCTCTCGCCACGGAGCAACGACTCTTGATTTTTATTTTGACGCTGCATACCCGATTCCTCCTTTTCTCACTTCGGTTTAGTATATGCGGCGCGACAGGTAAGGTGACAACTTTGAAAATCCTTGTTTTTTCCGACTCCCACCGCTCCCGTGCCGACATGCTCCAGGCCATTGAGGAGCAGCAGCCCGACCAGGTCATCCACCTGGGCGACCTCATTACCGACGCAGAGGAGCTGACCTACGTCTATCCCCGCCTGCCCATCTGCATGGTGCCGGGCAACTGCGACGGCTGGACCACCGAGCCCGCCAAGAAGCTGATCACCCTCCAGGGCAAAACCATTCTGCTCTCCCACGGCCACCTGTGGCGGGTGAAGGGGAGCTACGACGCCGCCATCGCCGACGCCCACAAGGCCGGGGCGGATATCCTCCTCTTCGGCCACACTCATCGGGCCTACTGCCAGCGGCTGGAGGACGGACTGTGGGTAATGAACCCGGGGACCAGCCGCAGCAGCTACGGCACCATCCTCATCGAGGGCGGGGAAATCCAGTGCTCCCTGACCCGGCTGATCTGACGTGTCCTGCAACGGAACGGAGGTGATCTGGCCTTGAAAAAAGTGTTGTATATCCTGTTTCACCGCTCGGTGGTGGTGGGGATGTCCCTGTTGGCCCAGGTGGTCACCCTCATTGTGATGATCATGTTTTTCTCCGGCCACACCCAGGGGTTTTACTGGTGCTGCATCGCCCTGAGCGTGGTGGCCGCCATGCTGATCTTGGGCAGCAGCATCGACCCGGCCTACAAGATCGCCTGGCTGCTGCTGGTGCTGCCCTTCCCGGTGTTCGGCGGCATCTTCTATCTGCTGGTGGGCGGAGGACACATCCCCAAGCGCATTACCCGGCGCATGAAGCGCATCGCGGAACAATCGGAGGAAAACCTAAAAGGGGACTTTAAGGCCGACGACCTGCTCCCCCTGGGAGAGGACGCCGCCAGCCAGGCCCGCTACCTGGAAAACTACGCCAACGCCCCCGCCTACACCAACACCGAGACCGAGTATTTTTCCCTGGGCGATCTGGCCTTTCCCCGGATGTTGGAGGAGCTGAAAAAGGCCAAGCACTATATTTTTCTGGAATACTTTATCATTCAGCCCGGACAGTTCTGGGACAGCGTACTGGACATTCTGGAGGAGAAGGCCGCTCAAGGGGTGGAGGTACGCCTCATCTACGACGATATGGGCTGTATGTTTACCCTTCCCCGGGACTACAACAAGCAGATGGCCGCCCGTGGCATCCAGTGCCGGGTGTTCAACCGCTTTGTGCCGGTGATGTCCCTGCGCCTCAACAACCGGGACCACCGCAAGCTGATGATCATTGACGGCCAGGTGGGCTTTACCGGAGGCATCAATCTGGCCGACGAGTATATCAACCAGCACGAGCGCTTCGGCCACTGGAAGGACAGCGTCATCCTGCTGGAGGGAGACGCTGTGTGGTCCATGACGGTGATGTTCCTGTCCATGTGGGACCACTGCTGCGGCTGGGAGGAGGAGTTTGACCGCTTCCGGCCCGCTCCCTCCCCCGCCCGGCCCTGGACAGGCTACGTCCAGCCCTACACCGACACCCCCCTGGACCAGGAGCCGGTGGGCCAGTCGGTGTACCTCAATATGATCGCCAAGGCCCGGAAGTATATCTATATCACCACCCCCTATCTGGTCATCGACGTGGCCACCAACACCGCCCTCTGCAACGCCGCCAAGTCGGGCGTGGACGTGCGCATCATCACCCCTCACATTCCCGACAAGCGCTACGTCTTTGAGGTCACCCGGGCCCACTATCCCCCGCTGCTGAAGGCGGGGGTAAAGATCTACGAGTACACCCCCGGCTTCATCCACGCCAAAAACTTTGTGGTGGATGACCGCTTTGCCGTGGTGGGCACGGTCAACCTGGACTACCGCAGCCTGTTTCTCCACTTTGAGGACGGCGTGTGGCTGTGTGAGGCCCCCTGCATCCACGACATCCGCGCCGACTTTGAAGCCACCTTGAAGGTGTGCGAGCGCATCTCCCTGCGCAAGCACCGCCGTCTTAACCCTCTGGTGCAGCTTTACCGCAACATTCTGCGGGTATTTGCCCCCCTGATGTAACAAAAGCGCGGGACACAGAAGGTATCTCTTCTGTGTCCCGCGTTTCTTTTATGTTTTCTCCAGCCCCAGCAGGTCCAGAGTCTCCTGGGCCGTATAGCAGGTGTTGAGCACCTCCAGCAGGGCGTTGGCACTCATATGCTCGGGCAGGGAGAGTTTTTTCAGCAGTTCCTGCCGCCGCTGGGCGCTGTCTGGCCGTCCGGTCAGTCCCGCCACAAACAGATCTCCCTTAGTGAGGGCGGCGCCCCCCTTCTCGGGGCCTTCTCCCGTCCGAAAGGTGGCTCCCGCCCGGCGCAGCACCTCCTCCAGCACCTGTGGGGGCATCCCTTCTACCCCCAGCTTGCCCTCTTTGCCCGCCTTGCGCTTGCGGCGCTCCTTGCCGTAAACATCGGGGATGTAGGCGTGCTTGAGGTATTTTGCCGGGATGGCCGCCTTGATGCGGTTGCGGATGACAAAGCCCGCTCCGTCCGAGTCGGTGAGGACGATCAAGCCACGCTTCTCCGCCGCCTTGCGCAGCAGAGCCATCCGCTCCGGGTCCTTGAAGATGCCAAAGCCCCGGGTCTCGATGATGAGGGTATCCACCACCTGGGAGAGGGTATTTTTATCGTAGCGCCCCTCCACGGCGATGGCCTCCTGTATTTTTATGTGCATGGCCGCCACCTCAGTACCGCCGGGCCGCCTTGGGCGCGGCGGGAGTGGCCAGCTCCAGCAGCAGGCCGGTGAGCAGCTCCTGGCCGTCCTGGCCGGTGGACTTCATAGCCAGGTCCACCTGGCCGCACCGCACCACCGCCTTGCGGCACCAGCCCAGGGTGAAGCGCCGGGCGCTGTTCACCAGCTTCTCCGCCGGATAGGGCTTGATGCCCCACAGGGCGGCCACATAGGACGGTCCTCTCCCCTGTTCCAGGGCCAGGCGGGCGGAGTAGAGCTGGCGCATCTGCCGCCCCAGGGACCACATGATCTTGATGGGAGGCTCCTGCATCTGGTAGAGCTCCCCCAGCACCGAGGCCGCCTGGTCAAACTTCCCCTCGCCGATGGCGTCGGTCATCCGAAAGACCACCGCGTCCAGCTGAGGCGTTGCCACCGCGTCGATGTCCTGGCGGGTGATGTGCACCCCCTTGGCATAGGCCCCGATCTTCTCGATCTCCCCGATGAGGTTGGTCATCAGGTCGCCGCACAGGAAGATAAGGTCCAGGGCCAGCTTGGAGTCAATGTCCTTGCCCAGGGCCCGGAACCGCCGACGTACCCAGTCCACCAGATCTCCCTGGTCCTGGCGGACAAAGTTGACCACCGTCCCCGCCTGCTTGATGGCGGCGGAGAATTTGGTCCGGGCATCCATTTTAAAGGGGATGAGGTCAAAGACAAAGACCAGGCACACGTAGTCGGGCAGCTGGGCGAGGAGCTTGCCGTAGGCCTCCCGGTCCTTCTCCCCCGCCTTGAAGAGGTCAAAGTCGGTGACCTGGATGAAGGTACGCTCCGCCATCATGGGCAGACAGTCGATGGCCTCCTCCAGGGCGTGGGGAGACATGTCCTTGGCGGCGATGGGGTGGAAGTTAAACTCCTCCAGCCCTCCGGCCAGTACTTTCTCCCGCAGCCTCCCCAGGTAGTAGTCCCGCAGGTAGGTCTCCTCCCCGTGGAGAAGGTAGAGCTGCCCCGGCGTCCCCGCCGACAGGTCCTTTTTCAGTTTCTGATATCCGGCCGTATCGGCCTTTGCTTTGGGGGGCATGGCGTGCTCCTCCTTATTCTTGGTTCTGGATTTCCGGTTCCGCCCCTACCCGCAGGGTGATTGTCCCCTGGAGATCGGTACGGTAGATGCGGCAGCCTGCCGCCGCCAGCCGCTCCAGGGTCTCCTGGGCGGGGGGGCCGTAGGAATTATGGTCGCCCACCGAGAGGAAGGCGTAGTCCGGAGCGGTTGCCGCCAGTAGCTGCTCCGAGGTAGAGGATTTGGATCCGTGGTGGCCCGCCACCAGCACCTCCAGGTCGGGCAGGGCGGCATGGGCCAGGAGCTGCTGCTCCACATCGGCGCCCATATCCCCGGTGATGAGCGTGTCAAAATCTCCGTTGGAAACCAGGCAGGTGAGGCCCGCCTCGTTGGTCTCCCCCGCGCCCAGCGGGGCATAGAGTTGGATGGTACGGTCCTGGCCCAGGGTGAGGAGGGTGTCCTCTCCCACTTCCAGCACCTCCACACCCTGCTCCTGGGCGGCAGAGAGAATTTCCTCCCGCAGGGGCTCCTCCTCCCCGGCGGCGGGGGGAATAGCCAGGGTATCCACTTGCACCCGCTTCAAAAGCTGGGTCACCCCATTGGCGTGGTCGGCATGGAAGTGGGTAAGCACCACCAGGTCCAGCCGCCCCACCCCGTAGTCTCCCAGGAAATCAGCGGCAATGTCTCCTGCGCTGTCGTAGGAGTCCCCGCCGCAGTCCACCAGGCACAAAAATTGGCCGCTGCGCACCAGTACGCTCTGCCCCTGGCCCACGTCCAGTACGGTGACCGCCCCGCTCCCCCACCAGAAGCTCCAGGCGTTGAGGAGCATGGCCAGGCACAGAGTGGTCACACCGCAGCAGGTGGGGATGATCCACCGCTTCTTTCCCGGTAGGATGGGGATGAGCATCAAAATGAGGTACACCAGCACCAGCCAGGCCCGGTAGTAGACGCTCTGGGTGGTGACAGCGGAGAAGGTAAGGCTGGACAGGCCGTCAATGACGGCGTTCAGGTAACACCCCAGGGGCGCAATGGGCAAAGCCAGCAGAACGGCCAGTTCCGGGACAAACACGCCCAGAGTTCCAATGAGCACCCCCGCCCCGAACAGAATACCCACCGCCCACAGGGTCAAAAGGTTAGACAGAGGCGCAATGAGGGAGACGGACTGGAAGTAGATGGCCGACAGAGGCACGGTAAACACCGAGGCCCCCAGGGTGGCGCAGAAGGTGGACACGATAAATTTGGGCACCAGCTGGATGGCCCACCATAGGGTCCACCGCTTGGCCGGACGGAAGGGAATGCGGGCCATCAGAGCGGTCTGGAGGGGCTGGGCACACAGGAAAATACCCGCCACGGCGGCAAAGGAGAGCTGAAGACCGATGTGGGCCGCTGAGAAGGGGTTATACAGCAGCAAAAGCAGCAGCGCCCCGCCCAGGGAGGTAAACTCGTCCCGCTCCCGGTAAAAGAGGGGGCCGATATGCAGCAGCAGAATCATTACCGCCGCCCGCACCACCGAGGGGGTGCATCCGGCCGTGAGGGTAAACAGGATGGTCACCGGGATGGTGACCAGAGAGGCCAGCCGCCGCCACCCTCCAAACAGCATAGACAGCAGGCCCGCCAGAAAGGCCAGGTGCATACCGGACACCGCCACCGTGTGGCTCAGGCCTGCGCGCTGGAGGGAGGTGGTGAAGGGGTCGCTGAGGTTATCCCGGTTGCCCGTCACCAGCGCCTGCACCAGCCCGGACACGTCGCCAGGGAAGGCTTGGGAAATGCTCTCCTTCAGCGTCTGGGACCAGTAGGCGGGCCAGTCCCGCAGCGGGATATGGTCTGGGCGCTCCACCTCCAAGCGGCCGTAGGCTTGGCCGGTGAGAAAGATGCCCTTGGCGGTGTAGTAGGTGATCTCCTCCCCCGACGAGGCCTGGTCGGCCAGGGCACAGTGGGTCACCGTCTCGATCCGGTCCCCGGGGCGCAGGTCCGCGCCCTGGTCGTCCGCATAGAGCAGGATGGGCACCGTGACCCACCCCTCCGTGTCCGCCCGGGCCAGGACGGAAAAGCCGCCGTAGTCGGTCTCCTGGGGCCACTGGGACACGGTGGCAGTGAGGCGCACCGTCTTTTCATTCAACAGTTCCGCAGGCCGCCAGAAAACCCAGCTGTACCCGGCCGTCCACAGGCAGCCCAGAGCCAGGCCGAAGGCGGCGTACCGGGCCGTCCGCCCCCGGGGCCGTTTTCTCACTTGGGGCAGGAAGGTAAAACCAAAGGCCAGGGCAAAGCCGCACCCCAGAGGGAGCAGCAACGATTCCAGAGGCAGGTAATTGGCACAAAACACCGCTCCAGCAAAGGAGAAGGACAGAATGGCCAGCATGCTCACAGCCCTTCCCTCCTTCTCTCATTCTGCCCTCCATTATAAAAGAATTTCCGGCCTGATACAAGAGAAGATGTCGAAGGGGGTCGAACGATGTCAAACCATAGCAAGCGGGGAGCCGGTTTCGGCTCCCCGCAGAGGAAACATTAAAATACTTTGATGGCCCCGTCCACCTGCTTGGGAATGAGATTCATCCGCTGCAGGATGGGCAGCAGGGCCTGGAACAGCACGTACAGCACCGCCGCTTTGGGGATGATGGTGACCAAATTTTTGACCAGACTGGGCACAAACCAGGCCCAATATACCCCCCCGCGCATCATCACGGTCCACACGCTGCCCATGGCAGCATTGACCAGCAGATTGACCAGCACGTTGGCCAGCACCAGCCGCCACACGGTGATCTTTGCCCGGTAGAAGCACAGGGCATATACCAGCACACCTGCCATGGTGGACAGGGTGTAGCCG
>CAJLCG010000013.1 GCA_905205085.1 uncultured Oscillospiraceae bacterium
CCACAGCGCACGCTTTTTTAAAAAAGAGCGTCCCCAGGCAAACTTTCCGGCCGGGCGGTGCGTCTAATGAATGAGTGAAAGGAGGGGGCAACAACGGGGCAGGAGGTACGGGAGCGTTTGGTAAGCTATATCCGGGAAAATCAAGCCTATTTTTACCGTTTGGCCTATCAATACGTGGGAGACCGGGATCTGGCCATGGATCTGGTGCAGGATGCGGTGGTCAAGGCGCTGCAGCACTGGGAGAGTCTGCGGGAGCCGGAGGCGGTGCGCAGCTGGTTTTACCGCATTCTGGTGCGGGAGTGTCTGTCCTTTCTGCGGCAGAACCGGAGGGTCATTTACCTGGCCGAGCCGCCGGAGCAGGTCCAGAGCAGCGGTGAGAGCGCCCTGGAGGACCGGGAGGCTCTGCGCCAGGCCATTGACCGGCTCTCTCCCAAACTCAAGACCGTGGTGCTGCTGCGTTTTTACGAGGAGATGCAGCTGAGCGAGATCGCGGAGATCACCGGGACCAATCTCAGCACGGTGAAGAGCCGCCTGTACAAGGGGCTGAAGAAATTGCGGGAGAGTTTGCAGGAGGGATGATATGACAGAAAAGCAGGATCGTTTTTCCAGAGCTATGGAGCACTGCCGCCGGGAGTATCGGGACACCCCCATTCCCCCGGAGCTGGAGCAGGGGGTGGAGGACGCCATCCAGGCAGGCTGCCGGCCCAGATTGCCCCGCCGGGGGCTGAAGCGGGCGGCTGCGGCAGCAGCAGGACTGTGCGCCTGCTTTGTGGTGCTCACCTCACCGGCCGTGGCGGCGGCGGTGGACGATGTGCCGGTGCTGGGCCAGCTGTGCCGGATCCTTACCGGGCAGGCCTATGAGAGCCGGGAGGAGACCAGCTATGTGCAGGTCCAGCTGCCCGAGATCGAAAACACCGGGGACAGCAGCCTGGAACAGCGGGTAAACCTGGAGATCAGTGCGGTGCTCAACCGGGAGGTGGAGGAGAGCAAGGAGCGGGCCCGGGAGTACTACCAGGCCTACCTGGACACGGGAGGCGATCCGGACACCTTCCAGCCCATCCAGATCAAGGTGGACTACCAGGTGAAGTCGGTCACGGATCAGTGGGCCTCCTTTGTGGTCACCAAGACGGAGAGCCTGGCCAGCGCCTACTTCCGGCAGTACTTCTACAACCTGGACCTGGAGACCGGCCAGAGTCTGACCCTGCGGGATGTTCTGGGCCCCAACTGGGCCGCTCAAGGTGCGGCAGCCGTGGAGAAGCAGCTGGAGCAGTGGGACGAGGAGCAGAAGGCACTGCTCTTTGATAATGTAGATCTGGAGGCGCTGCTGGAGGAGAAGGAGGACTTCTATCTCCAGGAGGACGGCACCGTGGTGGTGGTCTTTGACAAGTATGAGATTGCCGCCGGGGCCGCCGGTGTGCTGGAATTTCCCATCGGAACACTGCCTCAGGCATGAAAAAATCGCCCGTCTAAAGACGGGCGATTTTTTTATGGGGAAAATCAGATGTGCTCCTGAACCTTGGCCATCTCCTGGGCAATGTTCAGAATGTGGTCGCCGATACGCTCAAAGTCGGTGAGCAGCTCGGAGTAGAGGATACAGGCCTCGTCAGAGCACTCGCCGTCACGCATACGCTCCAGGTGGTTGCGGCGGTAGTCGCTGGTCATATCGTCGATGCGCTGCTCCAGGGCGGACACATCGGCCAGCCACTCCACATTGCCGGCGTTGAGGGAGAGCAGATCGTTGATGCCCTCCAGGCAGATATCCCGCATGGCGGAAATCTCGTCGTGGGCCACACCGGTGAAGGAGATGTTGCGCTTGTTCAGCATCCGGGTGTAGCCGGCCAGGTTGTCGGCGTGGTCGCCGATTCGCTCGATGTTGCCGGAGATAGTAAAGAAGCTGCTGACCACGGCGGAGGCCTTCTCGTTGGTCTCGTAGGTGATGAGGCGGGAGACGTGCAGGGAGATCTCCTTGTTCAGGAAGTCCAGGTACTCCTCAGTCTTCTCAACCTGCTCCAGCTCCTCTTCGTCCCGGTTCAGAACAGAGCGGAAGCTGGCCTCCACGTTGTCCTTGGCCATCTCCATCATGCGGCGCAGCTCATGCTGCATCTGGTCCACGTAGATGGCGGACACACCCAGGCCGCCGTCCTTGCTGCTGATCTGGATGGGGGTGAGGTACTCCAGGTGGAGCTGGTCGGCCTTGTCCTCGGGACGCTCGGGCAGGATCTTCACCGCCGCCTTGGCCAGGTAGTTGCCCAGAGGCAGCAGGATAATGGTGGTGATGATGTTGAAGCTGGTGTGCACCAGAGCGATCTGTCCGGCGTGGGAGGCGGGCATGATTCCGGCGATGGTCTGTCCCAGAGAGCCGGGGAGCGTCAGGGAGCCATCGATCACATAAGCGATGGGGAAGACCAGGAACAGAATAGTAAAGATCACCGTACCGATGACGTTGAACATCAGGTGAATGATGGTGGCCCGCTTGGCGTTGCGGTTGGTGCCGATGGAGGCCAACACGGCGGTGATACAGGTACCGATGTTCTGACCGAACAGCACGAACACCGCGCTGGGCAGGCCGATCACGCCGCTGTTGGCCAGGGCCTGAAGGATACCCACCGAGGCGGAGGAGGACTGGATGACGGCAGTGAAGCCGGCACCGGCCAGGATGCCCAGCAGGGGGTTGGAGAAGGTGGACATGAGGTTGATAAAGGCCTCAGACTCCCGCAGGGGAGACATGGCGGAGCTCATCATGTCCATACCGATGAACAGCACGCCCAGGCCGGCCAGAATCTGGCCGATGTGCTGCAGCTGGGGCTTTTTCACAAAGACCACCAGGGCTACGCCCACGAAGGCGAACAGGGGAGCCAGCTCGCCCACATCCAGGGCAATGAGCAGGCCGGTGACGGTGGTACCGATGTTGGCACCCATGATGATCCAGACCGCTTGGTTGAGGGTCATCATGCCCGCGTTGACGAAGCCAACCACCATGACCGTGGTGGCCGAAGACGACTGGATGACGGCGGTGATGGCCGCGCCCACCAGCACGCCCAGGAAGCGGTTGGCAGTCAGTCGCTCCAAAATCATTTTCATACGGCTGCCGGCTGCGGCCTCCAGGCCGGAGCTCATCATCTGCATGCCGTACAGGAATAGCGCCAGGCCGCCCAGAAGTCCCAGAAAGTCTGACATTTGCATTTCAGGATTCCTCCTCTTTCTCTCTTACAAACATTTTTTGCATTTTGGGGTAAATCATGCTGGAAAACGGCGGAGCAGAGGCATGCCGCGTTCCAACAGCGCAGGGGTAAAAAAGAAAAAAGACATAGCCCACGTGCCGGCAGGGCGCGCAGGTCATGTCATTGTTTTTGCAGATTAAATTGTCCGATCAGGCCGATCCCCGCCGACCTGGGCACAGATGCTCCCATGGCATTTCTACCTCTCTGTACTCTTTACTCGCAACTTCCTACATCTAGCATTATAGGAAAGAATCCAACCCGCGTCAACCGATTTTACTAAAATCACACTTGTCTTTAACATTTTCTCCAATCTGACAAAAAACCCCCTCCGGACCAGGCCGGAGGGGGTGGCTTCGCCGAAGAAATTGGCGAATTTTTGAAAATTACTGGGCTTTTTGGCTCTCCAGGTACTCATCATAGGTCATCATACGGTCGATGAGCTTGCCGTCAGAGGTGAAGTCAAAGATGCGGTTACACACAGTCTGGATGAGCTGATGGTCATGGGAGGCCACCAGGACGTTGCACTTGACCATCTCCAGGCCCTTGTTCAGCGCGGCGATGGACTCCAGATCCAGGTGGTTGGTGGGCTGGTCCAGCATGAGCACGTTGGCGCCGGAGAGCATCATCCGGGAGAGCATGCAGCGCACCTTCTCACCGCCGGAGAGCACCTTGACGGGCTTGTAGACCTCGTCGCCGGAGAAGAGCATCCGGCCCAGGAAGCCCCGCAGGTACTGCTCCTGGGGATCGGAGGAGTACTGGCGCAGCCACTGCACCAGGTTGTCATCGTTGTCCTGGAAGTAGGGGGTGTTGTCCTTGGGGAAGTAGGAGAAGGTGGCGGTCTGGCCCCACTTCACGGTGCCCTCGTCGGGCTCCATCTCCCCAGCCAGAATCTTAAAGAGAGCGGTGTGGGCGTTCTCGTTGTCGCCCACGAAGGCGATCTTGTCCCCGTGGCCCACAATAAAGGAGACCTTATCCAGCACCTTCACGCCGTCAATGGTCTTGGACACATCGGTGACAAAGAGGATGTCCTTACCCACCTCACGGTCGGGGGAGAAGGCCACCCAGGGGTAGCGGCGGGAGGAGGCGGGCATCTCTTCCACGGTGAGCTTGTCCAGCAGCTTACGCCGAGCGGTAGCCTGCTTGGACTTGGACTTGTTGGCGGAGAAGCGGGAGATAAAGTCCTGCAGTTCCTTGATCTTCTCCTCGTTGCGCTTGTTCTGGTTCTTGATGAGCTGCTGCACCAGCTGGGAGGACTCATACCAGAAGTCGTAGTTGCCCACGTACATCTTGATCTTGCCGTAGTCGATATCCACGATGTGGGTACACACGGTGTTCAGGAAGTGACGGTCGTGGCTGACCACGATGACGGTGCCGGGGAAGTCCAGCAGGAAGTCCTCCAGCCAGTTGACCGCGTCAATGTCCAGGTTGTTGGTGGGCTCGTCCATCATCAGCAGGTCGGGGTTGCCAAACAGGGCCTGGGCCAGCAGCACCTTCACCTTCAGACGGGCATCCAGGGTGGCCATGTCGTTGTAGTGGAGATCGGTGCCGATGCCAAGGCCCTGGAGAATGCGGGACGCGTCGCTCTCGGCCTCCCAGCCGCCCAGCTCGGCGTACTCCTCCTCCAGCTGGCAGGCTAGCATGCCGTCCTCGTCGGTCATCTCCTCCTTGGCATACAGGGCTTCCTTCTGCTTGCCGATATCGTAGAGACGCTGATTACCCATGATGACGGTGTCCATCACGTTGTAGGCGTCGTAGGCGTTCTGGTTCTGCTTCAAAACCGACATGCGGATGTTGGGCAGGATGGAGACCTCGCCGGAGGTGGACTCCAGGTCTCCGGACAGGATCTTCAAAAAGGTGGACTTGCCGGCGCCGTTTGCGCCGATGATGCCGTAGCAGTTGCCCCGGGTGAACTGGAGATCCACGTGGGAAAACAGGGGGGACCCGCCGTACTGCAGGCCCAGATCGGTAACAGTGATCATGGTACGCTCCTTCTCTTCTCTGCGCCGGCGCGGTCCGGTCCCGCGCCCATAGCGAAAAATACTCGGGTATCATATTATCACACTCCCTGACAAAAGAACAGAGATTTATTTGAGAAAAAACGGCCAAATTTCCGGCGTAAAACTGATTTTTCTGCCAATTTTGCCCCTGCGACCCGGAGAAAATCCGGGGAGGCAGAGCTGCGGCGGGAAATGCGGAAAGCTTTTGTTCTAAATATGAATAAATCTTGACATAAACTCCGCTTGCCTTTACAATATGTACAGGACAAAAATGAAAAACTTGGGGGACGTTTTTCAGTTGTCGCAAGGATAAAAGACGCGCGTAAAGCGGCTTTGCCTTGCGGCTCATTTTATGCTGTCAAGTCTTTTGCCGCAGCCCGGCAAAAACACAGTGCGCGGCCGTCCGCCGCGAAGATATGATGCTGAATTTTTTGGAGGTGTAAGAGACCAATATGATATATTATGTAATCGAGGGTATTCTGGTAGCCATTCTGGCGTTTTTAGCCGGTGGGCTGTTTGGATACCAGCGGAGAAAGGCCACCGCGGAGCGGGAAATCGGCTCTGCGGAAGAAGAGGCCACCCGCATTGTCAACGACGCTTATAAGAGCGCCGAGAGCAAGAAGCGGGAAGCGCTGGTGGAGGCCAAGGAGGAGATCCTGAAGGCCCGCAACGAGTACGAGCAGGAAGAAAAAGAGCGCCGCGCCGACCTGCAGAAGCAGGAGCGCCGCCTGCAGCAGAAGGAAGAGAACCTGGACCGCAAGACGGAGAACATGGAGAAGAAGGAAGAGCACCTTGCCAACCGTCTTGCCAAGCTGGAGGCCACCCAGGCCGAGGCTGAGCGCATCAAGCAGGAGCAGGTGGACACCCTGGAGCGCATCTCCGGCTTTACCGCCGAGGAGGCCAAGACCTACCTGCTGGATCAGCTGGAGGCTGACGTAACCCACGAGTCGGCCATGAAGATCAAGGAGATCGAGGCCCGCTTCAAGGACGAGGCCGACACCAAGGCCCGGGAGATCATCTCCCTTGCCATTCAGCGCTGCGCTGCCGACCATGTGGCCGAGGCCACTGTCAGCGTGGTGCCTCTGCCCAACGACGAGATGAAGGGCCGCATCATCGGCCGCGAAGGCCGCAACATCCGCACGCTGGAGACCCTGACCGGCGTGGACCTGATCATCGACGACACCCCCGAGGCCATTACGGTCTCTTGCTTTGACCCTGTGCGCCGGGAGATTGCCCGGCTGGCTCTGGAGAAGCTCATTCTGGACGGCCGCATCCACCCCGCCCGCATTGAGGAGATGGTGGAGAAGGCCAAGCGCGAGGTGGACGCCACCATCAAGGCGGAAGGCGAGCGCGCCATCTTTGAGACCAACGTCCACGGCCTGCACCCCGAGCTGGTCAAGCTCCTGGGCCGTATGCGCTACCGCACCAGCTATGGTCAGAACGTACTGAACCACTCCATCGAGGTCTCCCACATTGCCGGCCTGCTGGCTGCCGAGATCGGCGCCAACGTGGCCGAGGCCAAGCGGGCGGGCCTGCTGCATGACTTGGGCAAGTCCATCGACCACGAGGTGGAGGGCTCCCACGTGTCCATCGGCGTTGAGCTGGCCCGGAAGTACCGGGAGAGCGAGAACGTCATCCACGCCATCCACGCCCACCACAACGACGTGGAGCCCCAGACGGTGGTGGCCTGCCTGGTCCAGGCGGCCGACGCCATCTCCGCTGCCCGCCCCGGCGCCCGGCGCGAGAACCTGGAGAACTATATCAAGCGTCTGGAGATGCTGGAGGAGATCACCTCTTCCTTCCCCGGCGTGGAGAAGTCCTTCGCCATTCAGGCCGGCCGCGAGGTCCGCATCATGGTCAAGCCCGACCAGGTCAGCGAGGACCAGATGGTGCTGCTGGCTCGGGACATCGCCAAGAAGATCGAGGACGAGCTGGAGTATCCCGGCCAGATCAAGGTCAACCTGCTGCGTGAGACCAAGGCAATTGAATACGCAAAGTAAATGTTCCCCATTTCATTACAAAAAGGAGACTGCTTCGGCAGTCTCCTTTTTATATTCCACAAAGTGCGTGCACTTTGTGGAGAAAGCTGCACCCCAGACAGGCCTCGATTCCGTGCGGAGGGGTGTGTCGATTTTTCCCTGTCCTATGGGGCGAATCAAGGTTAGCAGGAAGCTTTTTGTTCGGTGCGCACTCAAAATAAAACCCCGCCTCCAGGCGGTGTGAGGAGAAAGAGGGTTCACACCGGCCCGGAGGCGGGGAGAGCAGTATCAACGAGGCAAAGCGTAGCTTTGCACAAAGTTCTTTGCCAAGCTTTCTTTCAAGAAAGCGGCAGTATCAATGGGGCGAAACGAAGTTTCGCACAAAATTCTTTTGGTTACTTTTCTTTTCAAGAAAAGTAACGGACGGCGGTACCGTAGGCGATGACCTCGGCGGCGCCCTGCATCACGGAAGAGGAGCCGTAGCGGATGTTGATGATGGCGTCGGCGCCCAGGGCCTCGGCCTCATCCACCATGCGCTTGACCGCGATCTGACGGGCCTCGTTGAGCATCTCAGTGTAGCCGGTAATCTCACCGCCCACCAGAGTCTTCATTCCAGCCATAAAGTCCTTGCCAAAGTTCTTGGACTGGACCACGGTGCCCTTTACAATACCAAGCACCTCAAATTCCTTTCCGGGAATATAATCAATATTTACCAGCAGCATCTAATTCTCCTCCTTCGATTTCTTTGAATCTGCTTTTCAACACAAACAGGGCAGGGATAATCAGGGCCAGGCACAAGATGGCCAGCACCAGACACAACATCACAGCCCACTGGGGCATACCGGGAATAAAGCACAGGGAGGCGCAGGCCACAGAGGTAATGATCTGCAGTATAGCAAAGAATAAAATTCCTCGCACTGCGTCCCGTTTGCGCCGGGCCTGACGGGCCTTAGTACTTTCTTGCATCCTCTTCCTCGCCTCCCTTGATTTCACGCAGCCGCTGCACCATGGCCCGCAGCACGCCCACCACAATGGCCACCGCCAGCACGGCGTAGACGATCATGATTCCGACGACAGCCGGGATGGGCCCCTCCTCCAGCATGGCCCATAGAACCGAGCCGAAAAACAGGAGTACCACCACGGTGGTGCCCAGAGCTGCCACGATGGCAGCTGTCCGGCCGGAGGACTTAGTACTTTTTTGCATCGTCCACCTCTCCTTTCTCAATTTCCTGCACCCGCTGGATGAGAGCCAGCAGGACGCCCAGAATGATCACACCGGGAATGGCCACCAGAACTACCACCAGGGGCAGGGGCGGGGCTTCCTCCGCGTCGATGGTAAAGCCCCAGATCATCAGGGCCATGAGCCCCGCCATCAGAGCCACCGTAATCACAGTGACCACCGCCGGGGCAACATACCGCAGACGTTTGGTGTCCTCTACCTGCTTGTTGAGGAAGGTGGTGCCCTCCCGTTCCAGGCGGTCCATCTGCTCCAGCAGCGCGGCGGCGTCCAGATCGTCCAGCCGCTCCTCCTTGTCGCTGAGGGTGCGGCAGAGCTGGATGGACTGCTCCAGATTTTTCTTGTCCCGCTCCAAGGTGACCAGGTGGCGGCGCATGCCGTCGCCCACGGTGTGGGCGCCCGACTGCATCTTGCGGATTTCCTCCAGAGGTACGCCCAGCTTGCGCAGCAGCTTCACCTGCCGCAGCTGGTCTACCTCCCGGGGGCCGTACTCCCGGTAGCCATTTTCACTGTTGCGCCGGGGGGCGATGAGTCCCTGCTCCTCGTAAAAGCGAATGTTCTTTTTGGTGATGCCCACCTGGGCCTCCACCTCGTTGATTTTCACAGGTTGTTCCCCCTTTGTACCTCCAATGTATACCTTCCACCAGGGGGAAGGTCAAGATTTTTTTGCGTTTTTTCAAAAAAGGAAGCCCTCCACCCGGTGGAGGGCTTCCATATTATTCTTCTTCATCCCCATCGCTGTCATCCATGAGATGGCTGACCAGAGCGCACAGCAATCCGGCAATGGGGTAGACGATCCAACCCCAACGCCAGCCAATGGAGTTGCCGTAATCGTTGACCAGAGCCATCCCGCCAAAGCCGACGGCCAAAAAGAGAATGGTGGCCACCAACATGATGGCCCCGCAGATCCGGTCAATTTTCTTGCGCCGGGCCTTGGCCTGGGGACG
Organism: uncultured Oscillospiraceae bacterium; assembly: GCA_905205085.1. Taxonomy (GTDB): domain Bacteria; phylum Bacillota; class Clostridia; order Oscillospirales; family Oscillospiraceae; genus Lawsonibacter. The sequence goes on from CAJLCG010000013.1 coordinate 9,382, forward strand.
GGGGTCGTGCTCCCGGTTCCAGTTTTCAATCTCATACTTCTCCATCCGCATCCCGGCCCAAACCAGAACCGAGACGGACAGGGCAAGGTCCAGCAGGAAGCTGGAGACCAGGGCAGCCTCCCGGCGGTCGCCCCCCGCCTCCGCCCAGGAGGAGAGAAGAACCAGCCACACCACGCCGATGATAATAGCGGCAATGGGCAGGGCAATGAGGTAGGGAAAGCGGCGGGCATAAGCATCCCGCTGGGCGGGGGTATAGATCTGGGGGAGGGTGGGGTGCTGCTGGGCAAAGCGGTCATGGTCTATAAAAGCCACCACCAGGATGGCTACTGCCACGGCAACGGCGGACAGGATCACTGCCCCGCACCAGGTATCAGGTATGCCGGCCAGGCCATACAGGCCCAGGGCAGCGGCAACCCCCAGAAGGATCAGCCCCACGCCACCGGCCACGGCATTGGAGAAGGCGTTCATGTGCCGGTCATAGCCCACGGCGTCCTCCTGACAGGCGGCCTGGGCGTCCCCACGCACCAGGGTGTCTAGGTCGGTCTGAAACAGGCTGCACAGAGTCATCAGCTTCTCCATCTCGGGAAAGCTGGTATTGGATTCCCACTTGCTCACCGACTGGCGGGACACCTCCAGCCGCTCGGCCAGCTCCTCCTGGGTCAGGCCCTCCCGGGCGCGGTAATATTGCAGATTTTCACCAAAGCTCATGGCGAGATCCTCCTTTCAAGGTGGCTCCAGCTTACCAGAGCGGCGGCGCAACCGGAACCAAATTGGGGTTGCGTTTGCCGATCTCGTCGTAAACTTTCGGTTGCGCGGGGGTTTTTGGGCCTTAAAACTGATTTTTCTTCAGCAGACGGATGTCGTCGCCAAAGAAGTGGAGCACGTGGTACTCTCCCATCAGGCGGGATGCGATCTGAGGGGAGTAGCGCCGGGCGGCCTCCTCCATGGTGAGGTTGGAGGAGATGACGGTGTGCTTCTCGCCCACCAGGCGGGTGTTGAGCAGCTCATAGAGGGCGGACTGGACAAACTGGGTGGTGAGCTCGCTGCCCAGGTCGTCCAAAATCAGCAGGTCGCAGGTGAGGTAGCGCCGGGTCTCGTCCAGCGCCTCCTGCACCCCCTGGGCGTCCCGCTGGAACTTGCGGGTCTCAAACTGGGAGAAGATGTTGCCCGCCGTGTCGTAGACCACCGAGAACCCCTGCTCCGACACACTCCGGGCGATGCAGGCGGACAGGAAGGTCTTGCCCAGGCCAGGCGCTCCGGTGAGAAACAGGTTTTTGATGGCAAAGCGGCCAAACTTTTGGGCGTAGTTGAGACAGACCTCATACACCAGATCCATGTTGGAGCGGGGCGAGGTGCCCCGGCCGGGCCAGGGGGTCTGGCTGTAATAGTCCAGGCGGAAGGTGTCAAAAGACTGCTCTCCCAGGTCCAGCAGCTTGGACAGCTCCTGGATCTGCTCCTGGGTGCACAGCTCCTTTAAGCACCGACACATCTGGGCGCCCCGCCAGCCGGTGTCGTTGCACAGGGGACAGGCGGGCTTGGGGTCCAGGGCGTCCTCGGGCAGGCCCATAGCGCCCAGCAGCACGGCCCGCTCCTGCTGGATGTCCAGGTTTTTGTCCCGGATGGCCCGCACCGCGGCACCCGCGTCCTCTCCCTTGCGCAAAGAGGCGGCCACCAGCTGGGCCATGGTGCCCTGGAGCTGGCGGTCCAGCTTGGCCAGGCGGGGCTCCCGGGCGTAGAGCTGCTGCCGCAGCTGTTCCCGCTGGTCCTCCCGGCGGCGCTTATTCTCCTCCAGCCGGGCGGTGGCCCGGCGCAGCACGTTGGCGTCGTATGCCATTTCCTTAGCCCTCCTTCTTCATCTGTTCCATCAGGCGGCGCATGCGCTCCATATCCTCCCGGGCCTGCTGGGCCTCCCGGTCGGCCTGAGCCGGGGAGGGGGCGGGGGCGGCCTGCACCGGCCGGGGGTCCCGGTCTCCCGCCTGGATGGCGGCCAGGGTGTGCAGTCCCTTCTCGTGCCAGCGGCGGAGGATGCCGTTCATGTAGCTCCAGTCCATAGACTGCTTTTTCATAATGGTGCGCTCGTAGGCCGCACGCAGGGCGCCGTCGTCAAAGCCCATGGCGTCCCAGGCGGTGATGTAGTTCTTCTCCCGCTCCACCAGAGGACGGGGCGGGATATCCAGCAGCCGCAGCACCTCAGCGCCTCGGCCGCGGAGCCGGGCCAGGGTCTGGAGGTGGCGCTCGGCGGCCTCCACCGTGTCGATGCCCTGCCGGGCCCAGGCAAACCCCTCCTTGCGGATCTGGGAGAGGAAGGGGCGGCGGCCGGGGCCGTATTTGCGCTCCATCTCCTCAATGCACCAGCCCACCAGCAGAAAGATGACCTCGGTGGGGAGGGCCAGATAGTCGTAGAGGGTGTAGAGAATTTTCAGGTCGTTGGCGGTGAGCTTCTTGCCCAGCCGCCGCTCCACCTCGTCGCACAGGGCGGGGAAGGTGGAAGCCTTGTCGCCGAGGGCGGTGGTGATGTCCTCCAGGGCGTACTCCGGGGGAGCGGGCTCGGGGATGGGTGCGGCGGGAGCGGAGGACAGCTCCCGGGGGGCCAGACCCTGGTTCTGGAGAGCCTCCAGGGCAGCCTGCTTGCGCTCTACCGGCCAGGGGAGCCCCTCCAGGCCATTTCGGCGCAGCAGGTGCAGATATAACAGGGCGGCGTCGCCGTTGTCCAATTTGATCAGTCGCTGGACCGCCTGGTCGGGCAGGGCCAGCACGCTGCCGGGCAGCAGGCTCTGAGTCATGGGTGCTCCTCCTCTCCCGGCCCCGGAGGGCCGTTTTTCATGGGCTTCTATTGTACCGCAAAACGGGGCGGGAGTAAAGCGGTCCGTTGTGGAACACATGGATTTCCAGTGGAAAACAGGGAAAAGTGGAGAGAAGGGGGCGCATTTGGGTAAAATATTGGTGGACAAGGGGGAAAAGGGAGACTATAATGAAGCGTGATACCGCTTCTTAAGGGAAGAGGTAAGAGTGAAAACGTAAGAGGTGGGGAGCGTGCTCCCTGCCGGATTCGGGGCCGCGCCGGAGCACGGGCGTTTCCGCACAGACTGTGTGGGTTGGGAAGGCCTTGGATCACCACACAGAAAGAAAGGAAACGGACCATGGAAATTAACGGCGAAATTGTAAACGACCAGGTGCGCTATGCCGACCTGGGGCTGAGCCCGGAGCTTATGCGGGCCATTGAGAAGAAGGGCTATGTGCAGGCCACCCCGGTACAGGGGGGCTCCATTCCTTATTTTATGGAGTATAAGGATGTGATTGCCAAGGCGCCTACCGGCACCGGCAAAACCTTTGCCTTCGGCATCCCTATGGTGGAGCACATCGACCCGGAGAGCCGGGATGTGCAGGGTCTGGTGCTGGCCCCCACCCGGGAGCTGGCCATCCAGATCCGGGATGAGCTGCGGGACCTGTGCGCCTTCAAGGAGGGCGTGCGCACCGTGTGCCTGTACGGCGGCCAGCCCATCGATAAGCAGATCACCCAGCTGAAAAAGGACCCCCAGATCGTGGTGGCCACCCCCGGGCGGCTGATGGACCACGTGAAGCGGCGCACGGTGCGCCTGGACAAGGTGCAGACCGTGGTGCTGGACGAGGCCGACCGGATGCTGGACATGGGCTTTATCAAGGACGTGACCCGGATTTTGGACCTGATGCCCAAGCGGCGCAACCTGGGTCTGTTCTCCGCCACCATCTCCCGGGAAGTCATGGACATCTCCTGGGTGTACCAGCGTGACCCGGTGGAGATCACCGTCCGGGCTGACGAAGAGAACAAGCCCGACATCACCCAGTACCGCCTGGACGTGGAGCGCAACGAGAAGGTGGACACCATGGTGCGGCTGATGGAGATCGGCGGCTTTGACCGGGTCATCGCCTTCTGCAACACCAAGAACATGACCGACCGGCTGGCGGGCCTTCTGCGGATGCGCCACATCACCTGCGAGGCTATCCACGGCGACATCCAGCAGCGGGTGCGGGAAAAGACCCTGCAAAAGTTCCGGGAGGGACAGCTGCGGGTGCTGGCGGCCACCGACGTGGCGGCCCGGGGCCTGGACATCGACGATGTGGATGCGGTGTTTAACTACGACGTGCCCGACGAGAACGAGTACTATATCCACCGCATCGGCCGCACCGGCCGGGCCAAGCGCCACGGCGTGGCCTACTCTCTGGTGTCCAACATCACCGAGGGCATCCGGCTGGACGACATTCAGAAGAACACCGGCAACAACATCCAGTACGTCCATCTCAACGCCCAGGGGGAGCTGGAGCCGGGAAAATCTTAATCGGTTTTTCATCTTGTCCCCATCACTTTTTTATCCTTCCTATCGTATGATATAGGAGAACAGAGTACAAATCGTACGGAAGGAGAATGAATGATGGATAGACGGCTTTATAAGACCGAGCATGATGATAAGATGATCTGCGGCGTGTGCGGCGGCATTGCGGAGTATTTCGGCATCGACCCCACCCTGGTGCGGGTGGGCTGGGTGATCGCCGGGTGCATGGCCTCCTTTGGCCTGTGGGCGTATATTCTGTGCGCCATCGTGATGCCCCGCAAGAGCGACGTATACCCTCAGCTGTAACAGCACATGTTCATTTGGGCGGCAGAGATCTGCCGCCCTTTTTTATACCATTATATAATAAGGAGGAGACGGCATGGAGACGCTGCGCTGTTCCACGGTCCAGGATGTCCCGCGGCTGCGGGAGCTTTGGTATCTGGCCTTTGGAGATGACGGGGCCTATGTGGACAATTTTTTTGAGACCTACTACAAGCCGGAGCGGATGCTGGTGCTGGAGGAGGACGGCGTGGTCCAGGCCATGACCGCCTGGTTTAATACCACCTTTGTGGTGCCGGAGGAGGGACGCTTCCGGGCGGCCTACCTCTACGCCGTGGCCACCCACCCCGACTGCCGGGGGAAGGGGATGGCTGGGCGGCTGCTGGCCTGGGCGGACGACTACTTCCGTACCCTGGGCATTCCGGCGGTAACCACCGTGCCCGCTGAGCCCTCCCTCCACCATTTCTTTGGGGTCAACGGGTTCCGGGAGTGCTTCACCCACACAGAAACCCAGACCCACACCTCCGCCCTGCCGGAGGGGGAGCCCCCCTTTGTGCTGGACAAGCTGAGCCCCTTCCACTATCAGGGACTGCGGGAGGCTGTTCTGGCCGGGAAACCCCACATCGACCTGGGGGAGGAGGCGGTGGCCTACCAGGCGGGGGCCTGTGCTCTGACGCCCGGGGGCGGTCTGTACGCCGCCGACACGGGAGCGGGCGTGGCCCTGATGTGCGCTGAGGGGATGACAGACGGCAGCCTGCTGGCCAAGGAGATTTTGGGCGAGCCAGAGGCGATAGAGCGGCTGCTGGCCTGGCTGCCCAAGCTGCTGCCTGCCTGGTCCGGAATTTGGCGCTGTCCGGGGAACAACTTGCAGTTTGGAATGCTCAAGTGGCTGGACCCCACCCGGGCAGAACGGTGGGACTGGGAGCGCCGCGCCTACCTGGGACTGGCCTTTGATTGACGGGAAAACGTCATACCGAAGCAGGACAAGTGACATGACATTTACAAATGGTTGAATTTCAGTTTTGGAATTCAACCATTTTTTGTTCAAAATTACGGTCAAATTGTTTGATTACCGTAAAATTACGCAAAAAATCAAAAAAGCCACAGTTATTTTGTTGTGGTAACATCCACAAAAAATTTGCTTTACTTCCCGGCGTTTTATGTTATGCTATACATAAGGATAAGTGATAGGTTTCCTTTTCCGGATGTTTGTTCAAAGCCACCGGCAGAAAATGAAGGGAATCTGTCAGTTTTCAAGTTAAATGCCACAAAAAATTTATCGTAGGAGGAATGTAGCGATGAACAAGTACATTGAGAGAGTTCTGGCCGACACCAAGGCGAAGAACGCCAACGAGCCTGAGTTCCTGCAGACTGTGGAAGAGGTCCTGAGCTCTCTGGAGCCCGTTATCAACGCTCACCCCGAGTATGAGAAGGTCGCTCTGCTGGAGCGTATGGTGGAGCCCGAGCGCGTCATCGAGTTCCGCGTGACCTGGGAGGATGACAACCACGAGTGGCATGTCAACCGCGGCTACCGCGTGCAGTACAACGCGGCCCTCGGCCCCTACAAGGGCGGCATTCGCTTCGACCCCTCCGTTAACCTGTCCATCATCAAGTTCCTGGGCTTCGAGCAGGTCTTTAAGGATGCTATGACCGGTCTGCCCATCGGCGGCGCCAAGGGCGGCTCCGACTTCGATCCTCGCGGCAAGAGCGACGCTGAGATCATGCGTTTCTGCCAGGCCTTCATCACCGAGCTGTATCGCCACATCGGCCAGGACATCGACTGCCCCGCCGGCGACCTGGGCTGCGGCGGCCGTGAGATCGGCTACATGTATGGCCAGTATCGCCGCATCGTGGGCGCTGCTGAGTTCGGCGCTCTGTCCGGCAAGGCTGTTTCCACCGGCGGTTCCATCCTGCGTCCCGAGGCTACCGGCTACGGCGCCGTGTACTATCTGGTCGAGGCTCTGGCTCACGACGGCGAGTCCATCGAGGGCAAGCGCATCGCTATGTCCGGCTACGGCAACGTGGGCTGGGGCATCATGAAGAAGGCCGCTGAGCTGGGCGCCAAGGTTACCTACTTCGCCGGCCCCGACGGCTACATCCACGATCCCGATGGCGTGTGCACCGAGGAGAAGCTGAACTACATCCTGGAGATGCGTGCTAAGGATCCCATGCACTGCAAGCCCTACGCTGAGAAGTTCGACTGCGAGTTCGTTCCCGGTGAGAAGTGCTGGGGCGTCAAGGACGTGGACATCTATATGCCCGCTGCCACCCAGAACGACGTCAACCTGGATTGGGCCAAGAAGATCGCTGAGTCCGGCGTGAAGTACTACATCGAGGTCGCTAACATGCCCACCACCAACGAGGCTCTGGAGTTCCTGAAGGAGCAGAAGCACATGGTCGTTGCTCCCTCCAAGGCTGTTAACGCCGGTGGCGTGTCCGTGTCCGAGCTGGAGATGGCTCAGAACGCCGAGCGTCTGTACTGGACTGCTGAGGAAGTCGACGCCAAGCTGAAGGGCATCATGAAGAACATCTATCACTCCTCTGTTGAGGTTGCTGAGCGCTATGGCCTGGGCTATGACCTGGTCGCCGGCGCCAACATCGTGGGCTTCCAGAAGGTTGCTGACGCCATGATGGCTCAGGGTATCTTCTAATCCAGATCCCCACTCATTTTATCCGCTCGAATCCGGTCCCTCCCCATGGGAGGGGCCGGATTTTTTCTTTTACTTTCAAAAAATGTAATAAAATTCACTTTAAGTGTACAAATAGCAGTAAGAACTTCCTGGAATATGGAAAAGAATCGTCGTTTTTGCTCTTTCGTTCCTTCCAAATCCTGATAAAATAGTAAGAGTAATCTGAGACGGCCCTGGTCGTCTGAGTAAGGAGTGTAAGAAAAATGGCGATTCTGAATAAGACCAAGGCCGCCAAGGCTGAGACCGCCCCCAAGACTGAGGCTGTGAAGGCTGAGGCCCCCAAGGCCGAGAAGGCTCCCGCCAAGAAGCCCGCTGCCCGCAAGGCTCCCGCCAAGAAGGCTGCCGCCCCCGTTGTCACCCTGACCGTGCAGTACATGGGTAAGGAGATGACTCAGCAGGCCATGGTGGAGGCTGTGAAGGCTCAGGTCGAAGTGGAGATCAAGACCCTGGACCTGTATGCCAAGCCCGAGGAGGCCGCTGTCTACTATGTGGTCAACGGCGACATCACCGGCAAGGTGGAGTTCTAAGCAATTGTCCATAAAAAAGCACCGTGGATTGATCCACGGTGCTTTTTTATGTGCCGGACGGAGAGATCTCCGCCCGGCGTATTTTTTTGACTTACACGTCCAGCTTGGCAGCTACATCGGCCAGATAGTTGGTCTTCAGAGACTCGATCTTGCCTGCGTCAAAGGCAGCGGCCACTTCGGGGTCAATGGGCAGCTTGGCCAGCAGGGGCAGGCCCAGCTTCATGGCTTCCTGCTCCAGGTGGCTCTCACCAAAGATGGTGTGCTTGGCGCCGCAGTCGGGGCACTGGAAGTAGCTGTAGTTCTCGATGAGACCCAGCAGAGGAATGGACATCATCTGAGCCATGTGCACCGCCTTGGTGACGATCATGGACACCAGGTCCTGGGGAGAGGTGACCACGATCACCCCGTCCACGGGCAGGGACTGGAAGACGGTCAGGGGCACGTCGCCGGTTCCCGGAGGCATGTCCACAAACATATAGTCCACGTCGCCCCACACCACGTCGCTCCAGAACTGGGTGACCACGCCGGCGATGACCGGGCCGCGCCAGATGACAGGGTCGGTCTCGTTGGCGGTGAGCAGGTTCAGGGACATGACCTTGATTCCGCTGGGGGTGACGGCGGGGAAGAGGGCCGTGTCGTCTCCGGTGGCCTTCTCATGGATGCCGAAGGCGGTGGGAATGGAGGGGCCGGTGATATCGGCGTCCAGAACCGCCACCTTGTGGCCGCGCTGGGCCATGGCCACCGCCAGAGAGGCGGTGACGGTGCTCTTGCCAACGCCGCCCTTGCCGCTGACTACGGCAATGACCTTCTTGATGCTGGAACGGGAATTGGCGGGAGCCCGCAGATCCCGAGAGCCGCAATCGGCGCTGCAAGAGGAACAGTCGTGCGTACATTCAGACATTTTCTTGTGTCTCCTTTCTGCCCCGCATACAGGGAGGGGCAAACACATCATATTTCAAAACCGCCGGGCGGTTGTGAACGGGAAAAACTCAGGGCACCAGGGTGTTCTCCTGGGTAATGGTGCCCTGCTCCCCCTGGACGGAGAAGTAGGCGGTGACGATCTGGGCGGCGATCTTGCCCAGCTCGGAGCCGCTGCCGCCGTGCTCTACCGCGATGGCCACGGCGATCTGGGGATCGTCATAGGGGGCAAAGCACACAAAGACGGCGTTGGAGTTGGTCTGGGCGCTGACCTGGGCGGAGCCGGTCTTGGCGCCCACGGACACGGGGACATCCTTAAAGGCGGAGGACACGGAGCCCTCGGTGGTGAGCATGAGCATGCCTTCCATGACGGCCTGCCGGTTTTCCTCCTCCATCTCCACCTCGCCGACCACCTTGGGTTCATAGTTGTAGGTGACCTGGGAGAAGTCGTTGGACTTTACCGTCTTAAGCAGGTGGGTGGAGTAGCGGGTGCCGCCGTTGACCAGGGTGGCAATATAGTTGGCCAGCTGGATGGGGGTGACCTGGGTGCTCTCCTGACCGATGGCTACAGAGAGGATATTACCTTCATACCAGGTGCCGCCCAGAGATTCAGTAAACTCCGGGCTGGCCACTACGCCGGCCTGTTCGGTGAGCTCGATGCCTGTCTTCTGGCCCAGGCCGAACATGGCGGCATACTGGTCCAGACGCTCAATGCCCACCAGGCGGCCCACCTCATAGAAGTAGTAGTTACAGGAGTTCATAATGGCCTGGCTTACATTTTGCAGGCCGTGGGTCTTTCTATACTGCCGGTAGTACCAGCACTGGGGCTGAGGACTGGAGTAGAAGGTGTAGACGCCCTTGTCATTGATCTGGGTGTCAGGCTCCACAATCCCTAGCTCCAGGGCCGCAATGGCAGTAATCATCTTGAAGGTGGAGCCGGGGGGATACAGGCCCTGGAGTGCCCGGTTCAGCAGGGGCTTCAGGGGATCTTCCGCCAACTCGTTATAGTCCTGAGAGAAGGTGGACAGCGAGTAGGTGGGGTAGGAGGCAGAGGCCAGCACATCGCCGGAGTTTACGTCCAGCACCACGCAGGCCGCGCCTTCGGTCTCCTTACTCTGCAAGCCCGCCACACCGTTGGCCAGGATCTCCTCCACCTGCTGCTGCAAATCGATATCGATGGTGAGGAAGACGTTTTGGCCCGGCTGGGGCGCCAGGCTCTCCCCGGTCTCACTGTCGACGAGCCATTGGGAGGAGATAATTTTGCCATTCTCATTGCGCTCAATGGCCCGGGTGCCCGAGGTGCCCTTCAAATAGGATTCGAAGGCGGACTCGGCGCCGGTGATGCCTACGTAGTCATTCATGGTGTACCCGCCCTTTTCCTTGTAGGTGGGCCAGGTCTCGCTGGTGATAGCGCCGGTGTAGCCCAACAGATGGGCGGCGTATTCGGTGTTGTACTTGCGCACGCTGGTGGTTTCAATTTCCACCCCAGGCAGGCTCAGCTCCTTGACACGGGTAATGAAGTCGATGCTTACATCGCTGGCGAAGGTGTAGGGAGGCCAGCTAGAGATGCGGTTGCGGTAGTACAGTTCGTAGAGAATGCCGGCGATGGTGCGGGCATCGGTGGGGTCCATATCCCCGATGTTCAGGGTGGGGACGGTTTCCCCATTGGCCTGGGCCTGCTTTTCATCCACTTTGCCGTCGCCGGCAATGTCAAAGGTTTTGCACATCTTGCCCAGCAGCTCTTCCGCTGTGGGCAGGCGATAGGGCTCTTCCTCCTCGGTTTCTTCCTGGCTGCCGCCCATGCCGAAGAAGGCCTTGATCTTGTCCAACAGGCCGGGCTCGGTAGTCTTTTCACTTTCGCCGGCCTCGGCCTGTTCTTCCGGGTTCTGGATCCACTTTTGGTTCACTGCCAGCCTGCCCAGAGAGGTGAGGTCATACACGGTCTTTCCATCTTCATCCACGGAGGTGGTGTAGAAGGGATCTTCCGTGGTGTATTCAAAGGGAGGCTGGGTGGTGATGGGCAAGGTATCCGTCCAGGTCACACCCATCTCAGTGGCAGTCTGGGTGAGGGCCAGAATGGTGTCGCACCGATCCTTCTCCTCATTATTGCTCAGCAGACTCAGGTCCAGGGTGACGTTGTAGCTGACCTGGTTGGAGACCAGCACCTTGCCGTTGCGGTCCAGAATGTTGCCACGGCTGGCAGCTACGGTCTCGGTCTCCGACACCTTGGCCACCGACTGTGCGGCATATTCCGGCCCGTTAGTGTACTGAATGGTGTATAGGTTGGAGCACAGGAAGGTGAGCAATAGGGCCAGCATGACCACCACGCCCACCACCCGGCGGGAAAATTGCTTGTGATCCATGGAAACCTCCTCTCACAAGAGGGTCTAAGCCAGTTTGGTGCCGCCTACCCGGCGGAACACCATGCGAAACAGAAGATAGATAAAGGGAGTAAAGCACAGGGAGACCACGATTTCCGACGCGGCCACCCGGAGCAGTACGTCCAGAGTTTCCGCCTGAACAAAGAGATAGCGGAGAATCCGGGCGCCGTCAATCATGCACAGGACTCCGGCAGAGCACAGCAGACAGCTGACAAAGGACTGGCTCAGGGCATACTGGGCAATGGAGCCGGTGAGCATCCCGGCCAACGTCATGCCAAAGACCAGGCCGCCGAAGCCGCCGGGATAGGCCAGCTCCCACAAAATACCCACCGCCATGCCGAAGCCAGCCCCGGCCACCGACCCCTCCAGCACGGCCACCGCCACCACGGCCAGAGGCAGCAGCATGGGGATCACACCAAAGAGCGGGATGCGGTTGAGGACAAACTCGTCCAGCAGCCACACCGGTATCAGAGCCAGAGCGTAGACAAACCACTTGTGTATCTGGTCCCGACGGGTCATGGGGACCTCCTTTCCAACAGCGCGGGGTCTCTATCACTCCACGATGTCAAATTCCTTGATGATAAAGACCTCTACCAGCTGGTCCAGCTGCACCTCGGGGGTGATGATGGCATAGCGGGTCAGACCGGAGGCGTCGGTGAATACGCTGTCCACCTGGCCCACCACCAGACCGGCGGGGTACACGTCCCCGTTGCCGGAGGTGAGCACCTCGTCGCCCGCCACCAGCTGAGCCTCGTCGGGCAAATAGCTCAGGCGAAGCTTGCCCTCCTGCATCAGGGCCAGATCGCCCTCCAGCACCCCGGCGGAGTTGGTGCGGGTGATGATGCCGCCCATCTCGGTGCCGGTGTCAATGAGGGTGTTGACAATGGCGTAGTTGGTGCCCACCTCATTGACCACGCCCACCAGAACGCCGGTCTCCGTGATGACGCAGTCCCCCTTCTCCACGCCGGCGTTGCTGCCCTTGCTGAGGGTAAGGGTGGAGCGCCAGTTATCGGTGGAGCGGGCGGTCACCTTGGCCGACTCGAAGACAAAATCCTCCCGCTTGGCCTGGAGGTTCAAAAGCTCCCGAAGCTGCTCGTTCTCCTGAGAGGCGGCCTCGCCCTGGCGGATTTGCTTGCGCAGGTCGGCGTTTTCCTTCTCCAGTTCGTCCATCTTCTCCTGAAGCTCGCTGTAGTGGAACACGTAGGAATATACCCCCTCTGCCCAGTCGGCGGCAGCAGCAATGCCGCTGCGGACGGGAGCGGTGATGGTATTGACCACATTGGAGAAGGGATCAGCGTTGCCCCCCATAAAGGCGGAGGCCAGGCCGATGAGGATGCTCAGCAGCAGGGCGATGATCAGCAGCCATGCGCCGTTGTGGCGAAGAAAGTCCTTCACGACGTGCCTCCTTTCCTTACATTCCGGTCAGGGGGTCCACCCCAAACTGGGTCAGCATACAGCCCAACCGACACACCGGCAGGCCTACCACATTAAAATAATCTCCGGAGATGCCCTCCACCAGCAGAGCGCCCCGGCCCTGGATGCCGTAGGAGCCCGCCTTGTCCATAGGCTCGCCGGTGGCGATGTAGGCGTCGATCTCCTGGTCGGTCAGGGGGCGGAAACGCACCGCGGTGGCCTCGTGCTGGGTGAGGATCTGATCCCCCCGGCACACGGTCACCCCGGTGTACACCGTGTGCTCCCGGCCGGAGAGAGCGGAGAGCATTTCGTGGGCCTGTTGGGTGCTGTGGGGCTTGCCCAGCACCTGGCCGTCCACCGCCACCACGGTGTCGGCGGCGATAATCAAATCCTCCCCCTTGGCTGCGGCGGAAATCTCCAGAGCCTTCTGCCGGGAGAGGGCCTCCACCAGCGCCCCGGGGTCCAGGCTGGGGTCAGCCAGCTCCTCCCCCTGAGCGGGTCGGACGATAAAATCAGTAAAACCCATCTGCTCCAGCAGCTGCCGCCGCCGGGGAGACTGGGAGGCAAGAATGATGGCCATGGTAACGCCTCTTTCTTACCGGCCGGTGGAGCCAAAGCCGCCGGCGCCCCGGTCGGTGTCGTCCAGTTCCTCCACCAGCTCCACCTGAGCCTGGACCACGGGGGTGATCATCAGCTGGGCGATGCGGTCGGCGGGCTGGATGGTGTAATCCGATTCCCCAGAGTTTTGAAGGCCCACCATGATTTCACCCCTGTAATCACTATCGATGACGCCCACACAGTTGGCGGGGGCCACGCCGTGCTTGATGCCCAGGCCGCTGCGGGCGAAGACCAGGGCCACATACTGGGCGGAGGGCAGGGCGATGGCGATGCCGGTGGGGATGACGGCCCGGCCGCCGGCGGGGATGGTGACCGGCTCGTCCACGCAGGCGTGCAGATCCATGGCGGCAGCGCCGGCGCTGGCGTAGAAGGGGGTGGGGATCTCCTTGCCGATTTTAGGGGAGAGGGCTTTGACTTTCAGGTTCATAGGGTACTCCTCTTAGTTATATATTAAACTAAAATTACAAAAACAGATAAAGGTAGGGTAGAAGGGAAGTCTTTCAACATAAAAGGTTCACTTCAAAAGAGCGCAGAAGGAAAACGAAGTTTTCCGCCAAAGTTCTTTTGCCTACTTTTCTTTCAAGAAAAGTAGGTTACTCGACGTCGCGGTAGTAGAGACCGCGGGTAAAGTCGGCGGGCTTGTAGCGGCCCTGGCCCCGGTAGCGCTCCAGCACCTGGACGCACTGCTCCGGCTTCTCGGTGGTAAACATGAGCCGCACCGCCCACAGGCCCAGCCGCTGATAGTCGGCGGCCTTGTCGGCCAGGAACAGAGTCTTTCCGTTCAAAATTTCGTTCCGGCAGCCCCAGGCCTTGACCACGGGGAACTTCTCGCCCCGGCGGTCGGTGAGCTGATTGACCCCGGTACAGCTATGCTGTCCGGTGTGGTTGTGGATGATGCAATTTTCCGTAATCATCAGGGGTAGCCGCCCGTAGACGATGGCCTCCAGAGGGATGGCCTTGGACAGGTCCCGGATCTGGGGCAGCTTCAGCTCAAAGGAGGCGGTGGCCGCCGACACCCCCAGGCGCTTAAGCTCCTTAAGGGTCTGGCTGTTGTAGACGCCGATGCCAAAATCGCTGGTAACCGTAAAGCCCAGGTCCAGCGCCCGCTGCACCCCGTCCAGGGTACCGGCCAGAGCCTGGGTGACGCCCAGGTCCTGGAACACCTTCAGCTCCTGCTCCAGCTTGTTCTTTTCCCGGTCCCAACAGATGCGGGGCAGCAGAACGGCCACCTCCACGCCTGCCTCCTGGCAGGCCCGGATGGCATCGGGGCAGGCGGCTCCCTCGTCGCTGGGCAGATAGATGCGGGCGGGCTGCAGGGCCAGCAGGGCAGGGGTGATCTGCTGGGCGCTGCGCACCGACAGGGTGATCTGAGGGGCACCCTTGGGGTTCTCATAGCGCACGCCGGGGTGGAACTCGCCCTTCTCCCGCTGAGGGGGCAGGCCACGCAGGCGGCTGAGCTCCTCCAGCGCCTGGCGGCGCAGAGCGTTGAGGGCGGACAGGGGCAGACTGAGGCCCTCGTCCACATAGGCGGTGACCTTTTCGCACTCGTAGGGGGTGCCGCCGGTGCGCTTGAGCTGTCCCTCCACCTTCTCGGCGGTAAGGGGCACGTTGACGGCGGCCTCAGGTACGGCGCCCTCCACCCGGGCCACATTGCCCACCAAATCCTGGGCCGCCACCTGGGCGGGCTCGCCGGTGCGGATCATGGCGTACATGCGGATGAGCTCCTTGCGGTTCTCTCCGCTCTCGTAGGTGGTGCGGGCCTGGGCATACAGCTCCCGGGGAGGCTCGCTCTCCTGGCGCACGCCGAACATGTCGGCGCCCTTCTTGTCCAGGTAGTACCCCTGGGTAAAGCCCTGGCGGGAGAAGGCAGCCTCCAGCTGCTCCAGCTCCTCAGGGGTGGGGGAGCGGCCCTCCCGGATGGCCCGGGAGTAAATTCCGGTGACGATGGCCACGTACTCCGGGCGCTTCATGCGCCCCTCAATTTTGAGACAGCACACCCCCATCTCCTCCAGCTCCTGGAGATAGTCGGCCAGAGACATGTCCTTGAGGGACAGGGGATACTCGTTGGCCCGGTTGCCCCAGCCGTACTTGAGGCGGCAGGGTTGGGCGCACAGCCCACGGTTGCCGCTGCGGCCACCGATGACGGAGGACAGGTAGCACTGTCCCGAATAGCACATGCACAGGGCGCCATGGGCAAAGGTCTCAATTTCAATGGGGGAGTTCTGGCAGATATAGCGGATCTGATCCCGGCTCAGCTCCCGGGAGAGGACCGCCCGGGTAAAGCCCAGACGGGCGCACTCCTTTACGCCGTCCAGACTGTGCACCGTCATCTGGGTGGAGGCGTGGAGGGCGAGCTGGGGGGCCACCTGGTGGAGCATGCGAGCCACGCCCAGGTCCTGGACGATGACGGCATCCACTCCCATCTCGTTAATCTCCCCGGCCACCTGGGCGGCGGCGGGCAGCTCCCGGTCGGTGAGCAGGGTGTTCAGGGTAAGATGTACTTTGGTTCCCCGGGTATGACAATAAGAAACCGCCGCCGCAACTTCCTCCCGGGTAAAGTTCTTCGCGTTGCGGCGGGCGTTAAAGTCGCCGTAGCCCAGATAGACGGCGTTGGCGCCGTTCTGGACTGCGGCAGTCACCGACTCCATAGAGCCGGCGGGCGACAGCAATTCCAGCATGGATAACCCTCTTCCGATGTTATGGTAAGCGCCTCCCGCCCTTGGACAGGAGGCGCGGGGCAATTAGGATTTGTGAGCGTTCTGCAGCTTGAAGATCTCCCGCTTAGCCTCGGAGAGCTCCATTTTCAGCCGGGCGTTTTCGTCCAGTCCGTCCTTGATCTGGCGGCGCAGATTTTCGCTGGCCTCCTGCTCCCGGAAGAACTGGTCAGCAATGTTCATCGCGGCCAGCACCGCCGCGTCGGAACGGCCCAGACGGGCGCCGTCCATCACGTCCCGCACCTGGCTGTCCACCAGGGTGGCACAGCGGTGTACGTAGTTTTCGTCTTCCTCAGCTACCATCGTGTACTCCTGGCCCGCGATGGCCACGGTGATCTTGTTTTTCATCCGGAAGCCCTCCCAATCACTTCTCTATTTTCACCGCATTTCCGCCCTTGGGACGGAAATCACGGCAGAATGGTGGTATTATGGACATTATAGCATAGTTGCCCCGGTTTGAAAAATAAATTTACCATGAATTTTTTATGTCTATCCGCCTTTTTTGCACGGAACACACAACCAGGAAACATTTGTCAAACAAGCAAAGACCCGCCCCCTCCGCCGCTGCTTGTCAGACGGCGTGGGGCGGGTTATTTTTTCCAGGGAAAGTGGGCTTATTCTCCGTCGGCCACGGTGATCTCCAGAGTTTGTCCCTCCTGGAGCAGAGGGGTAATAAGACCGCCGATGGCGGCCTCGGCCTGATCCTTGGCCTGGGTGAGCAGACCGCCCTGGATGGCCTTTTCCTCCATGACGCCCTGCTGGTCGGCCTGGAAGCCGGTGTAGTCCTCGATGGTGATGGGGTTGAAGATGCTGGTGGTCTCGTCAAAGACCTCCAGGCTGTTGGGGTCCACCTCGTGGGAGAGGATCTGAGGAGCGGGCAGAGCGATGGTCACCTTCTGGTCGGTGACGGTCACTTTAGCCTTAGTCAGATCCACGCCGGCGGTGATGGTGCCGTCGTACGCGACGATGAAGCTTTTGGTGGTGAAGGGGAGCTTGATGCCGTAAAATTCGTTGCTGTTTTCAAATTGGCCCATGTTGGTGTAGGAGTAGCGGATGGTGGCCAGCTGGCTGATCTGCTGGAGCTGGTTTTCCACCGTGATGGAAGAGAGAACCGGGGGCTTCTCCTCCCGTCCGCCGCTGAAAAAGCCCACGGCGAAGCAGACAATAGCCAGTATCACGCCAAAAATGATGAGTTTTCCCTGCTTGAACAGGGACAGGGGGGAAACGCCCCGCTTGACCTGAGACATAGCAGCTTCCTTTCTCCAATTAGGTATTCAGACCCAGCAGACGGGTGGCAATAAAGAAGTAGATGAGCAGGGACAGAGCGTCCACGATGGTGGTGATAAAGGGGGAGGCCATCACCGCCGGGTCAATGCCGATTTTCTCTGCGCACATGGGGAGGGTACAGCCCACCACCTTGGCGCAGATGACGGTGAACACCAAGGTGAGACACACCACCAGGGCTACCATGGGGGTGACCTGGGGGTTGTGCATGAGCCAGCGGTCCACGATCATCATTTTTACAAAGTTGGCGCAGGCCAGGCACACACCGCACAGCACCGCCACCCGGATCTCCTTCCACACCACCAGGACCATGTCAGAAAAGTCAATTTCGTCCAAGGATAGGGCACGGATCACGGCCACCGATGACTGTGATCCTGAGTTACCGCCGGTGCCTGAGAGCATGGGAATAAAGGAGGTGAGTACCACGCAGGCGGCCAGGGCATTTTCAAAGCTGGTGATGATGATGCCGGTAAAAGTGGCTGAGAGCATCAGCAGCAGAAGCCACGGGATGCGGGCCTTCCAGGTCTCCAGTACGCCGGTTTTCAGGTAGGGCTTGTCGGAGGGGAGGATAGCGGCCATCTTTTCGAAGTCCTCGGTGGTCTCCTCTTCGATAACGTCCATGGCGTCGTCGAAGGTGATGATGCCCACCAGCCGGTCCTCGCCGTCCACCACGGGCAGGGCGTACAGGTCGTACTTGTTCAGCAGCTGGGCCACGTCCTCCTTGTCCTCGTGGGTGTTTACCGAGAGAACGTTGGTCTCCATGATGTCGCCGATGCGGGTGTCGTAGGAGGACAGGAGCATCCGGCGCACCGTGACTACGCCCAGCAGTACCCGGCGCTGGGTGACGTAACAGGTGTAGACCGTCTCCTTGTCCATGCCTACCTTGCGGATGCGGGCGAAGGACTCCTCCACGGTGGCGTTGGGGTGGAGGTAGACGTACTCGGTGGTCATGATGGAGCCGGCGGAGTCCTTGGGGTAGTTGAGGAGCTGATTGATCTGGGTGCGGGTGGTGGCGTCGGTGTTGCGCAGGATACGGCTGACCACGTTGGCGGGCATGTCCTCGATGAGGTCCACGGTGTCGTCCAGGTACAGCTCGTCCAGCACCTCTCGCAGCTCCTTATCACTCAGGGCGTTGATGAGCCGCTCCTGGTCGTCGGAGTCCTCCAGCTCGGTGAACACCTCGGCGGCTACCTCCTTGGGCAGCAGGCGAAAGACCAGGATGGTCTCCTCCGGACCTAGTTCGTCCAGAAATTCGGCGATGTCCACCTCATTCATATCGTCCAGCAGCTCCCGCAGGCGGCGGAACTGCTTGGTGCGAACCAGCTCCAGCAGCTGGTCCAGATCATAATTCTCGTGCATATGGTTTCCCCCTCTTGAAGTCACGGGATATCCGGGACGGAAAACAGCCACAGGATCACTCCTGCGGCTGTTACGAATCGGTCAGGGGACGGTGCTGCGGCTGCTACTCCGCGTGCCGGCCCCAGAGCGGCGGAACAAGAGGATGCGGCCCCGCGTCCTCTGCCGTTCGTGACAGCGCATGTACGGTATCCCGGTGGCGACTTCGGCTTTTCATGGGGCTTCACAACCTTTCCGCGCCCAATTGGGGCCTGACTGCCAGGCCGCGGCGCACAAAATTCTACATTTTAGAGTATAACACACCCCATCCCGGCGATTCAAGACAAATCTATGTTAGATTCTTCCCAGAGGGCGTCCCGGCGCAGAGGCCGGGCGAACATCTCCTCCACCGCCGCCTCGTAGGGGGCGGAGCGGTCGGCCTTGCGGATCTTTTTCAGGGGGCGGGCGCTGTCCTCAAACAGGCGGGAGAGGTAGCTCCACAGCTCCTTCATGTGGAATACTGTGCTCCGCTCCCCGGAGAAGAGGGAGAGGTAGGTGCGGTAGAGCTGGTCGTGGAAGGCGCGCAGCTCATCCACGGTGGCGGCGCTGCCGCCCTGGGCCTTCCGGGCCAGAGCGGGGTCGGCCAGCAGGCCCTGGCCGATCATCAGGTGCTCCACCTGGGGAAAGCGCCGGGCAAAGGCCTGGCAGTCTGCGGGGGTGACCAGGCCGCCGTTGAAGCACACCGGTCCCCGGTAGACCTCCAGAGCCTGGGCAAAGGCGTCCAGACGCACCTTCTCCCGGTAGAAGTCCTGGCGCACCCGGGGGTGGATGATGAGCAGGGAGACGGGGTAGCGGGAGAAGAGCTCCAGCAGGGGACCGAACTCATCGGGATTCTCCCAGCCCAGCCGGGTTTTAATAGATAG
This sequence comes from uncultured Oscillospiraceae bacterium, assembly GCA_905205085.1. Lineage (GTDB taxonomy): Bacteria > Bacillota > Clostridia > Oscillospirales > Oscillospiraceae > Lawsonibacter. Next base: position 28,774 of record CAJLCG010000013.1, read on the forward strand.
TTTGACCGGAGTTTTGGCGAAGATACCTTCTAATAGCTCTTCCAGGGTATCCCGGCGCTGGAGAAGGCCCGCGCCCTTGCCCTTGGCGGTGACGGTGCCCGAGGGGCAGCCCAGGTTCAGGTTGACCTCGTCATAGCCCAGCCGGGCCAGCTCTCCCGCGGCCCAGAGGAAATCCTCCACATTCCGGGTGAGCAGCTGGGGCACGGCACGAAAGCCGGGGTTATTCTCCGGCAAAATGCCCCGGAGTTCCCGGGGCGTAAATACATGATCTTGGGTGGGGGAGAGGAAGGGCATGTAGTAGGCGTCTACCCCGCCGAACACCTGGTGGTGGGCCCGGCGGAACTCTGCCCCGGTGACGCCCTCCATGGGGGCAAAATAGTACTTCACGTTCTGTCCTCCAGCCACTGGGCCAGCTCAGTGAGGTCGGGGGCGATGTGGACGCAGGGGTAGGGGGCAAAGGCGGGAGCCTGGGTGGTGCCGTTGAGGACGGCAGCAAAGTCCACCCCCGCCCCCTGGGCGGCCTGGGCGTCCAGAATGGTGTCCCCGCAGTAGAGGAATTCCTCCGGGGCCACCCCCATCTGGTCCAGCGCCTTTAAAATGCCCTCCGGATGGGGCTTGTGGTGGGTGACGTCATAGCTGCCCAGGATGAGCTCCAGGGTGTCCCCCAGGCCGTATTTGTCCATGATGTGGGCGATGGTCTCCCCGGTCTTGGTGCTCACGATGCCCAGACGGACCCCGCGCTCGTGGAGCCCCCGCAGCAGCTCGTGGGTGCCGGGGAACAGGGTGGTCTCGTCCTTCTGGCGGGGCTTGGCTACCTCTAAGAAGTAGGCCCGGAACTGGGCGCGGTGCTCTTTGTTGCTGTCGCCGGTGAGCATCTGGTATGCGTCCTCCAGCAGGTAGCCCACTGTGCCCCGCACCGTGTCCCGGTCGGGGATGGGGCGGCCCAGGCGCTCAAAGGCGTACTGAAAGCCGGCTACAATGGAGTCGGTGGAGTCGCCCAGGGTATAGTCAAAATCAAAGCAGATGGCGCGATAGTGTTTCATACAAACTCCTTAATGGATCTCTTTTCGCCCCGAGGCACTGGGAATGCCCAGCTCGTCCCGGTATTTGGCTACGGTGCGCCGGGAGATGGCGCAGCCCTCCGCCTCCAGCTGCTCACACAGCTTCTGGTCGGAGAGGGGGTGTTTTTTGTCCTCCCGGTCCACCAGCTGCCGCAGCCGCTCCTTGATCTGGTGTACCGAGGTGCCCTCGCTGCCTCCCTCCCGGGAGAAAAAGAAACTCAGCGGGTACACGCCCCGGCAGCACTGGAGGTATTTCTCCCGGATGGCCCGGCTGACGGTGGACTCGTGGATGGACAGCTCCTGGGCCACATCGGCCAGCCGCAGGGGGGACAGGTGTCCTCCGGGGCGGAAGAACCCCTCCTGCCGGTGTACAATGACCTGGGCGCAGGAGAGCAGGGTGGAGCGGCGCTGCTCCACCGCCTGAATGGCCCACTGGGCCTGTTTGATCTTATCGGTGAGGTACTGCTTGACCTCCGGGTCGGCACTCTGCTTTTGCAGCTTGCAGTAGTAGCCGCTGAGATGAAGGCCCGGGAGGTAGGAGTCCTGATAGGTCACGGTCAGCCCCTGCTCATTCTGAATGACCACCAGGTCGGGGACCAGGTAGGTGGTCTCATCCCGGCTGGCAAAGGCGGCGCCGGGGCGGGGGTCCAGCTCTTGAATGAGGCTCTGGGCCCGGAGGACCTCCTTTTGGGAGATGCCCAGCTCCTGGGCGATGGCGTGGTACTGCTTGCGGCCCAGTCGCTCCAGGTGGTGCAGCACGATCTCCAAAGCGGGGCCGGTTTCTCCCTGGCGCTGCAATTGCAGGGCCAGACACTGGGACAGGTCTCGGGCGCCTACGCCGGCCGGGTCAAGACTCTGGAGGAGGGCCAGTCCCTGCTCCAGTGCCGCCAGAGGCAGGCGGGAGGCCTGGGACAGGTCCTCCAGATCGTCCCGCAGATAGCCGTTTTCATCCAGACAGGCGGTGAGAAACTGGGCTGAGCGCAGCACCAGGGTGGAGCCGTGGCTGCGCTCCAACTGGCGGGTGAGGTGGAGCACCAGGGTCTCGCCCAGTCCGCCGTCGGTGCCCACCCGGGCCAGAGGGTCCAGCTCCTCCCGGTCGGGGGAGAGATACTGCCGGTTCTGATGGTCCGCGTCGGCCATAGACTGCATCCGCCGCCACAGCTCTTCGCTCTCATCGCTCTGAGCGGTGGGCTCGGTGAGCTCGGCGGCGGGGTTGGTCTGGACCAGGTCCTGAATATAGTCAGCCAGCTCCTGGGTGCTCATTTGCAGCACTTCCATGGACTGGAGCATTTGCGGGGTCAATTTTAAGGTCTGTTTCAGTGACAGTTCCAGATTCACGTGGTTCCCTCCTCAAGCTCCCAAACGTTCCTGCCAGGCAAACAGGGACGGTTGCCTCCCCAGGCAATGTGCTTTGTGTACCTCTTCATGCAATCTCCCCAGAGTCGTCTGGAACCGCATCCTCTGGGTGCATGAAATTGTCAAAAGAAGTATATCATAAATTTCACCCTTGGGCAATCGGCAGATAGAGTGGGAAGAGAGGCCTTTTCCGTTGATTTTTCCTATCCAATGGTGTAAAATAGTGAAAACTCATAGAACTTCCTGGAAAAAGTCCGGGAGTGGGACAAGGAAAGGAGCACGTGGATATGGACGACAAGGTGAAGGAACTGCTGGACCGGATTCGGAGTACGGCCGCCGACGCCGCCGATGCCGCGGCGGGCACCGCCCGGGTAGCCGGGAAGCGGGCCGGACAGATGGTGGACGTGGCCAAGCTGAACGTGCAGCTGTTTGACCTGAGCGGAGAGTATAACGACGTGCTGCGCCAGCTGGGCGAAGTGATGTACCAGGCCCACAAGGGAGAGAGCCAGGACGAGGACAAGGTGTCCCAGTTGCTGGCCCAGGCCGATGAGCTTGCCGGAAAGATCGCTGAGCTCAAGGAGCGCATTGCCGCCCTGCGCCAGTCCCGCACCTGCCCCAACTGCGGCGCGGTGTGCGGCAAGGACGACCAGTTCTGCCGCCGGTGCGGCGACAGCCTGTAAGGAGGGCCCTATGTCCTATACAATAGAGCATTACCGGGCGAGCGCGGACTTTTTACGCGCCCGCCTGGGCGGTTTTGTCCCTAAGGTGGCCATGATCCTGGGCTCCGGCCTGGGCTATCTGGGCGACCAGGTGGAAGATGCCATCGCTGTGGATTACAAAGATATCCCCCACTTCAAGGCCTCCACTGCCCCCGGCCACAAGGGTCGGCTGGTGTTCGGCACTCTGGAGGGCCAGAAGGTGGCGGTGATGCAGGGCCGGATGCACCACTACGAGGGCTACTCCTATGAGGAGGTCACCTACGCGGTGCGGGTGCTGCGTCTGCTGGGGTGCGACACCCTGGTGGTCACCAACGCCGCCGGCTGTGTGAACACCGACTGGAAGGCCGGGGAGCTGATGCTCATTACCGACCACATTAAAATGTTCTCCGAGTCCCCGCTCCGGGGGGAGAACCTGCCCGAGTTCGGGGTGCGCTTCCCCGACGCATCCAAGCTGTACACCCCCCGCCTGCGCCAGGTGGCCCGGGACTGCGCCCAGAAGCTGGGCCTCACCCTGCGGGAGGGCGTCTACTTCTACTGCTACGGTCCCCAGTACGAGACCCCGGCGGAGATCCGGGCCGCCCGCATCCTGGGGGGCGACGCGGTGGGCATGTCCACCGCGCCCGAGGTCATCGTGGCGGGCCACTGCGGCATGGAGGTGCTGGGCTTTACCCTGCTTAGCAACATGGCTGCCGGTATTCTGGACCAGCCTCTCAGCGAGGAGGAGGTCCTCCTGGCTGGAGAGCACGCCCGGGAGGATTTCTCCGCCCTGGTGCGCGCCTGCCTGCGGGAGATGTAACCGAAAAAGGAGCAAGGTATGATTGGGTTTTGGAACCGCGCCGAGCTGCTCATTACCTACGACCTGAAACGCTTTTGCCAGGTGCGGGACGTCCTCCAGGCGGCCGGCTTGGACTACCGCTATAAGACCAAGTCAGTGTCCGGTTCCACCCTTGGAACGACCAGCCGCCTGGAGTACCGTCTGTTCGTGCACCGGGACAATCTGGAGTGGGCGCAGACCTTACTAAAGGAGCTTTGAACATGTCTGTTTTGTTTGCCAACGTCACCGCCCTGACCATGGACCCCGCCCGGCCGGTGGTGGAAAACGCCTTTGTGGCGGTGGAGGGGACCAAGATCGTCTCGGTGGGGACGGTGCGCCCGGAGGGAACCTTTGACCGGGTGGTGGAGGGCAAGGACAAAGTGCTTATGCCCGGCCTTGTGAACTGCCACACCCACGTGCCCATGACCCTCATGCGGGGCTACGGCGGGGGCCACGATCTTCAGCACTGGCTCCACGACTACATTTTCCCCGCCGAGGCCCGGCTGGACGACCGGGCCGTGGCCGCCGGAGCGGCCCTGGGCCTGGCCGAGATGATTGCCTCGGGCACCACCTGCATTGTGGATATGTACATGCACACCGGCACCATCGCCCAGGAGATTTTAAAGGCGGGCATCTCCGCCAATCTGTCCTGCGGCGGGGTGTATTTCGGTGCGCCCGACGACTTTTCTCCCGATAAGTGCAACGACTGCCGCAATCAGCAGGAGCTGACCCAGCAGTGGCACGGGGCCGGGGACGGGCAGATCCTGGTAGATGCCTCCATCCACGCCGAGTATACCTCCAATCCGCCCCTGTGGCAGTGGATGGCCGACTACGCCGCCCAGCACAATCTGGGTATGCAGGTTCATATCTCCGAGACCCAGCTGGAGCACAAAACCTGTCTGGAGAAATACGGAAAGACCCCCATCGCCCTGCTGGACCAGTACGGCGTGTGGGAGCGGGGCGGCACCGCCGCCCACTGCGTGTGGGTCACCGACGAGGACATGGCCCTCATGGCCCAGAAGCACATTACCGCCGTTCACAATCCGGTGTCCAACCTGAAGCTAGGCTCCGGCGTGGCCCGGGTGCCCCAGCTGCTCAAGGCCGGGGTCAACGTGACCCTGGGCACCGACGGCGTGTCCTCCAACAACAACTGCGACCTGTTTGAGGAGATCAAGCTGGCCGCCATTCTCCACAAGGGGGTCCAGCACGACCCCATGGCGGTCACCGCCCGTGAGGCCCTGGCCATGGCCACCGTCAACGGGGCGGCGGCCACAGGACGGGACACCGGCGTCATCGCCCCGGGAAAGCTGGCCGACCTCATCCTGGTGGACTTTACCGCCCCCAATCTCACCCCCTGCCACGACGTGGAGGAGAACCTGGTCTACGCGGCCCGGGGCTCCAATGTGGAGATGAATATGGCCCGGGGACAGGTCATATATGAGAAGGGGGAGTTCTTCACCCTGGACCTGGAGCGCATCTGCTACGAGGTGGAGCACTACGCCCTGCCCAAGATTTTTCCCCAAGACTAAATCTGATCCAGGCGGCTGAGCCGCCTGACTCTCCAAACTGCAAGGAGGACCGAACGAATGGCCCAACACAGTCATGCACCCCGCCGGGTTGCCCGGTCGACAAAACAGAACACCTTTTTCGGCGGCGCCGCCATCCTGGCGGTGGGCATTATGGTGGTCAAAGTCATCGGCATGTTCTACAAGATCCCGCTGCTCAACATCATCGGGGAACAGGGCAGCGCCGACTTCGGAAACGCCTATAACATCTATGCCGTGCTGCTTACCATCTCCACCGCAGGCCTGCCCGTGGCCGTGTCCAAGCTGGTCAGCGAGGCCAACGCCACCGGACGGCAAAACCAGGTGCGCCGGGTGTTCCGGCTGTCCCTGGCCCTGTTTCTTACCCTGGGCGTGCTGTCCTTCCTCATCATGTCCTTTGGCTCGGCTCAGCTGGCCGGCCTGATGAACGACGACCAGGCTGCTCCCGGCATCCGGGCCCTGGCCCCGGCGGTCATCTGCGTGGGCTGTCTATCCGCCTTCCGGGGCTATGCCCAGGGCCATGGGAACATGACCCCCACCGCCGTCTCTCAGATCATTGAGGCCCTGTGCAAGCTGGTGGTGGGCCTGGGACTGGCCTACTGGCTGGTGAAAGCGGGGGCCGACCAGAGCCACGCCGCCGCCGGCGCCATCACCGGTGTGACGGTGGGCACCATTGTGGCCCTGGCCTACATGCTGCTCAACTATCTCATGGGCCGCAGCCAGGAAGGCCTGTCCAAGGACACCCCCGACTCCAACAGCACCATCGTGAAAAATCTGCTGATGATCGCCGTGCCCATCACCATCAGCTCTTCCATGGTGGGTATCGTCACCGTCATCGACTCCTCCCTGGTTCAGGGCCAGCTCCAGCGGGCTCTGCTGGAGAATACGGACTGCTGGGCCCTGTACAAGGATTTTATGAGCTTTGACAAGCTGGAGAGCGCCCTGAAGGCCTGGCAGGCCACCCTGCCGGAGGGGACCACCATCTCCATGTCCCTGCTTTCCGACCAGCTGGCCGGTGAGGGCACCAAGACGGCCATTGCCCTCCATGACGCCCTGGAGGATGCCAGCCGCACCCTTTATGGCAACTACAACGGCGCGCTGAACATCTACAACCTGCCCACCTCCCTCATGGCGGCCATCACCGCCGCCGTCATCCCCGCCGTCTCCGGCACCCTGGCCCGCCGGGACCGGAAGGGCGCTGCCCGGGTGGCCGGTTCTGCCCTGCGCATCTCCGCCCTGCTGGCCTTCCCCATGGGGGTGGGCCTGTATGTGCTGGGCGAGCCCATCATGGCTCTCATTTTCCCCAGTCTCACCTCCCAGCTGGCCGGTCCGCTCCTGTCTACCCTGGGCCTGGCTACGGTGTTTGTGTGTATGATGCTGGTGTGCAACTCCATTTTGCAGGCCTACGGCTTTGTGAACCTGCCGGTCATTATTATGCTGGCCGGCGGCGTGATCAAAATTGTGCTCAACTACAATGTGGTGGTGCTGCCCCAGGTGGGCATCTACGGCGCCCCTCTGGGCAACATCTTCTGCTTTGCCCTGTGCCTCATTCTGGACCTGATCGTGATGGCCCGGGTCATTCCCGGCCGGCCGAAATACATCCCCCTGTTTGCCAAGCCCGCCGCCGCCGCCGCGGTGATGGGCCTGGGCGCCTGGGCAGTCCACGGCCTGCTGGCCAAGCTGCTCGCCGCCAATCGCCTGGGCAATGCAGTGGCTACCCTGGCTGCCATTGTGGTGGCGGTGGCCATCTACGGCGTGCTGGTGATTGTGCTGCGGGCCATCACCAAGGAGGACCTGTCTCTCATGCCAAAAGGGGAAAAAATTGCCCGTATCCTGCATCTTTCTTAACAGATGCGCAAAAAATACCTTGCGAAGGAAGCGAAGTTGTGGTAGATTTTGAATGCATGGACTCCTATGGTATGGAGGATCTGGAGAAGATCGTGGCGCTGCTGCGGGCTCCCGGGGGCTGCCCCTGGGACCGGGAGCAGACCCACGAGAGCATCCGGCGCAACATGCTGGAGGAGGCCTACGAGGCCGCAGAGGCCATTGACGAGAAGAACCCGGAGCACCTGAAGGAAGAGCTGGGGGACGTGCTGCTTCAGGTGGTGTTCCACGCCCAGATGGCCAAGGAGGAAGGGCTGTTTACCTTCCAGGATGTGGTGGACGGCGTGGCCAAAAAGATGGTTTTCCGCCACCCCCACGTGTTTGGCACGGTGCAGGCGGAGGACAGCGACCAGGCCCTGGAGACCTGGGACGCCCAGAAGCGCCAGGAGAAGCACCAGCGCACCGCCGGCGACACGCTGGATGCGGTGGCCCGCTCCCTGCCTGCGCTGATCCGGGCAGAAAAATTGCAGGACAAGGCCCGCAAGGCGGGCTTTGACTGGCCGGACCTGGCTCCCGCCTTGGACAAGCTGGACGAGGAAGTGGAGGAGCTGCGCCGCGCCGCACAGGGCGACGGAGATCCCCAGGAGGAGCTGGGTGATCTGCTGTTCGCCGCGGTGAAGGCGGGACGCTTTCTCCACGTGGACAGCGAGCAGGCGCTGACCCAGGCCTGCGAAAAGTTTATCCGCCGCTTTCGTGCTGTGGAGCGGCTGGCCCAGGGGGAGAGCCTGGACCAGATGGAATTGTCCCAGCTGGAGGAGCTGTGGGCCCAAGCCAAGCAGCAGGAGGGCTGAGACGCCCCACGCAAAGGACAGGCCTTTCCCAAGGCCGCGCAAATTCTTAGGAGGAGACACGCTATGAACAAGACCGAACTCATCAACGCCGTGGCTGACAAGACCCAGCTGTCCAAGAAGGACGCCGAGGCCGCCATCACTGCCACCGTGGAGGCCATTGCCGAAGCGCTGACCCGGGAGGAGAAGGTGCAGCTGGTGGGCTTTGGCTCCTTTGAGGTGAAGACCCGCGCCGCTCGGGTGGGCCGCAATCCCAAGACCGGCACCGAGATCGAGATCCCCCAGACCAAGACCCCTGTCTTCAAGGCCGGCAAGGCTCTGAAGGACGCGGTGGCGGGCTGAAGCACTGCAACGTGACCCTTGGGGGCGCCGCGGAAGGCGGCGCCCCTTTTTCTTGG
>CAJLCG010000014.1 GCA_905205085.1 uncultured Oscillospiraceae bacterium
CCCCGCCATGCCGTACACCCCGGCGTCCCCGCTGCAAATCATGGCGGTGGTCTTGCCCTCGTTGGCCTTCTCCAGGGCCAGACGGCACCGCTCCAATTCCTGGGTCATGGGGGTGGTGACCAGCTCTTTTCCGGCGGTAAAATCTCCCGCCAGGTCCATATAAGTGGTGTAGCCGCACAGCACCTCGCAGTCCTCCAGCGCTCTTCGGGCCTGGGGGGTGAGGTAATCTGCCCCGCCGGGGCCCAGTCCAACCACATACAACCGTTTCATAGGTGCTCCTTCCAAGTCAAGTGAAGTTCTTCCAAAGCCAAAGCGACGGTGGCTCCATCCTTGGCTGTCTTGTGCCGCAGGAGGGTCCCGCCGCAGGCCAACGCTGCCCGCTCACACACGTTGTCCACCCCGGTAACCTGCTTCACAAAGGGGGAGGGGGTGAAGTCCCCAGGGACCTGCGCCAGCTCCTGGGCGGAGTAGGTGGTCAGGGGTGCGTTCAGCGCCCCGGCCAGCTCCTGGAGCCCCCTCTCGTCTTTCTTCAAATCAATGGTACACAGGGCGGACACCGCCCTTTGGGGGATGCCCTCCTGGGTCAGCACCTCCTCCAGCAGGGCATGGAGAGTAGTTTCCGGAGTCCCTCTCCGGCAGCCCATCCCTACCCGCACTCTCTTGGGGCACAGCCACAGGGCGTCCCCTTCCGGGCGGTGCAGATCCAGCACCACTTGGGCGTTCTCACGGGAGACCATACACAGTCCCGCAGGCAGCTCTCCTGAAATGGGCCAGGCGGAGAAAAATCCCACCGTCTCCCCGGCCAGCAGCTGGGAGGAGACGGAGCGGATTTGTTCCGGATTGCATACCAGCAGCCCCTGCCGCCGGGCCCACTGGTCCACGGCGAACACGCCGTTTACATCGGTGGCTGTGGTGATGACCGGGACAGCGCTGAGCAGTGCGGCTATCTCCCGGGCCAGGTCGTTGGCCCCACCCAGGTGGCCGGAGAGAATGGGAATGACGAATTGACCTCCCTCGTCCACCACCACCACCGCCGGGTCGGTGCTCTTGTGGCGCAGGTGAGGGGCAATGGCGCGAACCGCAATCCCGGCTGCTCCCACAAAGATGAGCCCCTCGGAGCGGGAGAAGGCCCGTGCTGCCCATTCCTCCGCCTTCAACCCGTCCCGGGTGCAGGCGGCCTGGTGCCCGTGGTCGGACAGAGATTGGGCCAGGTGCTGGGCCAGGTCATTGCCCCGCTGGGTAAAGGCGATCAGCTCCAGCTTCATGGATTGCCTCCGTCCAGAGAGCCGTCCCCCTGGCGAAACTCCGTAGAGAAGCCGGGGTGGTAGAGGAGGCTGCGCTGATAGCTGTGGGACAGAAAGTCCCCCACCAGTACCAGGGCAGTTTTGGAGATCTGATGCTCTCGCCCCGCCTGGGCCAGGGTGCCCACCGTGCACCGCACCACCTTTTCCTCCGGCCAGGTGGCCTTGTATACCAGGGCGGCGGGGGTGTCCGGAGTGTAGGCTCCCTTGAGAAGCTCGGTGGACAGCCCCTTCAGCATCCCTGCGGAGAGGAAAATCACCATGGTGGCCCCGTGGGCGGCCAGGGCGGCAATGGACTCTCGCTCCGGCACCGGTGTACGTCCTGCCATCCGGGTGATGATGACGCTCTGACTCACTCCAGGCAGGGTGTACTCGGTTCCCACCGCTGCCGCGGCCCCGCAGAAGGAGGACACACCGGGGGTCACATCCCAGGAAATGCCCAGCTCATCCAGCTGGTCCATCTGCTCCTGAATGGCTCCATACAGGCAGGGGTCGCCGGTGTGCAGGCGGACGGTGGTCTTGCCGCTGCGCTCCATGTCTTCGATGACGGCCAGCACCTGTTCCAGGGTCATCTGGGCGCTATTGTAGATGGAGGCCCCCTCCCGGGTCATAGCTAGCAGAGCGGGGTTTACCAGGCTGCCCGCATAGATAACGCAGTCGGCTTCCCCCAGCAGCTGAGCCCCCCGCAGGGTGATGAGATCGGGCCCGCCGGGGCCGGCACCCACAAAATGGACCATGGATTTCCCTCCTTACGGTATAATAATGGTTGTAAAATACCCACTGGACTGAGGTTTCTCCTCCAGAGAGGGGCAAACCCGCTCGCCGGGCAGACCGCAGTTTTCCACCATGGCCGCCTGCTTCAGCAGTCCCCGCTCCTCCAGCTCGTCCAGCACCTGGGGGAAGTTGCGCCCCGACTTCATCAGTACCTTGGCTCCGGGCAAGTCCAGTGTCTCCCCGGGGCCCTCGCCGCCTCCGGGCAGGATGTGCAGGGGGCTGTTCATGGTGGTCAGGCTCCGACCCAGTCGGGCGGCCACCGCGCAGAAGGCGGGCACCCCCGGCACCATGACGCAGGGGAATTCATCCTTTAACAGGTCCATCAGGTAGCAGTAGGTGGAGTACACCGACACATCCCCCAGCACCGCCATGGCCACGTCCTGGCCCTGCTCCAGATAGGCCCGCACCGCCTGAGCGGCCTCCACATGGGCCTGATGCTGCTTGGCCTTGTCCCGGGACATGGTGAAGTGGAGGGGGAGGAGGGTCTTGCCCTCCAGGTTGGCCGCCTGCCGGGCGATGTTCAGGGCCGTCATCTCGCCGGAGGCCGTCTGAGGTGCGGCCAGCACCGGGCAGCCCTCTAAGGTTCGAATGGCCTTCACCGTCAGCAGCTCCGGGTCTCCGGGCCCTACTCCTACGCCGTAAAAGGTTCCTACGTTGCGTTGTTCCATCTATTTGTTAACTCCTTCCCCTTGGGGGTCAGGCCGAGAAGGCCGTATTGATTGCTGAACAGAACGGCGCCCACCGTCCCCTCCGGGCCAAAGCGCCGGTCCAGGTGGCCCTGGATGGCCTCCAGCAGGGAGGTCAAAACCGCCTTCTGCAGTCCCGCCTCATCCAGAACCTCCAGACAGCCGTCTGTGGTGGCGCAGTCCATGAGGGCCTGGGCGGTCTGACGGTCCGCTCCCGCCAGAGCGGCGTGGGCGCAAAATAGCTCCCGGCGGCCGTCTGCCCAGCGGGAGTGGGTGTTCATGATGCCCCCGGCAAGCTTGACCAGCTTGCCGATGTGGCCCACCAGCAGAACTTCCCCAAAACCCTCCAGCCGGGCCTGGTCCAGAGCCTCGCCAATAAAGTTGGAGCACCGGACCACCGGGATACCGTCCGAAATCAGGGCGTGCTGGGCCAAAAAGTCCAGGCCGTAGTTGCCGGGCACCAGCACCAGGCGGCCGTCGCCCTTAAGGGCAGCCTGCCGCAGCTCCAGGGCCATGGTGTCCACCAGGGCCTGGACGCTCATGGGCTCCACAATGCCAGAGGTGCCCAAAATGGAGATGCCCCCCTCAATGCCCAGCTGGGGGTTGAAGGTGCGCTGAGCGGCCTCTTCCCCGCCGGGAGCCGAGATGGTCACCAGGAATCCATCAGTGCAGCCCAGTGCTTTCCGCTCTCGGTCCACCGCCTGGGTGATCATCTGCCGGGGCACCCGGTTGATGGCCCACTCACCCACCGGTTGGTCGAGACCAGGCCGGGTCACCCGGCCCACGCCTGTGCCCCCCTGGATGGTGATGGCTTCGCTTGCCTGACGCTCCACCCGGGCCACAATGGGCAGACCGTGGGTGGCGTCGATATCGTCCCCGCCGTCCTTGATGACGGCGCACTGCGCCCAGCCTTCGCCCAGTTGAGGCTGAGTGAGGGACACCTCCACCCGCCAGCCCTTGGGGGTGTCGATGGCCACCAGATCGGGCGGACGGCCAGTGAGCAGCAGCCGGACGGCCCCGGCGGCGGCCAGTGCGGCGCAGGTGCCGGTGGTGTAGCCGCACCGCAGGCGTTTGCCCCCGGCGGTGACATAGTGCTCAAAGGCCATGGTTCTTCTCCAAAAGCGTCTTGAGGCGGTGGACATACATCTCCTGTACCTGGGGCAGGCGGCCCAGACCCTCAAAAATGGGGGTCACTTCATAGCCGCTGGCCTCCAGGCGGTTTTTCCAGCTCTCCGGTTCGGGACCGGCCATGTCCTCCACGGCGTGGGTGCCGGCTACCAGCATCAGGGGGGCCAGCAGCACATGGCGGCAGTTTTGGCGGCTCAGCTGCTCCAGCACGTCCTCCGCCTGGGGCCAGCCCTCCACCGTTCCGATAAGGATATCCTCCCGGCCCAGCCAGTCCAGCACACCCTGGAGGGCGGGGTAGACCAGGTTGCCCGGGTGCTCGGTTCCGTGGCCCAGCAGTACCACGGCCTGTCCCTCCTGGCGGGGGAAGCGGCCGCATAGAATCTCAGCCAGAGCCCGCACGCCCCAGGTGTCCCCCAGCAGGGGCGGAGCCATGCGCAGCTGCTGAAACTGGGGGCGCATCTGCCCGGCCGCCTCCAGCAGGTCGTCATACTCATAGCCGGGAAGCAGGTGGGTGGGCAGCACATAGACCCGCTCCGCGCCGTCCTGGGCCAGCTGCTCCAGGGCGGGCACAAAGCCGGGGATGTCCACACCGCGGCGGGCCAGTATGCGGCGGATGGTGGGGCTGGTGTAGGCCTGGTAGGCGGGCAGGTGGGGGAGGGCCTGGGCAGCGGCCCGCTCCACGGCGCAGATGTCCGATTGACGAGCCTCCTCCACCGCGGTGCCGAAGCTCACTGTCAGCAGCGCTTCCTTCATGGTAAAATCCTCCTTGAAACAAGCCAGCGCGCCCCTCCTCCTGAGGGGGAGGAGGGGCGCAAAAGACAACACAAAAGACGGGCCGCACAGCGGTCCGTGGTCTTTCTGCCTCTCCGTTTGGTCCGTCCGGAGCGGCAGGCCCTGCCTTTAGCCTCAGGCAGTGTGGGTCAGTGGGCAGGTCTTCCGGCTTAGGTTCTCCGGCCCGCTCCCCCTTCCCGCAAGCATTGCAGTGGCGCTGGAGCGGTCCTCCCCCTTACGGCGGCGGTCCCGCGCGGGAGTTGCACCCGCTTCCCTATTCTCCCGGCCTTTGCTTCCGGGCACCCGCTGGCGATTTTTTTCTTATTGTACCCAACCTTGCCCCCTCTGTCAACGAAAAGGCCCGGCGCAGAGCGCGCCGGGCCAAAAAGATGGATTATTTGGGCTGGGTCTCCCGCTGGAACTTCTCCAGATAGGCGTCCTGGAGGAGCTTGAGACGCTGGGGGTCCTTGCCGCCCACGGGGATGCCGTCGATGGACTCCGCCTTCATGCACAGGGCACTGGAGCTGGTGACGATGACCTCGTCGGCGTTCATCAGCTCCACCATGGAGAAGGGCTTCTCCAAAACAGAGATGCCGTGCTCCTTAGCCAGGGCCAGCAGGTGCTTGCGGGTGATGCCGGGGAGGATGAGCTCGTCGGTGGGAGCGGTCTGGAGGACCCCGTCCTTCAGAATGGAGATGTTGCTGTGGGCGCACTCAGTGACCCGGCTGCCCCGGTGGAGGACGGCCTCATCACAGCCGTGCTCCACGGCGCGCTGGTTGGCCAGCACGCTGGGGATGAGGTTCAAGGTCTTGATGTTGCACAGCTTGAAGCGGATGTCCTCCATGGAGATGAGCTTATAGGGCTTGTCCATGGACTTCATGGTGTGGGGCTTGACGTAGATGAGCAGGGTGGGCTCTGCGTCGGTGGGGAAGGGGTGGTTACGCATAGCAACGCCCCGGGAAATCTGCCAGTACAGGAAGTGGATGGGGGAGTCCTCCGCAGCGTCGATCACCTTCTGCAGCTCCGCCTTGACCTGGTCCCGCTCCATTTTGAAGGGGATCTCCAGCAGGCGCAGGCTGTTGTACATCCGATCCAGGTGGTCATCCAGGGCGAAGGGGACCCGGTTGGCCACACAGGTGGCCTCATAGATGCCGTCGCCGAAGTAGAGGGCGCGGTCCCCCATGGGGACGGTCATCTCCTCCAGAGGACCCATGGTTCCATTATAATATCCTACATTTTTCCACATGGTTTCTCGATCCTTTCCAATGTGTCCTGATATGTACCCGGAGCAGCGTGTTCCAGGGGCTATCGCAGGCCAGTTCCTTCTGTCCCTAGCATAGCAGACCTGGCAGGCAAAGTAAAGCGTTATTCCCGGTGGTCCTCGGGGACGGCGCCCGCCTTGTAGGCGCTGAGCAGGTCCCGCAGGGCATCGGCCTGGGCCTGGAGCTTGGCGCCGATGTCGGTCTGGGCGATCTTGATGCGGGTGTCCATGCGCTCAAAGACCCGGGAGCTGTTGGCGATGTCCACGTTTTTCTCAATGGCAGTTTTCCGGCCGCAGAAGGGCTCGTGGGAGACGATGCGCAGCACCCAGGAGTTGTAGATGAGGGTGTAGCCGGCGATACCGGTGGTGGGCTGGTAGGCCTTGCAGAAGCCGCCGTCGATGACGATGAGCTTGCCGCCGCCCTTGATGGGGCTCTCCCCCTTCTTGGACTTAACAGGGATGTGGCCGTTGATGATGTGGCAGTGGGGCCCCTCCAGACCAAATTCCTTCAGGAGCATGTCGCACACGGCGGGGTCCTGATAGTAGGTGTAGTAGGGGTTCTTGGGCTCGGTCCAGGCGCTCTCGTCCTTGATGAGGCGGCGCTCAAAGGTGGTCATCCGATCCCGGCCAAAGATGGGGCTGTTGCGCCCGGCCCAGAGGAACCAGAGAAAGTCCATACCCAGCTGTCGCTCCGGGGTGCCCAGCTTGTGGTAGTAAGCCTGGCGGGCGGCGGTGTCGGCGTAGTCCAAAAATTCCTGCCCTTTCCGCTCCTTGCCGCCGATCTGGAAGGAGAGCAGCTCCCCGTCCGCCGTCATGGGGATACAGCCGTGGAAGAGAAGGTTGCCGTTGAAGACCTTATAGAGGCTGCCCTTGGAGTAGAGGAAGCGGATGTGCTTTTGCAGCTTCTCACTGCGCAGGAAGGAGGCGGTGAGCTGGTTGATGACCGTGTCCTCCTCGGGGGTGAGGGTGTAGGGGTCCTTGGGGTCCACGGTGGGGAAGTCCACATCCTCCAGGGGGTAGGTGATGTCACCGATGGTGATGCACTTGTTGGCATAGTCAATCTTGTCCAGCAGTAGCCGGTCACTCATGCCGTACTCGGGGTGGCGCAGCAGCTTCTGGCCCTCCAGCTTGAAGAGGATGATGGTGATGGCCTTGTGCATCCGGGCGGAGAGGAGCTTGTCCTTTTCGCTGTACTGGTCGGCGTCGGGACCGGTGAGCTTGACGGCGAAGCGGTGGACGTCGCAGTCCTTATATACCTCGTTGGCAAAGACGGACAGGGGACGCAGGGAGATGCCGTAGCCCGTCTCAATCACTTCCAGATTATTATAGTGGATGGAGTTGGCCAGCACGGTGGCCACCAGGGTGCGGGAGCCGGAGGCGGCGCCCATCCAGAGAATGTCGTGGTTGCCCCACTGGATGTCCACGCTGTGGTAGTCCAGCAGGGAGTCCATAATGATGTCCGCCCGGGGGCCCCGGTCGAAGATATCGCCCACGATGTGCATGTGGTCCACCGCCATGCGCTTGATGACGGCGGAGACCGCCTCGATAAAGCCGTCGGCCTGCTCCAGGTCGATGATGGTGGAGATGATGTTTTCAAAGTAGTCCCGCTTGTCGGCCTCAGCGTAGTTGGTGTGAATCAGTTCGTCGATGATGTAGGCGTAATCCTTGGGCAGGGCCTTGCGCACCTTGGAGCGGGTATACTTGGAGGTGACAAAGCGGCACACCTCGATGAGGCGGTGGAGAGTGATGCGGTACCACTCGTCCATGTCCTTCATCTGGCGGTGGAGCTGCTCCAGCTTCTCCTCGGGATAGTAGATGAGGGTGGCCAGCTCGTCCCGCTCTCCTTTGGAGATGGTGGAGGCGAACAGGTCGTCTACTTTCTCCCGGATGACGCCGGAACAGGAGTTGAGAATATGTAAAAAGGCCTCGTGCTCTCCGTGGACGTCGGAGATGAAGTGCTCGGTGCCTTTGGGCAGGTTCAAAATAGCCTGAAGATTGATGATCTCGCTGCTGGCAGCCTGTACGGTGGGGTACTGCTGGGCCAGCAATTTCAGATAACGCAGCTCTTCCTGGGAAAATGACTTTTTCCGCTTCATTTCAAAACCTCCTTTTAAGTGCGAACATGGGATGTGAACACATTATTTCACATTTACCATTGGCTTGCAAGTGAATTGAGACTCTTTAACGAAAAATTAAAGAGAAGAAAGCACAACTAAGAGAAAAAATATGTGCCGGCTGTTCACAAGAACTGTTTTGTGCTATAATGAACTATCTTTGAAAAGGAGTGGATTCCCTTGGCGCAGACCCGTGACGAAGAACGCCTGGCCAATGCTCCCATTGGCCCGCTGATGCTGAAATTGGCGGTGCCGGCGGTGGCGGCCCAGGTCATCAATATGCTCTATAATATTGTAGACCGCATCTATATCGGGCACATCCCGGAGGTAGGAGATATTGCGCTTACCGGCGTGGGTGTGACCTTCCCCATTATTATGCTGGTGTCTGCCTTTGCTGCTTTTGCCGGCCAGGGCGGCGCTCCCTTGGCTTCGATCCAGCTGGGAGCGGGCGACCGGGAGAAGGCGGAGAAGATTTTGGGCAACTCCCTGACCCTGCTGCTGATTGCCGCAGCAGCCCTTACCGTGGGGTTCAGCATCTTTAAAGAGCCCATCCTCTATGCCTTCGGTGCCTCAGAGAACACCATTGGCTATGCCATGGACTACATCGGGATCTATCTTGTGGGTACGGTTTTCGTCCAGCTGGCTCTGGGACTCAATACCTTTATCAGTGCCCAGGGCAAGGCTCTGGTGGCCATGCTGAGCGTGCTCATCGGAGCCATCCTGAATATCTGCCTGGACCCGGTGTTTATCTTTGGCCTAAATATGGGCGTGAAGGGCGCGGCCCTGGCTACCATTCTCTCCCAGGCGGTAAGCGCGGCCTGGGTGGTAGGCTTCCTGTGCAGCCGCCGCAGCGGCCTGCGCATTCGGGCAAAAAATATGCGCCTGGAGGCCAAGGTAGTGGGGCGGGTGGCCGGCCTGGGTGTGGCTCCCTTTATTATGCAGTCTACCGAGAGCCTGGTCACGGTGGTGCTCAACACCGGTATGCAGACCTATGGCGGCGATTTGTATGTGGGTACCATCACCATCATGCAGTCCATCATGCAGATGATCGTCCTGCCCACCCAGGGTATCACTCAGGGTACTCAGCCTATCATGAGCTACAACTACGGAGCGGGCAACTATCTGCGGGTGCGCCAGACCTTTAAGCGGCTGCTCACTGTCACTCTGACGGTCACCTGCGCGGCGTTTGCGGTGGTAGCTCTGTTCCCCGGCATGCTGGCCCGGATCTTTACCCCTCAGCAGGAACTGATTGCTCTGGTGAGTCGGGTCATGCCCATTTTCTTCGGTGGTATCTGGGCCTTTGGAGCCCAGATGGCCTGCCAGACCACCTTTATGGCCCTGGGCCAGGCACGCACCAGCCTGTTTCTGGCCCTGCTGCGTAAGGTAATCCTGCTGGTCCCTCTGGCCATCATCCTGCCCCGTGTGACCGGCAGCGTCATGGGAATCTACGCCGCCGAGCCCATTGCGGATATCCTGGCCAGTGCCACCACGCTGACCCTGTTCTTAAGTCGGCGCAAAAAGCTGCTTCCCACCGCGAAAGACCAATAAAAAATGGGACCGCCCAGGCGGTCCCATTTTTTTAGTTTTCTCCATCCAGCGTCTGGATGAGCAGATTGCGCAGGGAGATGGCGCTCTGGCGGTTCATTACCAGAGAGGCCACCTGTTCGTTGTTGGGGGTCGCTATGTTTTCCAGCCCATGGTTGGTGACGGTGACGGTATTTTCCATGTACTTATAGGAGGCGTCCAGGGTGATCTCCAAAATCTCCCCCTGCTTATCGCTGACCTTGCGCAGACCAAAGGTGTTGACGTATTCGGGCTTCATGCTATGGCTCCTTTCAGGTAAAGGTGGCGGTGTAGGACAATTCTTCCCAGGTGCCGGGCTGCAGGCTGCGGATGCCTGCCTTGTCCTTCAGTTCCCGGCCCACAAAGGTGGCGTCGGGGAGGGTGGACCAAGGCTCAATACAAACGTAATTGGTGTCAAAAGGCTTGGCCTGGGTCCAGATTCCCAGATAGGGAAAATCGGCGAAGTCCGCAGTGACCCGGGGACGGTCCTGTCCGTCCACCAATACGGCTCTGGCCTGAGGCGGCTGATCCAGAATCACGGTGTCCAGATGATACGTGGTGGGGTCAAGGGCGATGCGTCCATTTTCCAGGGGGATGGTGCCGCTTTTGGGGGTGACCAGGGACTGTTCATTGAGTCCATAGGGCTCCATAGCATCATCCAGACCGGGCAGGCGGATAGCATACTCTCCCATGGTCTCCCCCTCTTCCAGGGGGGCGCGGAAGCCGTCGTGGACGCCCAGCTCGTAGTACATGACCTCTGCGGAGCGGTTTTCCACCCGGTGGCATTTGATCAGACGGTTCTCCTCCAGGGTGTAGGTGACCGTGAGCGTGAAGGAGAAGGGGTACATGCGCCGGGTCTCCTCGTTGTCGGTCAGACGGAAGGCTGCCTTTGTGTCGGTCTGCTCCACCAGCTCAAAGACGCAGTCCCGGGCAAAGCCGTGTTTGTTCATGTGATAGGGAACGCCGTCCAGCAGGTAGGTGTTGTCCTTCAGACCGCACAAAATAGGAAAGAGAATGGGAGCGCGCCGGGCCCAGATATCCGCGTCCCCCTGCCACAGGTACTCGGTGCCGTGGTGATTGCGGACAGAGGAGAGCTGAGCGCCCAGGTCCTCGATGTCCACGGTGAGATACTCATTTTGAATGGTGACGATCATAGAGAAGGTCCTCCTTTGATATAGGTTCCGTTGAGAACAGCCTGCTCCAGCTGGTCGCCCCGGTAGCACAGCTTCAGGGAGAAGAAGGGGGTGTCCTCCCGGTCAATGAGATCCAGGAAGATGGCGTCTCCCTCCCAGTGGGGCAGCTCCAATAGTTTTTTGCGGGGAATCCACTCCAGGACCCCCTCGTCGCACTCCTTCAAGGTGCCGGTGAAGCCGTCGGCGGTAAACAGGTGCATGTATTCAGTAGGCCAGCGGTCGGAGACAAAGGTGACCAGACCCCGGTAGCGGTAGGAGGTGAGCTTCAGGCCCGTCTCCTCCAACACCTCCCGCACCACGCAGTCCTCGGGGCTCTCCTTGTCCTCAAATTTGCCCCCAATGCCGATCCACTTGTCGTGGTTGAGGTCATTTTCCTTCTTCACCCGGTGGAGCATCAGGTAGTCCTCCCCCTGGGCGATGTAGCATAAGGTGGTGTTAATCATTGTGCAGCCTCCGTGTATCCCAGCTTGGCGGCCACCGCGTCATAGCGGGGGGTGGGTACGCCGTACTGGCGGCCCAGACGGACCACCTGGAAAATCAGGCCGTCCACCTCAGAGGGCTTCCCAGCGTCCAGGTCCCGCTTGAGGGAGGTGGAGGCGTCGGGAGCCAGGGCGTCCTGGATGGCCAGGTTGCGCTCTGCCAGGTCATCCCCCAGAGGGAAGCCCATAGCGGCGGCTAAAGCGCCAATCTCCCTGACAAATGCGGCAAAGTCGTCCCGAACCACGCCGGGGTGCTGCATGGCCCCCACCTTCACGTCGTGGAAGATGCCGCAGGCGGCCATGGAGGAGACCACCGAGAATTTCATCCAGGCATCCCGCTGGATGTTGTCCGAGAGGACCGCCTCTACGCCGCAGTCGTTCAGGTCCTGAGCTACCTGCTTAAGCTCCGGGCGGTATTCCTCAGGGGTTCGGGGGCCAAAGACAACCCGGAAGATGTCACCGCTCATGTGGACCACGCCGGGGG
This sequence comes from uncultured Oscillospiraceae bacterium, assembly GCA_905205085.1. Taxonomy (GTDB): domain Bacteria; phylum Bacillota; class Clostridia; order Oscillospirales; family Oscillospiraceae; genus Lawsonibacter. The sequence goes on from CAJLCG010000014.1 coordinate 11,755, forward strand.
CCTTGATCTCGGCGGCGATATACACGCAGCCGTCGGTGACCAGAGACTGGGGCAGCTTGGGCTGCATGGCCCCGCCGGTACCCACCACATTCAAAATAGGGATCACAATGGTTTCCGGGCGGCACAGACGCTTCAGCGTGGGGAGGATGCCCTCCAGGGAGTAGCCCTTCACGCATACAAAAATCACGTCGGGCTGCTGGTCATAGGTCTCCTGTTCAAAGGAGGGGATGGGAACGGCAAAGGTGCCGTGGCTGGTCTCCAGTACCAGTCCGTTTTTCTCTATAGCGTCCCGGTGGGCGCCCCGGGCGATGAGGGTGACGTCCTTTCCACCCATGGCCAAAAAGGCGGCCAGACAGCCTCCCGTGCCGCCGGCGCCGTATACAAGATACTTCATAAAAGCCTCCAAGCAGTGGTATGGTTTGTGCCAAGTATACCACGCCAAAGCGGTGGGGTGCAACACAGCCTCAAGCGGAAAAAAAGAATTGACAAACGGGGGGAATGGAGTTAAGATGAAAATCACTTACACAAATTAAAGTGATGAAGAGACGAAAACGGCAATGACCGGGTAGTAGGCGAGTCTGAAACGCGCAGAGAGGGAGCGGTTGGTGTAAGCTCTCAGGGAGGACTCAGGACCGAAACTCGCCCGCGAGCTATCTTGCTGAACGGCTTTTTGGCTGAGTAGGCAGGGTCGGATGCCCACCGTTATCGGGGCTTCGAGTGCGCGCCAGACACGGAAACGGCGCGAAGTTAGGTGGTACCACGGAGTTTAGCGGCTTCGTCCTATCGTTTGATAGGATGTGGCCGCTTTTGCTTTTGGAAAGGAATGCGGAGGTGACGGTGAAATGAATGGAGCGCAGGCACTGATTGAAAGTTTGCTGCGGGAGGGCGTGACCCATATGTTTGGCTACGCCGGAGCGACCATCTGCCCGGCGGTGGATGCATTGAAGGAACACCCGGAGATTGCATATACTCTGGTACGGACGGAGCAGAATGCGGGCCATATGGCTTCCGGCTATGCCCGCATCAGCGGCAAGGTGGGCGTGTGCATGGTAACCAGCGGCCCGGGCGCCACCAATCTGATTACCGGCATTGCTACGGCCTACATGGACTCCATCCCCATGGTGGCCATCACCGGCCAGGTGCCCAGCCACCTGCTGGGCCGGGATATCTTCCAGGAGGTGGACATCACCGGCGCGGTGGCCCCCTTCTCCAAGCACAGCTACCTGGTCAAGAACGCCAACGACATCCCACGGGTGGTAAAGGAGGCCTTCCATATCGCCTCCACCGGCCGGCCCGGTCCGGTTCTCATTGATATTCCCATTGACGTGCAGGAGCAGCACCTGAAGAGCTTCCACTACCCCGAGCAGGTGGACATCCGGGGCTATAAGCCCAGCGTCAAGGGCAACGACTTGCAGATCAAGCGGGTGGTAGAGGCCATCGCCCGCTCCCGCCAGCCCCTCATCTGCGCCGGCGGCGGCGTGTGGCTGGCTGATGCCCGCGCTGAGCTGCTGGAGCTGGCCGAGAGCTGTGCCATCCCTGTGGTCAAGACCATGATGGGCATTGGCCTGATGCCCACCGACCATCCTTTGAATATGGGCATGATCGGCGCCCACGGCAACCACTGCGCCAACCAGGCCCTGGCCCGAGCGGACCTGCTCATTATGGTGGGCACCCGTGCCGCCGACCGGGCGGTGGTAGATCCCCGGGAGATCCAGCGGCGCATGGCCACCATCCACATCGACGTGGACCCGGCGGAGATCGGCAAAAACATGCAGGCCGCCGTCCCCCTGGTGGGCGACGTGAAGGTGATTTTGAAGCAGATCCTGGAGCGGGGGGCTCCGGTGACCGATTCGGCCGCCTGGCTGGAGGAGCTGAAGGACTACCGCAAGGCAGAGCTGAGCCGGGTATTTCCCCAGCGGGAGGGCTATGTTTTCCCCGGCACGGTGATGCGCAAGCTGGGCCGGAAGCTGGACGAGGACGCCATTGTCAGTGTGGACGTGGGCCAGAACCAGCTCTTTGCCTGCAAGTACCTGCCCCAGAAGAAGGGCCGCCTGCTTACCAGCGGCGGCCTGGGCACCATGGGCTATGCCCTGCCTGCCGGCATCGGCGCCAAGGTGGCAGACCCGGAGAAGCAGAATATCGTGATTTGCGGCGACGGCTCCTTCCAGATGGCCATGAATGAGCTCTCTGCCATCCGCTGCGGTGATATGGACGTAAAGATCGTCCTCTTCCGCAACCACATGCTGGGCCTGGTCCATCAGATCCAGTGCAAGGCCCCGTACCACGGCCCCTTCGGTGTGGCCCTGGACGGTTCCCCGGACTTTGAGACCATTGCCGCCGCCTACGGCATTCCCAGCCTGGTGGCCAACGACGAGGAGAAGCTGGACGAGGTATTGGATCAGTTCCTGAACACCAAGGGGTGCTGCCTGCTGATCTGTGAGGTCCACCCCGACGTGGGCACCAACGACTGAGAAAGGGGGAGAGGATATGAAACAGACCATTTCCGTTCTGGTAGAAAACCGGGCAGGTGTGCTGAACCGAATTACCGGGCTGTTCTCCCGCCGGGCGTTTAATATCGACTCCCTGGCCGTGGGTGTCACCGACGACCCCACCGTCTCCCGCATTACCATCATCGTGGACAGCGGAAACAACGTGGTGGAGCAGGTGGAAAAGCAGCTCAACAAGCTCATCGAGGTCATCAAGGTCCGGACCCTGGAGGAGAACAACCTCATTGGCCGGGAGCTGATGATTTTAAAGGTAAATGCCAACAACAAGACCCGCCAGGACATCATGACCATCTGTGAGATCATGGGGGCCAAGGTGGCGGATATCTCCCCCACCTCCCTGACTATGGAACTGTCCGACACTCCTGACCGTCTGGATACCTTCCAGTCCATGATGCGTCCCTTCTCCATCCTGGAGGTAGCCCGTACTGGAGTTATTGCAGTACAAAAAGGTGGGGGGAAGATTTAAGCGCGGAGCTTAGACGCGCAGGGGAGCTTGGAGCGGAGCGACGGATACAAACCAAGACGGACAGAGTCCGGCTATTTGTGTCCGGAGTCGCAGTGAAAGCGACCCAGCCGCGCGCCCAAAGCGCAGCGTGATATCTTACCATACGGAACAATTTAATTGGAGTTGAATCTATGAAAATCAGAGCCACCCAGGCCATCATGGAGTGCCTGCTGGAGCAGGAGGTGGACACCGTCTTCGGCTATCCCGGCGGAACCATCCTGAATCTCTATGATGAGCTGTATAATTATCAAGATAAAATACGCCATGTATTGACCGCTCACGAGCAGGGAGCCTCCCACGCCGCCGATGGCTACGCCCGTTCCACCGGCAAGGTGGGGGTGTGCTTTGCCACCAGCGGCCCCGGTGCCACCAACCTGACCACCGGCATCGCCACCGCCTATATGGACTCCTCCCCGGTCGTGTTTATCACCTGCAACGTCAGTGAGAACCTGCTGGGCAAGGACTCCTTCCAGGAGGTAGACATCACCGGCATTGCCATGCCCATCACCAAGGCCACCTATCTGGTCCGGGACCCCCAGACTATCCCCGACGTGATGCGCCAGGCCTTTGCCGTGGCGGCCACCGGCCGGCCCGGCCCGGTGCTCATCGACTTTTTGAAAAATGTCACCTTCCTCAATGCCATGATCGACTATGAGTTCATTCCCTGGACTCAGAACCGCTCCACCGACAGCATCCGGGAGCTGGCCGTCAGCCACGGCCTGAAGGCTCCGGAGCCCGACCTGGGGGACATCGACAAGCTGGTGGAGATGATCGCTCAGGCCCAGCGGCCGCTCATCATCTGCGGCGGCGGCGTGGTGCGGGGCCGGGCGGACAAACAGTTCCGGGAATTTGCCGAGAAGCTGGACGCCCCGGTGGCTATTACGGTCATGGGCGGCGGCGGTTTCCCCGGAGCCCATCCCCTTACCACGGGCATGATCGGCATGCATGGCTCCCAGGCCAGCAATGTGGCCTGTAACGAGTGCGACCTGCTCATCGCTGTGGGCTGCCGGTTCTCCGACCGGGTGGCCCTCCAGCCGGAGAGCTTTGCCAGCCAGGCGAAGATCGTACATATTGACATCGACCGTTCCGAGATCGATAAAAACGTGCTTACCGACCACCACATTATAGGTTCGGCTAAGCGGGTGCTGGAGCTCTTGAACCAGCGTCTGCCTCAGTACAGCCATCCGGAGTGGAAAGAGCACATTCTGCCCCTGCGGGAGAAGCAGCCTGTAGAGGACGGGGAGAAGCTCACCCCCGGCCAGATTCTGGATTGTATCCAGAAGGCGGTGCCCCACGATACCATCGTGGCCACCGACGTAGGCCAGCACCAGATGTGGTCCATCCAGCACTTCCACTTTGAGTATCCCGGCCAGCTGCTCACCAGCGGCGGCTTCGGCACCATGGGCTTTGGCCTGGGCGCTGCCATCGGTGCCAAGATGGGCAACCCCGACAAGGCGGTGGTCCACACCACCGGCGACGGCTGTTTCCGCATGAACTGCCACGAGCTGGCCACTGTGCAGTACTATAATCTGCCTATCATCACGGTGGTGTTCAACAACGGCACCTTGGGTATGGTTCGTCAGTGGCAGCACCTCATTTATAACGAGCACTACTCCCAGACCACTCTGGACCGGGGCCCCGACTTTGTCAAGCTAGCCGAGGCTTACGGCCTGAAGGGCAAGCGGGTCACAAACCGTGCCGAGATGGAGGCCGCCCTTCAGGAGGCCCTCTCCTGCGGCTGTGGCTATGTGATCGACTGCCAGATCGATATGGACGAGATGGTCCGGCCCATGGTGGCCGGCGGCGCCCACATCACCGACTTTTTGCTGAAGTAAGGAGGCGGGGACATGAAAAAGACCTTTGATACGGAAAAGAAGCTCTATACCCTGTCCCTGCTGGTCCAGGATATCCCCGGCGTGCTGAGCCAGGTGGCCCGGCTGTTCTCCCGTAAGGGCTACAACATCGAGTCCATCGTCTCCGGAGAGACCAGCCAGCCCGGGGTGACCCGTATTACCATCGTCATCCTGGGGGATGAGCTGATGGTCAATCAGATCGCCGCCCAGTGCCGCAAGCTGATCCCTGTCATGGTGGTGAAGATCCTGGACGAGGAGACCTCCATCCAGCGGGAGTTCGCCATGATCAAGGTCAAGGCGGTGGACCGCAACGCCCGGGACGAGGTGATCCAGATGGCCAATATTTTCCGGGCCAACATCATCGACGTGAGCCGGGAGACCCTCACGGTGGCCATCTTTGGCGACAAGAGCAAGACCAGCGCCCTCATTGATCTGCTGGACGACTTCGGCATCCTGGAGATGGCGAAAACCGGAACCCTTGCCATTGAGCGGGGCCGCAGCTCCATCTATGACGACAACAAGCTGCGGGAAGAGTACAACTACGGAAAAAATATCCTCTAACGTCAATTTTGCGGGCCAATCGGCCTGTTTGAAATTGTAATATTATTTTATTTGATAAAAAGGAGTGTACGATCATGGCTAAGATGTATTACGCCAAGGACTGTGACATCAACTATCTCAACGGGAAGAAGATCGCCATTATCGGCTACGGTTCCCAGGGCCACGCCCACGCGATGAACCTGAAGGATTCCGGCTGCGATGTGTGCGTGGGTCTGCGCGCCGGCTCCAAGAACTGGGCCAACGCGGAGAACGCCGGTCTGAAGGTAATGACCGTGCCCGAGGCCGCCAAGTGGGGCGACATCGTGATGATCCTCATCAACGACGAGGTCCAGGCCGAGGTGTATAAGAAGGACATCGCTCCCAACCTGGAGGAGGGCAACCTGCTGATGTTTGCCCACGGCTTCAACATCCACTTCAAGCAGATCGTGCCTCCCGCCAACGTGGACGTGGCCATGATCGCCCCCAAGGGCCCCGGCCACACCGTGCGCAGCCAGTATGTGGCCGGCAAGGGTGTGCCCTGCCTGATCGCTGTGGAGCAGAACCCCACCGGCGACGCCTATAAGCTGGCTCTGGCCTATGCTGCCGGTATCGGCGGCGCCCGCGGCGGCGTGATGGAGACCACCTTCCAGGACGAGACCGAGACCGACCTGTTCGGCGAGCAGGCTGTCCTGTGCGGCGGCGTGGTGGAGCTGATGAAGCTGGGCTTCGAGACCCTGGTCGAGGCCGGTTATGCCCCCGAGAATGCCTACTTCGAGTGCATCCACGAGATGAAGCTGATCATCGACCTCATTAACAAGGGCGGCGTGGCCATGATGAACTACTCCATCTCCGACACCGCCGAGTACGGCGAGTATGTCTCTGGTCCCCGCATCCTGCCCTATGAGGAGACCAAGAAGAACATGAAGGCTGTCCTCACCGACATCCAGGACGGCGTGTTCGCCGGCAAGTGGATCGCCGAGAACAAGAACGGCCGCACCTTCTTCAACGCCAAGCGTGCCCAGCTGGCCAAGCACCAGATGGAGACCGTGGGCGCCGAGCTGCGTAAGAATATGCTCTGGGGCGACGACACCGATCCCGACACCGCTTCCAACTAATTTACCGCAATACGACAACGGGCCCCCGGCTTTCTGCCGGGGGCCTGTTTTTTTATCTGCTACTAACTGTGGGTCGATGCGATCATAGCGCCCAAGGACACGAAACAGCTGACGACAAACCAAGCATGGACCAGCAGCATCCCGCCGGAGGAAAAGGCGGCCTTGTAATCTGCTTTTTGAGCACCCATGCGGCGAAGGACCTGTCGGACCTGGAAGATTGGAGAAGGGCTGCCCTCCCGCCTGCGGCACAGGCACAGATACAGAAGGGGGAGAAAGATGAAGACCAGGGAGCAAAGGAAAAATCCCTGTCCATAGGGCAGTCCGGTCCAGGCCAACAGAAGGGCATGCAGGCGTAGGGACTGCTGGAACAGAACATTGTCCAACAGATGGACCAGGAAGGGAAGCGCGATTGTTCCGGTTTTTAGGTAGAGGTATCCGGTGAGGATGCCGAAGGGAAGGGCATAGAGCGCCTGGGGAAGGTTTCCATGAAAGAAGGCAAACAGATAGGCGGAGACGAGAATGGCAAATATGTGGCCGTAGGGAGCCAGATAGGCGCAGTAGAAGCGGCGAAACATCAATTCTTCCCAAAGAGCAGCGAAAACAAGCAGCCAGAGATTCGGGAGAAGATCTGGCGAAGAATCGTGTGCAAGCGTTTGGAAGGTTGGTCCACCCAGACCAACAGACAGGACCGATGTTGTGATCAGCAGGCAGATGCCATAGCCCAGCATGGCCCAGGCGATCCAGTGCTCTGGGGTGTCAGATGGGTGTATAGGCTCCGGCTTTTTTGGAAGAGGGCCCAGCAGAAGTCGTGCCGGCAGGAAAAACGCCAGCAGCCGCAGGGCGTAAATCAGGGGAGTGGAGAGGATATAGGACATATTTTGTTCTATGCAATTGGATATGGGTAAAAATGCGGCCATCAGGAGCATGCAAAGGAGCAGAACGGCTCCCATACGGCTGGTCACTTGGGAAATGGGGCGCGGCTTCATGGAACACACCTCATGGTTTATGAAGATAAACCTACAGTATGATTGAAGTTTATCACAATAAACCTTCTGTGTCAAACAAAACGGGAGCCAAAGGAATCCTTCTCTGGCTCCCGCTCTATTTATAATTCTCGTGGAGAATTACTCATACAGCTCCATCTCATCCATGGCGTGGCGCATGTGGATGGCCATGGCGTACTCCGCTCCCCGGGCGTCTCCTTTGCGGATAAAGTCCATGAGCAGGGCGTGGTCCTGCAAGGTGACCTGGGCCAGCTCCTCGGCGTGCTCCCCTGCCGAGATGGCCTCCTCTACTGCCTGGTTGATGATGGGCAGCAGCCGTACCATGAACTCGTTGTGGGTGGAGCGGACAATGGCAGTGTGAAAGGCCCGGTCGGCCTGAGTGCGGTCCTCATCGGAACGGATACAGGCGGCTACCATCTCCCCCTTGGCCAGGATGTCGGCGCGCTCTTCGTCGGTGGCACGTTTGCAGGCCAGGGCGGCGGCCTGGGGCTCAAAGATAGCCCGCAGCTCAAACAGATCCCGCAGGCGGCCCTTCACGCCGTTCAAACGATCAAAGCCGAAGTCTTCAATTTCCTCCACCTGGGAGGAGACAAAGGTGCCCTTGCCCCGGCGCACCTCCAGCACCCCCTGGGCACACAGGGAGCGGATGGCCTCCCGCAGGGTGGCCCGGCTCACCCCCAACTCCTGGGACAGCTCCACCTCGTTGGGCAGCTTGTCTCCGGGTTGGAGGCGCTTCTCCGCCACGATCTGGTCATAGAGTGCGGCAGCAGCCTGCTGCCAGCGGTTTTTTCGTTCCATAGGGTCCTCCTGGATGTAAAATGGTCCTTGACATTCTTACCCCTATCTTATACTATATAGTCAGACAATGCAATAGAAATCAGACAACTGATTTCTCTTTTGAGGAGGTACTTCACCATGCGCTCTGACGTCATCAAGAAAGGGGCACCCGCCGCCCCCAACCGTTCCCTGCTCTATGCTCTGGGCTACACCAAGGAGGAGCTGGAGCGGCCCCTCATCGGCGTGGTCTGTTCCTATAACGAGATCGTCCCCGGCCACATGAACCTGGACAAGATTGCCGAGGCCGTGAAGGCCGGCATCCGAGCTGCCGGCGGCACCCCCGTGGAGTTTCCTGCCATCGCCGTATGCGACGGCATCGCCATGGGCCACGTGGGCATGAAGTACTCCCTGGTTACCCGGGATCTGATCGCCGACTCCACCGAGGCCATGGCTATGGCCCACCAGTTTGACGGCCTGGTCATGATCCCCAACTGCGACAAGAACGTCCCCGGCCTGCTGATGGCCGCCGCCCGGGTAAACATCCCCACCATCTTCGTCTCCGGCGGTCCCATGATGGCCGGTACCATGAACGACGGCCGCCGCACCTGCCTGAGCCACATGTTTGAGGCGGTAGGCTCCTACTACGCCGGCAAGCTGGACGAGGCGGGCCTGGAGGAGTACGAGAATAACGCCTGCCCCACCTGTGGCTCCTGCTCCGGCATGTACACCGCCAACTCCATGAACTGCCTCACCGAGGCCATCGGCATGGGCCTTCGGGGCAACGGCACCATCCCCGCCGTCTACTCCGCCCGGCTCCGCCTGGCCAAGCACGCCGGCATGCAGATTATGGAGCTGGTGGAGAAGGACATCCGCCCCCGGGACATCATGACCGAGGCCGCTTTCCACAACGCCGAGACCATCGACATGGCTCTGGGCTGCTCCACCAACACCATGCTTCACCTGCCCGCCATCGCCCACGAGTGCGGCATCGAGCTCAGCTTCGATATGGCCAATGAGATCTCCGACAAGACTCCCAACCTGTGCCACCTGGCCCCCGCCGGCAACACCTACATGGAGGACCTGGAGCGGGCCGGCGGCGTGTACGCCGTCATGGCGGAGCTCAGCAAGGCCGGTCTCCTTGACACCAGCCTCATCACCTGCACCGGCAAGACCATCGCCGAAAACCTGGAGGGTGTGGTGAACCGGGACCCGGAGATCATCCGGCCCATCGACAACCCCTATTCCAAGACCGGCGGTATCGCGGTCCTCAAGGGCAACCTGGCCCCCGACGGCTGCGTGGTCAAGCAGTCTGCGGTGGCCGCCGAGATGATGCAGCATGAGGGTCCCGCCCGGGTGTTTGATTCCGAGGAGGATGCCATCCAGGCCATCTACGCCGGCAAGATCGTGGCCGGCGACGTGGTGGTCATCCGCTACGAGGGCCCCAAGGGCGGCCCCGGTATGCGGGAGATGCTCAACCCCACCTCCGCCATTGCGGGCATGGGCCTGGACAAGGACGTGGCTCTCATCACCGACGGCCGCTTCTCCGGCGCCACCCGCGGCGCCTCCATCGGCCATGTCTCCCCTGAGGCGGCCTCCGGCGGCCCCATCGGCCTGGTGGAGGAGGGCGACCTCATTGCCATCGACATCCCCGCCCACACCATCACCCTGAAGGTGGACGAGGCCACTCTGGCCGCCCGAAAGGCCAAGTGGGTCTGCCCCGAGCCCAAGATCAAGACCGGCTACCTAGCCCGGTATGCCAAGCTGGTCTCCTCTGCGGATAAGGGAGCCATTCTGGAGTAATCATTTCAGCCCCGCTGTTTTGTCGAAACAGCGGGGCTTTTTATAGATTGGGACGGCCTGTCATAAGGCCCGGCGTCCCCTCGTATACTGGCAAAAAGGAAATGAGGTGGCGCATATGGAATACAGTGGACTGCCCAGCCAGGCGGCCCACCACATCCTTCTGGAGGGGCGGGAAGAACTCACCGTCTCCGGTGTGGAGGAAGTGGAGAGCTTTGATGAAAACACCATCGTCATGCTGACCGTCAAGGGGACGCTGGTGGTGCGGGGGGAGGACCTGCACATTGAAAAGCTGTCCCTGGACGGGGGCGACCTGAAGGTGGAAGGAACCGTGGATTCCCTGTCCTACGAGGACGCAGGCCGGGAGCGGGTGGGGCTGTTTGCCCGGCTGTTGGGCGGATGACGGCAGATGTGACGGCCCAGGCCTGGGCGGTAGTCCAGGCCGTGGGACTGGGACTGGCCGCCGGGCTGCTCTACGACCTGTTCCGCGTGCTGCGGGTGCGGGTGCACCTGCCTTTGCTGGGGCCAATTTTGGACCTGCTGTTCTGGGTAGCTCTGACGGCGGTGCTGTTTGTCTGGTCCCAGTGGGCCTGGGGAGGCATGGTGCGGCTGTATGGGGCGGTATTTTTATTTTTTGGAGGCTGCCTTTACTTTCTGCTGCTTAGCTCCGGGGTGCTGTGGGTAGGCTACCGAATTGCAGATCTGGTCACATTTGTACTAAAAATTTTGGTTCTCCCGTTGATTGCACTAAATCAGCTCCGGAAAAAAATCAAAAAACTTGCAAAAAATATCTTCCTTTCTGGGGCAAAATGGGGTAGAATAAATCAGATAACTCAGGAAATGGAGCGCTCGGCCCGCCGCCGGCGGGAACGGGAGAGAGGAGGAGAAGACCATGCGGCTCAAGCGAACCGGGATTTTGACCAAAGTAGTGATCGTGGTGCTGCTGGTCTATCTGGCCACCTCTCTGCTGGATCTGCGCGGTCAGATCCAGAACACCAAAGAGCAGCAGCAGACGGTGAGCCAGCAGGTAGAGGAGCAGCGCCTGGCCAACCAGCAGCTTCAGGAGGCCATCGACAACAGCGATGACCCGGAAACCCTGGAGCGGGTGGCCCGGGAGCGGGGCTACGTCAAGCAGGGGGAGACCCTGTACAGCGACGTGGCCGGCTGAGACACTGACGCGCGGACGGAGGTGCGGGCTTCCGTCCGGCCGACGCACAGTTTCAGGGGGAAATTTACAAGGAGGATATATCAGTCAGTATGGAGTTTGGTGTTGGGTCCATTTTGGACGGTAAGGTAACGGGAATCACGAAGTTCGGTGCGTTTGTGGCACTGCCGGAGGGGCGCTCCGGTCTGGTCCACATCTCCGAGATCGCTTATTCCTATGTCAATGAGGTCAGCGATTACCTGCAGGAGGGACAGGAGGTCAAGGTTAAAGTTATCGGCATTGACCAGGCCAACCGAATCAATCTCTCCATTAAAAAGGTAAATGATCCGCCTCAGCGTGCCGCCGGGGGATCTCAGGGAGGCAGACCTCCCCGCCAGGGCGGGCCCCGTCCCAACGCGCCCCGTTCCGGCGGATATGTGCCTCGTCCCGCCGCGCCCAAGGAGCCCACGGACTTTGAGGACCGGCTGAGACAGTTTATGCAGGCTTCCGACAGCAAACTCTCTGAGCTGCGCTATCTGGAGAAGAAGGGCGGAAACCGCCGTGGCGGCGGCCGCCGGTAACCTTACATCAAACCGTGCGGACCACAGTCCGCACGGTTTTCTTTTTCCCCAATAGAAAAGCGCCTCCCGAAGGAGGCGCTCAGTGTGCGGGGGAGAAATGTGCAGATTGGTGAGCTGCATCCAAAAGATACCATATTATTCCACTTCGGTCAACGGGAAGGGGGTCGAATCCCGCCGCCCGGGAAAGGAAAATCCTATGCTGATCATCAACGGAACGGTTCATACTATGGACGGACTGACCATCCCTGGAGGATATGTGGCTATTCGCGGCGACAAGATCGCCCAGGTGGGTCCCATGGAGGAGTGCCCCAAGGATTGGGAGGGACGGGTCTTTGACGCCCATGGAGGACATATCGCCCCCGGCTTTATTGACGCCCACTGCCATCTGGGCATGTTTGGCGACGGTGTGGGCATCGAGGGGGACGATGGCAATGAGGCCACCGACCCCTGTACCCCCCACCTCCGGGCGGTGGACGCGGTGAATCCCCTGGATCGCTGCTTCCAGGAGGCCCGGGAGGCCGGCGTGACCACTGTGCTCACCGGTCCTGGCTCCGCCAATCCCATCAGCGGCCAGTTTGCCGCCCTGAAAACCAATGGCAAGTGGGTGGACGCCATGGTTATGAAGGCCCCCGCCGCCATGAAGATGGCCCTGGGAGAGAACCCCAAGCTCACCTACAACGAGCGCCACGAGACTCCCTCCACCCGCATGGCCACCGCCGCCATTATCCGGGAGAACCTGGCCAAGGCGGTGGAGTACCGGGAGAAGCTGGAGCGGGCGGCCCAGGATGAGGACGAGGACAAGCCCGACTACGACGCCAAGCTGGAGGCCCTGTTGCCGGTCATCAACGGGGAGCTTCCCGTCCAGATCCACGCCCACCGGGCTGACGACATTGCCACCGGCATTCGAATCTGCAAGGAGTTTGGCCTGAAGTACGTCATCGTCCACGGCACCGAGGGACACCTGATCCCCGAGCTGCTGGCTCAGGAGGGGGCCGGCGTGATCACCGGACCCTGCCTGGGGGATCGCTCCAAGCCGGAGCTGGTCAACATGACCATTGAGACGCCTGCCATCCTGCGGATGTTCGGGGTGAAGACGGCGGTGTGTACCGACCATCCCGAGACCCCCATCCAGTATCTGCCCCTGTGCGCCGCCATGGCCATCCGGGGCGGCATGGACCCGGAGGGGGCCCTGGCCTGCATCACCATCAATGCCGCCCAGCTGGCGGGCATTGACGACCGGGTGGGCTCCCTTACCCCCGGAAAGGACGCTGACGTGGTGGTCACCAGCGCCCACCCCCTCAACTGGCTCAGCCGGGTGCGCCTGGTGGTCATGGACGGAAAAGTGGTCAAGGAATAAACTTCCGTGAAATGGCAGTGAAAAAATTTCATAAATATTTCATAAAAATTAGTGGTATTTTTCCTTATCTATGGTATAATGCTGACATAGGGAGAGAATCCTCTCCCCCTGTCACACAGATCCCCCTCCGGGGGTGAAAGGAGCGACCGATATGAAGTTTGTGTTTACAGACAAAAAGGTGAACATACCCAACTACATCCACAACTATGCGGAGAAGAAAGTGGGTAAGCTCGACCGTTATTTTAAGGAGGATGCCACCGCCGCAATCACGTTCAGCATTGAGAAGGACCGTAATCAGGTGGAGGTCACCATTCGGTCCAGCGGCACCATCTTCCGTGTGTCTGAAAGCTCCTCCGATATGCGCGCCTCCATCGACGCGGCTGTGGCCTCTCTGGAGCGCCAGTTCCGCAAGAATAAGTCCCGTCTGGAGAAGCGGCTGCGCCAGGGCGCCTTTGAGCGCACCATTGATGAGGCGGAAGTGGCCTCTTTCGTCCCTGACGGACCGGAAGAGGGAGAGTACCGCATCGTGCGGACCAAGACCTTCCCCATCAAGCCCATGACTCAGGAGGAGGCCATTTTGCAGATGAATCTGCTGGGCCACAGCTTCTTTGCTTTCCGCAATGAGGACGCCGACGGCTCCTTCGCCGTGGTATATCGCCGCAACGACGGGGATTACGGCATCATTGAGGACGAGACCTGACATCGCTTTACAACGCCCGCCCCACCTTGGGGCGGGCGTTTTTTTGGCCTTGCTACGGGGGCTTGAGGCGGGTATAATGAAAGAAAATCAGAAATTTGGAGGATAAACCATGAGCCGGGAACAGGTGCTCTCCCTGCTGCTGCAGCAGGAGAATCAATATGTGTCCGGGGAGGCCATGAGCCGCACCCTGGGAATCAGCCGCGCAGCGGTATGGAAAGCCATTGAGGCCCTGCGCCAGGAGGGGTATACCATCCAGTCCGCCCCCAACCGGGGCTACCGGCTGGACAGCGCCCCCGACCGGGTGCGGGAGGGAGAGCTGACCGGGCCTCTGGCTGGGTGCCATGTGGGCGGGAAGCTGCTGTGCCTGGACACGGTGGACTCCACCAATACGGAGTGCAAGCGCCAGGCCATGGCGGGAGCCCCCGACGGGCTGGTGGTCATCAGCGAGGAGCAGACCGGCGGCCGGGGACGGCTGGGCCGTACCTTCCAGTCCCCCAAGGGCCGGGGCCTGTATGTATCTGCCCTGCTCCGCCCTCAGCTACCCCCCGCGGAAGTGACCGACTTTACCGCCTGGGTGGCGGTGGCGGTGTGTGACGGCATTGAGGCGGCCTGCGGCCTGCGCCCCCAGATCAAGTGGACCAACGATATTATTCTCAACGGGAAAAAGGTGTGCGGTATTCTTACCGAGATGGGGCTGGAGAGCGAGAGCAACGCCCTGCAATACCTGATTCCGGGCATTGGTATCAACGCCAACCACGCCCCGGAGGATTTCAGTGAGGATGTGCGCCCCATGGCTACCTCCCTGGCCCAGGAGCTGGGCCATCCCGTGCGCCGCTCCGAGCTGGCTGTTCAGGTCATCCGGGCGCTGGACCGGATGTATGCCGCCTTCCCCCAAGGCAAGCAGGAGTATTTGGATAAATACCGCGCCGCCTGCCTTACCCCGGGCAATCAGGTGCAGCTTATTACCCCCGTCTCCCGGCGGGAGGCCAAGGCCCTGGCCATCGACGATGAATTCCGCCTGGTGGTGGAGTACCCCGACGGAAGCCGGGAGGCCCTGTCAGCGGGAGAAGTTTCGGTGCGGGGCATGTACGGATATGTTTAAATCGTGTGCTCAGCCGGGCAATTCTTTGGAATTGCCCGGCTTTTCTATGCACAGAGTTAGAATGATTAGACAGGCCTCTGTGAAATTGCTGCGAAAACGGGCAAAAAAGCGGGAAGAAACATGGGTGGTTTTGTGGCTTTCGCTTAAATTGCGAAAAAGATAAAATTAGGGGTTGAACCTATAGTTACTATACATATTATGATGGGTCCATCGAAAACGCGAGCACGTGGAGTGTAAGGAGGAAGCAGTATGGAATCCACCATTTTGATCCGTAACGCACGGGCTATCGTGACCTGTGACGGACAGGACCGGGTGTACTACGACTCGGACATGCTGATCCAGGGCCCCAAGATCGTAAAGATTGGTAAGAACCTCACGGACCCCCACGATCAGGAGATTGACGCCACCGACAAATTTGTCTACCCTGGCCTCATCAACACGCACCACCACTTTTTCCAGACCTTCGTGCGCAACCTGAAAACCATTGATTATCCCAATATGACGGTGCCCCAGTGGCTGGACAAGATCTACCGCATTTTCCAGGTCATCGATGACCAGGTGATCTATTACTCCTCTCTCACCGCTATGGCCGACCTGCTCAAGCACGGCTGTACCTGCGCCTTTGACCACCAGTACTGCTTTACCAAGGCTACCGGCAAGGCTCCGGTGGACCGGCAGATGGAGGCGGCCTCCCAGCTGGGCATCCGCTACCACGCCGGCCGCGGTGTAAATACCCTGCCCCGTGAGGAGGGCAGCACCATTCCCGCCAATATGCTGGAGACCACCGACGAGTACCTGAAGGACTGTGAGCGCATCATCAAGCTCTACCACGACCCCAAGCCCTACTCCATGTCCCAGATCGTCATGGCCCCCTGCCAGCCCATCAACAGCTACCCCGAGACCTTCATCGAGACCGTGTCCTTTGCCCGGGAGAAGGGCGTGCGGATGCACACCCATCTGGGCGAGGGTGAAAACGAGATCATGGTGGAGCGCTGGGGCAAGCGCACCCTGGATTGGTGCGGTGAGATCGGCTTCCTGGGCCCCGATGTGTGGATCGCCCACGGCTGGGAGCTGACTCCCAAGGAGTACGAGGTGCTGGCCAAGGAGGGCACCGGCGTGTCCCACTGTCCCGGCCCCGCCATTCTGGGCGGCTTCCCCATCCTGCCCATCGGCCAGATGCAGGAGGCGGGCGTGTGTGTCAGCCTGGGCTGTGACGGCTCGGCCACCAACGACAGCTCCAGCCTGCTGGACTCCATGCGTACCGCCTGGATGATGCAGGCCTGGCATAGCAAGCAGCGCGGCGGCTGCATCTCCCCCTATGAGATGCTGAAGATCGCCACCGTCAACGGCGCCAAGACCCTGGGCCGCAATGACCTGGGCTCTCTGGAGCCGGAGAAGGGCGCCGACCTGTTTATGGTGGACGCCGGGGTGCTGGAGCTCACCGGCACCCTCCACGATCCCAGGAACCTGCTGGCCCGCACCGGCGTCACCGGCAACGTGTGGCTGACCATGGTAAACGGCCAGGTGGTATTCCAGGACGGGCATCTGACCCGGGTGGACGAAGGGAAACTGGCCCGGGAGGGCGAGGCCGTGTGCACCAAGGTGCTGCGGGAGCCCTGCGAGGCCTTCCACGATTTGGGCTGAGCAATGCTTGGTTCAAAGGGATATGATTTGAAAAGGAGAAGATAAGATGAAAAAGCTGATTACTCTTGTACTGGCTATGGCTATGGCTCTGTCTCTCGTCGCCTGCGGCGGAGATTCCAGCTCCAATTCCGGCTCTAACTCCGGCTCCAACAGCCAGAGCAACACCCAGGAGGGCGCCCTGAAGGTGGCCCTGTGCATGTCCGGCGCGGTCAACGACCAGGGCTGGAACCAGTCCGCCTATGACGGCGCCAAGGCCGCCTGCGACAAGTACGGCTATGAGCTGGCCTACACCGAGAACCTGAACGCCGCCGACATCGCCGCTGCCTTTGCCGACTATGCTGCCGCCGGCTACAACGTGATCATCGGCCACGGCTTTGAGTTTGGTGATCCCGCTCTGGAGGTTGCCTCCACCTACCCCGAAGTTACCTTCATCTGCACCGAGGCCAGCGCCTCTGCCGACAACGTGGCCTCCTATGTGATGGCCTGTGAGCAGACCGCCTATGTGGAGGGCGTCATCGCCGCCAGCATGAGCCAGACCGGCACCATCGGCGCCATCGGCCCCATCCAGGGCGACTCCCTGGTGAAGATCGTCAACGGCTACATCGAGGGCGCCAAGTCCGTCAACCCCGACATTGATGTGAAGACCGCCTGGACCAACTCCTATGTGGACACCCAGCTGGCTCAGGAGTCCGCCTCTGCTATGATTGAGGGCGGCGCCGACGTCATCAAGCACTGCGCCAACGCCTGCGGCAACGGCGCCATCAGCGCCGCTGTGGCCGCCGATATCTGGTGCCAGGGCGACTCCTATGACCAGAGCTCTCTGGCTCCCGACAACATCCTGGACTCCGCCATCTACAACCTGGACGTGGTGCTGGACATCGCCCTGGGCACCGTGGCTGACGGCTCCTTCGAGGGCGGTGTGTACAACCTGGGTATGGCGGACGGCGCCGTGGAGGTGCTGATCTCCGATAACGTGCCTCAGGAGGTGGCGGACAAGGCTCAGGCCACCATCGACGCCATCACCTCCGGCGAGCTGGTGATCACCCCCAACTACACCGTAGAGTAAATTTTATCCGAACAAACATCCACAGCGCCGCGGTACAGCTAGTACTGCGGCGCTGTACGGGATAGGAGAGATCGATATGGCCCTGCTTGAAATGCAACAGATCTGCAAGGCCTTTTCCGGGGTCTACGCCAACGACCATGTGGACCTGACGGTGGAAAAGGGCGAGATCCACGCGCTGCTGGGAGAAAACGGCGCGGGCAAAACCACCCTCATGAATATCCTCTTCGGCATTTACAGCGCCGACAGCGGACAGATCCTGTGGAAGGGACAGCCGGTGCGCTTTGCTTCTCCCAAGGACGCCATTGCCGCAGGCATTGGAATGGTGCAGCAGCACTTCTCCCTGGTGCGGAAGATGACCGTGCTGGACAACATCATCCTGAACCTGCGGGACAACCGCTTTGTGCTGGACCGCAAGCAGGCCCGGCAGCGGGTGTGCGCCCTGGCGGAGAAATACGGCCTCACGGTGGACCCGGACGCCCAGGTGGGCAATCTGTCCGTGGGCGAGCAGCAGCGGGTGGAGATCCTGAAGGCCCTCTACCGGGATGTGGAGCTGCTCATCCTGGACGAGCCCACCGGCGTGCTCACCCCCCAGGAGACGGCCCAGTTCTTTGACGTGCTGCGGGCGCTGCAGAAGGAGGGCTACGGCATCATCATCATCACCCACCGCATGAGTGAGATCATGGCTATCAGCGACCGGGTCACCATTCTGCGGGACGGGAAGAAGGTGGCCCAGCTGGTCACGGCGGAAACCCAGCCCGATGAGCTGTCCCGTCATATGATCGGCCGGGAGCTCAACGAGAGCTACGACGTGGACACCCCTCCGGGAGAGGAGACGCTGCTGTCTCTGGAGGCGATCTCTCTGCCCCGAAAGAAGAAGGGCCACCCCCTCCACGATATTACCCTGGAGCTTCGCCGGGGAGAGATCCTGGGCGTGGCCGGAGTGGAGGGCAACGGCCAGAAGGAGCTGGCTGAGATCATCACCGGCATTCAACATCCCTCCCAGGGCCGCGTGGTCCTGGACGGACAGGAGATCCAGCGGGAGACCGTCCGGCAGCGGTATGAGCGGGGCGTGGTCTACATCTCCGACGACCGCCTCAACGACAGCCTGGTCACCGACATGGACCTGACAGAAAACCTGATGCTCCGGGACTACTGCCGGGCCCCCTTCTCCCACAAGGGGCTGCTGGACCGCAAGGCCATGCTCCAGACTGCCAAGGAGAAGATCCTGCGCTATCAGGTGCGCTCCTCCGGCACCTCCGGAGAGGCTACGCCGGTGCGTCTGCTCTCCGGCGGCAACCAGCAGAAACTTATCGTGGCCCGGGAGATTACCGACCGGGCTCAGGTGGTAGTGGCCAGCCAGCCCACCCGTGGCCTGGATATCGGCGCCACCGAGTTTGTCCGTGATCGTCTGGTGGAGCAGCGCAACGCCGGAAAGGGCGTGCTGCTCATCTCTGCTGACCTGGAGGAGATCATGGCCCTCAGCGACCGTATCGCTGTGCTGTTTGGCGGACGGATCGTGGGCGTGCTCACCCGCCAGGAGGCCACGGTGGAACAGATCGGCCTGCTCATGGGCGGAATCACAGGAAAGGAGGCGGTGAGATGACCGCGCTTGCCAACCGGAAACAGACCCTGCTGGATGTGCTGACCATCTTCCTGCTTACCTTGGTGATCAGCGCCCTGCTGATTGTGGCCTGCGGAGCCAGCCCGGTGGAGGCGGCTGGCCTCTTTGTCAAGGGAATCTTCGGCACCAAGTCCAGCTTTGCTGAGATTTTTGTCAAAGCCTGTCCCCTCATCCTCACCGGCCTTGGCTGCGCGGTGGCCTTCCGCACCGGATTTTTTAACATCGGTGCAGAGGGACAGTTCTATGTAGGTGCTCTTGCCGCTACCATGGTGGCCCTGGGCCTGCCTCAGGTGCCCGGCGTGGTGCGCATTGTCCTGTGCTTTGTGGCCGCCTTTGTGTGCGGCGGCCTCTGGGCGCTGATCGCGGCGGTGTTCAAGACCCGCTTCAACATCTCCGAGATCATCGTCACCATCATGCTCAACTACATTGTTATCAACTTCCTGGGCTATGCCGTGCGCTCCTTTTTGATGGACCCCGCCGGCAACGTGCCCCAGTCGGCCAAGATCGACCAGGCGGTACAGCTTCCCAATCTGATCACCTCCACCCGCTTCCACGCCGGCATCGTGCTGGCCTTTGTTCTGGCGGCCGTGGTGTGGTTCTTGATGGAGAAGACCACCGTGGGCTATGAACTCAAGGCGGTGGGCCTCAATCCCCGTGCCGCCGCCTGCAACGGTGTGCCGGTGGTGCGCAGCATCATCTCCTCTGCTTTCCTCAGCGGCGGCCTGGCCGCCATTGCGGGCAGCATCGAGGTGCTGGCCATTCAGAAGAAGCTGATGGAGGGCATCTCCGCTGACTGCGGCTATACCGCGGTGCTCATTGCTCTGGTGGCCTTCAACCGGCCTCTGGGCGTGGTGGCGGTGGCCATCCTCTATGCGGCCATGGAGGTGGGTGCCAGCTCCATGCAGCGGCAGCTGGGCGTCCCTTCTGCCATTGTCAGCATCCTCATCGGCGTGGTCGTGGTGCTGATTTTGGCCAAGGAGATGCTGCGCTGGTATAACCTGAGAAAGAAAGGGTAAGGGGGGAGCACGATGCTGCAAGAAATTTTGACCGTTGGCTTCTTTACTGCGTTCTTGTCCGCAGCGGTGCGCCTGGCCATGCCTTTGATGTATGGCGGTCTGGGCGAGATGATCGCAGAGCGGGCCGGTATTCTGAACATCGGCATGGAGGGCGTGATGCTCTCCGGCGCCTTCTTCTCCTTTGCCGGCGCCTGGTATTTCCACAGCATTCCCATGGGCCTTCTGTGCGGCATGTTGGGCGGTATGGTGGTAAGCCTTCTCCATGGTCTGCTTACCATCCGCCTGGCCAAGGACCAGTCGGTGAGCGGCCTGGCCCTGAATATGCTGATGCTGGGCGTGACCAGCTTCCTGTATAAGCTGATATCCAGCGGACAGAGCTATCAGCAGGTGGAGACTCTGCCCTCCCTGCCCATTCCCGGCCTGTCCGCGATCCCGGTAATTGGAGAGGCCTTCTTCAACCGGGATATCCTGACCTATCTGCTCTATGTGCTCATCGTGGCGGCCTTTTTCTTCTACCGCAATACCAACTGGGGCCTGAACTTCATTGCCGTGGGCGAGCATCCCAGGGCGGCGGAGTCGGCGGGCATCCCTGTCAACCGCTACCGCTGGATCGCCATGGTGCTCAATGGTGTGCTGGGCGGAATCGGCGGAGCCTATCTGGTGCTGGTGCAGCTGGGTGTGTTTACTGAGAATATGCTCTCGGGACGCGGTTACATTGCCCTGGCCACCGTCATTCTGGGCCGGTATACCTCCTTTGGTGTGTTTGGTGCGGCTCTGCTGTTCGGCGCGGCCAACGCCCTGCAGATCCGTCTGCAGACCATCGGAGTGGAGATCTCCCCCTATCTGCTGGCCATGCTGCCCTATGTCATTACCCTGGCGGCCATGCTGGGAGCCATCGGTAAGAACAGCCAGCCCGAGGGGCTGAGCAAGCCCTATGTCAAGGGCATGCGCTGACATTAAAAAAGCGATCCCCGCGCAGGCATCTGTCTGTGCGGGGATTTTTGCATGTTTGGGCACCCTTTGCGCGGGAGAAAAAATTGTGTTATGATGGGGCCGACAGGAGGGAGCGAAATGAAAGCATATCTCACCGTGGGCGAGATGGGCCAGATGTTTGGACTGAATGTACAAACCCTGCATTACTACGACAAAATCGGCCTGTTCTGCCCCCAGATGCGAAACCCGGAGACAGGACGGCGCAAGTATAAGTTTGACCAGATCTACCAGTTGGCCACCATTCGCTACCTGCGTAAGCTGGGCTATCCTCTGGAGGATGTCCGGGTTTATCTAAACTCCCGCTCTCCTGTTCATACCATGCAGCTGCTGAAAGAGCGCTCGGCGGCGCTGCGTGCCCAGTGGCAGGAGCTGATGCGCATTGACGAGGCTATCCTGCGTAAGCTTCAGTTTATGGAGAAAAAGCAGGGGCAGATTTTCTGGGACGGGGTACGCCGGGTGACCTTTCCGGAGCGGCAGTACATCCCCATCGGAAGTGAGGAAATCCTGTATATGAAGGATTCCTTCTATTTCTACCCAACGATTGCGTTCTATGAGAAGAATCTGAAATATTTTGGTGCCTATGTGTCTGGCCCGGACATGGGTGCGGAGGAGGGAGAGCTGCCTGAGGTGTCGGAGTCTACCATGGCCATCCCCAAAGGAGACTATCTGGTGGCCTTTCACCGGGGAAGCTACGACGAGATCCCCAGCCATATTGCTCAGATGCGCGGGGAGCATGCCGACCTGTGCCTCAGTCCCCTTACCGTGACGTTTAATATTATCGATCAATTTGTGGAAAATAATGTAGATAACTATATTACCGAGCTGCAGATCCAGATTCTGGAGCCATAAAGAAACACCCCGCGGCGGCGGGGTGTTTTTTCTTTCAAAGTCAAAGAGAAAATGGCCAAGCATGGAATTTGTCAGGCGGAGTGTATCAAAAAACTTTGAGATACATTTGGGCAGGGAAAGGGACGATTGTCATCTTTGAAATAAGAAGGTCTAATGTTTGCTAGTTTCACAAAAAAGAGGGAACAGAAAGCCAGCTGAAAAAGTTTAAGGTTTCTTTCAGAATTCAATATGAAACAATTTTTGTTAAAACCGGCCTGTTTTTGATTCTTTCTTAGAAAAGCAATATTAAATAAAATTTGTGGAAAATAACGACAAAAATTTAGTTAAAAAAACGGAAAAGTTGACGCGGAAAGGCACCGAAAGCTATAATGAAGGCAGGTAGCCAGAAAAACTTGTGTACCGAATGCAATGCAGAAAAAGCCAAAGCACGGTCAGAAAGTTTTATCTGGAATGGGTGAAAAGAGTCGGGAAAAGGAGGTTTTAGGATGAATAAACGCATCAAACGGCTCATCAGCCTGTTGCTCACGCTGTCAATGCTGTTAGGCTTGCTTATGGTAAGTGCCCAAGCTGCAACAGAACAGAACGACAGCCAAGAATCCTCCCAGGCCAGTGTGGAACTGGTATTTGAGTATCCCAAGGATGTACCCAAAGACGAAGTTAAGCTGAGTGTATTTCAAGGCATTCCTCAATGGAGACAGAAAAATGATGCCAAGACCATAGAGGATGTGCCCGAAGTGCTGACCAATCCGACCAATCCCAATTATCCTAAGCTGAAGGAGATTCTGCCGGATAAGGACGGAAAGTATATTGTCAATGAAGCTGGCGGCTACTGCTATTTTGTACGCGGAAAAGAGCCCAGCGAATATTACAATATCATCAAACTGTTCT
Organism: uncultured Oscillospiraceae bacterium; assembly: GCA_905205085.1. Classification (GTDB taxonomy): domain Bacteria; phylum Bacillota; class Clostridia; order Oscillospirales; family Oscillospiraceae; genus Lawsonibacter. Next base: position 34,814 of record CAJLCG010000014.1, read on the forward strand.
TAGTTACGGAAGAAGATCTGAAAGCAGGCACAAAAAATATCCCAGTGAAAACCGGGCCTAGCGCGGGCACTGGCTTTGAAACTGGCAACAACAACCCGGTAGGGGAAAACGGAGAGACCGCACCCGATGGATTTAATCAGGGAGTGCAGCATCTGGTGCCCATCGAAGGAACGGACGAGATGGAGCATCTGCTGGGTACGGACGAGCTGGTTGGATATGAGCCCTTTACCACCCCTGCGTTCCAGGAGGGGCGGGCCATGTATCAGGCCACTACCCAGAGCGAAATGATGGAATTCATCCAGGAATACGCGGAGCAGTGCCGGTATATGCACGTATACAGTGCAGGAAAGACAGAAAATCTGGGCTATGACTATCCTGTGCTGGTGTTTACCAAGAAGAATATCCCCGAGGACGCTACTATGGAAGAGGCAGCTCAGATCCTGCGGGATGGAGGGTTGCCCATTGTGTGGCAGCAGGCTCAGATCCACCCCTATGAGCCGGCTGCGGGTGAGAGCGCCCTGGTGATGATTCAGGAGCTGTGTGGAGAGTACGGAAGAGATATTCTGGATAAAATTGATATCGTTATGATCCCCCGTGTGAACGTGGAAGGTGGCTTCCTGTTCTGGCGGGGAGACTACAATGGTGTGGATATGAACCGGGACCATATGGCGGTCAGCTCCCACGAGACGGCTTTGCTCCATGAGACCTACTACAAATTCATGCCGCACGTGGTCATCGACAACCATGAGTTTTTCTTCTCCGAGATGGGAAACTATGACAACGATCCGGAACAGTTTAAACTCAATGATTTCCAGATCACCGGTGCTACCAGTCTGAATGACGATCCCATCATCACGGAGCTGACCACCAATCTGGTGGTAGATAAGATGCACAAGGATCTGCTGGATACCGGTTTCCGCGCTTACCACTACGGGACCACCAGCACAAACCCCATCGGCCGGGCGTACTATGGCTTGGGGAATGCCATCTCGGTGCTGATTGAAAGCCACGGAGCGGATGGTGCGCTGTTTGCACTGCCCCGGCGGGTATATGGACAGGTGGTTGCGACCAAGTCGGTGTTTGAGACTACGGCCGCCAACGCCAGCACCATCGTCAATGCGGTAAACAGTGCCCGGGATAAAGTGGCAGAGAAGGGTGCCACCTATGAAGAGGACGATATCCTGGTTTTGAAGCAGAGTGCCTCTGGTGCGGTTACCAGCCCCACTCCTCTGCACGAGTATGTGGCAGATATTTATGGCAACATTGAGAGCCTGGGGGCCCAGACCATTGCCCTGCAAGACACTGTGGTGCGCTCCCGCACCCGGCCTACCGCCTACCTAGTCGATGCGGGGCAGCCGTGGATCGAGGAATTGACGTATATTCTGGAGCATCACAACGCGGAGTACTATTACCTCACTCCGGGTACTACCGTGAATGTACAGCAGTACTACTACATCCAGGATGACGGCGCCAAGAGCTGTATTGCAGATCTGCGGGAGCTTGCTCCGGTGACCTTTGAGAAGGGAGCACTGGTGGTCCCCATGGATCAGGAGATGGGCACCATCATTGGTATGCTGATGGAGCCCGATGTGGGTGACAGCGCCAGCTACAACGGAACGATTTATCAGTATGGACTGCTAAAGTATGATCCGCAGACAAAGAATTTCCCCCTGTATCGTTACATTGGGGACAACCCCAGAGAGCTTTCTTCTCTTCCCTTTACCGATGTAGATGCGAATGCCTGGTACTATCAGGCGGTCAGCTATGCCTATGAGAATAACCTCTTCAGCGGCACCAGCGCGACCACCTTTGGCCCCGATGTTACCATGAACCGGGCCATGCTGGTCACCGTGCTGTACAGCATGGAGGGCAATCCTGCGGTATCCGGTGAGCTGACCTTCAAGGATGTAGCCAAGGATGCCTGGTACTACAACGCGGTGCTGTGGGCAACCCAGAAGGGAATTATCGGAGGCTACTCCGCGGACAAGTTTGGTCCCAATGATACCCTGACCCGGGAGCAGATGGCTCTGATTCTCAATGGCTATGCCAAGAATAAGGGCTACGACGTGAGTGCCAAGGGGGATGTGAGCGGTTTTGCGGATGCGAAATCCATCTCCAGTTGGGCACTGCCCTCTGTGGAGTGGGCCGTGGGTGAGTCTCTGCTGTCCGGTAAGGACGGCGGAAAGCTGGCTCCCACCAGCGGCGCCACCCGGGCTGAGTTGGCTCAGATTCTGATGCGTTTTTGTGAGAATGTTGCTAAGTAACCAGATTCAAAGCAAAAAACCGCGCGGCTTATAGCC